>NZ_JAELVH010000009.1 GCF_019399235.1 Streptomyces poriferorum | reverse complement strand
CGGCAATGGTGGACGAGGTGGGCGCAGCCCGGACGGACAAGACAGGCAGGACCGGGGGTGACAACGGGCCGATCGCCCCGGTGGACCGACGGGTCCTCGCCGTCGCGGGCCTGGTCTTCGCCGTACTGATGGCGTTGTCCACGCGCTACGGATTCCACATCGACGAGCTGTACTTCCTCGACTCCGCCCGGCACCTTCAGGCGAGCTACGTGGACCAGCCCCTGCTGGCCCCACTGCTGGCCCGCGTCTCGCTGTCGCTGTTCGGCGTCTCGGAGGCCGGCCTGCGGCTGTGGCCCGCACTCGCCGCCGCGGGCACGGTGGTCGTGGGCGGGCTGACGGCGCGAGAACTCGGAGGCGCCCGGCGGACCCAGCTCCTCGCCGCGATCGCAACGGCCACCATGCCCGTGCTCCTGGGCGGCGCCCACATCGCCAACACCACGTCGTACGAGGTGCTGGCCTGGGCGGCGATCGCGCTCGTGGTCGTACGGATCGGCCGCACCGGGGACACCCGCTGGTGGCTCGTCGCGGGAGCGCTCATCGGCATCGGCGCGGAGTTCAACCACCTCGCGGGCATCTTCGGCATCGTCCTGCTGGCCGCCATCCTGCTCGGCCCGGCCCGCCGCACGGTGGCCGACCGCTATCTGCTCGCGGGCGCCGGAATCGCCGTGCTGCTCGTCCTGCCCGACCTCTGGTGGCAGGCCCACCACGAGTGGGCCATGTTCGAGATGACGAGGGCGCTGAACGAGAAGAACGGAGGCCCTCAGAAGATCCCCACCTGGATCGTCGGCCAGCTCGCCACGGCCGGTCTGGCCATGGCACTCCTCTGGCCTGCGGGCCTGCGCTTCCTCTGGCGCTCCGGCCGCCCCCTGTGGCAGTGCCTGGTCACCGCGTACGTCGTCCTGTTCCTCCTGTTCGCCGTGACCACCGGCGCCCAGATCTACTACCTGGGCGGACTGTACGTATGTCTGCTGGCGGCCGGAGCGGTAGGACTCGACGCGTGGTTGCACGCCCGCCCCGACCGCCTGCGCGCTCTCATGACCGCGACCGCGGCCTCGACCGCCCTGCTCGCCGTGATCGTCCTGCCGATCCTGCCGCCGGCCTCGATCGCCTGGACCTACGGCATCAGCACGAACTCCGGGGAATCTCTGGGCTGGCCCCAACTCGTCGGCACCGTAAACCAGGTATGGACCGCCCTCCCACCGGAACAGCGCGCCGGAGCGGTGATCCTCGCGGCCGACTACGGCGAGGCCGGTGCCATCAACGAACTCGGCCGCGGCACCGGCCTGCCTCCCGCCGTGAGCGCCCACAACACCGACTGGTGGTGGGGCCCGGGCAACCCGGCGGCCACTACCGTCATAGCCGTAGCTCCCGGCCCCGGCCACGCCCCCGGCTACGCCGCCCAACTCCGCCGGTTCTTCCGCCACGTCACCGTGGCCGCCGACGTCTCCAACCCGTACGGCGTTCACAACGTGGAGTGGGGCGGCCACATCTACCTCTGTACCGGACCCCGCCGCTCCTGGGCCGCGATGTGGCCCCAACTCCGCCACTACGGCTGACAAGTCGCCGGCGTGACACCGCGCTCCCTCTCACGCCGCTGGGCAGCACTTCTCACCGCCGCCCTCCCGATCGAGTACTTCGCACAGTGGCTGTGACGAGCACTCCCGCGACAGGCCTCAGTGGCCCTCGTGCGCCGACGCCTCCTCAGGGGTCTTCGCCTCCGGGGACGACGGCATGGTGTGTCCGTCGTGCCCCGGCACCGTCCCGTCCGCCTTGGCGACCAGCAGCATTCCGGCCATGCCCATGTCGGAGTGGCTCTGCACATGGCAGTGGTACATCCAGGCGCCGGCGCCCACGTGTTCCCCCGCGACGACCTGGAAGCCGAAGGAGTCCGCGGGCCCGACGATCTTCGTGTCGATGACCCGGCTCGGGTCGTCGGGCCCGGTGAGCAGGCCCGTGCGGTTGTCCGCCCAGCGGTGACCGTGGATGTGGAACGTGTGGTAGTACTCGCCGTGCGTGATCATGACGACTTCGAGCCGGTCCCCCACCGTGGCCTCGAAGTCCGGGCTCTTGTCGGCGGGCTTGTTGTTGATCGTCATGTCGTTGAAGACGATCGTGATGGTCTTGTCGGGCAGGATGTCGCCCTTCCGCCGGACGACGACCGGCCCGTACAGCCCCTTGCGGATGCCGCCCGTGCCGTGGTCCGTGCCGACGACGTGGTCGTGGTAGTGCCAGTAGCCCGCGCTGCCCGGCTGCCAGGTGCCGTCCTTGCGCCGGCCCGGGGCGTGGGTGCGCCAGGTGTACGTACGGGTCTCGCCCGGTTCGACGATGCTCCGATTCATGCGGGTGCCGTCGCTGGCGATGTCGTAGTCGACGCCGTGCGCGTGGAGGCTGGCCGCCACGTCCATCGTGTTCTCGAACTCGATGTGCAGGGTGTCGCCTTCGTTGATGTCGATCAACGGCCCGGGGACCGATGCCTTGCCCTTCTCGAACCCGTAGCCCATCGAGCCGTCCGCCAGTTTCTCTGCGTACAGCTTGAGATGGCGGACCACTCCTCCCGCGGGTGCCGTCCGGGGTGGGTTCTCCGCCGAGGTGGCCTCGATCGCACCGAGAGACAACGATGTCACTCCGGTCGCCGCCGCCACCCCGCCGCCCATCAGAACCCGCCGGTTGAAGCTCCTTCGGTCCATGTCGAACTCCCCACTGTGGGATGGATGTTGCGGAGATCGGGCCATACCGTAGCCCGGGCGGCTTCGTTTATCCACACTAAGGACAAAGTTGGTGTCATTGCTGCCATAGCTATTGGCGAGTCGCGAAAAGAGGTCTAGCTTCATGCGCTGTTGCAGTGACCGAAGCTGTTGCAGCGACCAAAGAGGGGTGGGTGACCACATGCAGCGCACACCACATCACAGGTCCGGATCACGACGCGGACTTGCGGCGGCCGTGGCGGCCGGCGCATTGACCGCATCCCTGCTCGGCGGCAACGCCGCCAGCGCCAGAACGGATCCCGGCGCGCCGGAATCCATGGCGACAACGTTGTCCCTGCCGTCGCCACCGGGCGGCGCCAACGTCAAGGTGCTCGTCTTCCACGCCTCCGCCACCGAGGAGTCCCCGACGGTCGACGCCGGGATCGCGGCGATCGAGAAGATCGGGCTCAGCGGGCCGGAGGCGGGCCGGTTCAGAACCGTGGCGTCCGACGACCCGGCCGTGTTCACCAACGGCAAGCAACTCGGAAAGTACAACGCCGTCGTCTTCCTGACGGGCGGCGGCGATGTCCTGGACCCGGAGCAGGAGGCCGGTCTCGAGGCGTACATGGAGGCCGGCGGCGGCTTCCTCGGCATCCATGACGCGGCGCGGACCGAGCCGTACTCCGACTGGTTCACCGGACTGGTCGGTGCGCGTCCGGCGGCCGGAAGCCCCACCTCCGTACAACGTGCGACGGTGGAGATCGGCGACCGGCAGCACCCGGCGACGAAGAACCTGCCGCTGGAGTGGAAGCGCCCGGACAAGTGGCTGAACTGGAAGGACAATCCGTCCGGCGACGTCCACACCGTGGCGCGGGTCCGGGAGATCACGTACAAGCCGGGCACGAGCGCCAACGGCTGGGACCACCCGGTCTCCTGGTGCCGTGACTACGACGGCGGCCGGTCCTTCTACACCGCCATGGGCGGCACGGTCGACAGTTTCGCCGAGGCGGACTTCCGTGACCATCTGCGGGGCGCCCTGGACTGGACGACCCGGATCTCGCAGGCCGACTGCAAGGCGACGATCACCTCCAACTACACGGCGGAGAAGGTGACTCAGCCCAACCAGCCGGGCAAGAACGACCAGATCGGCGAGCCGCACGGCCTGGTGACCGCCCCCGACGGACGGGTGCTGTACATCGGCCGCGGCGGCGCGGACAGCAGCGTGCCGGTCGTCACCGACTGGACCGACCCCGACGTCGGCAAGGGCCTCGGCCAGATCCACGTCTACGACCCGGAGACCAAGAAGGTCACCCTCGCCGGTGAGCTGACGATCTTCGGCAACAAGGGCGGCGGC
The DNA here is from genome assembly GCF_019399235.1 of Streptomyces poriferorum. Lineage (GTDB taxonomy): Bacteria > Actinomycetota > Actinomycetes > Streptomycetales > Streptomycetaceae > Streptomyces > Streptomyces poriferorum. The sequence continues at coordinate 50,600 of NZ_JAELVH010000009.1, read as the reverse complement.
GACGAACTGGTCAAGGTCGAGGAGGGTCTGCTCGGCATCGAGCTCGACCCGGACTTCGAGAAGAACGGCTGGGTGTACCTGCACTACACACCCCACGACAAGCTCGACCGCGACAAGCAGATGGCGGTCCGTCAGGTCTCCCGTTTCACCCTCGACCTGGCGACGAACAAGCTGGACCTCTCCTCCGAGAAGGTGCTGCTGAAGTGGCCGGTCCAGGTCCACAGCTGCTGCCACGCCGGCGGCGGCATGGCGTGGGACTCCAAGGACAACCTGTACATCGCGACCGGTGACAACAACTCCTCCGGCTTCAGCGACGGTTACTCGGGCAACAACCCGCAGCCCAACTACAAGGGCGTCTCGTTCGCCGACGCCCGCCGCACCGCGGGCAACACGAACAACCTCAACGGGAAGATCCTGCGGATCCACCCCGAGGACGACGGCACGTACACGCTCCCCGCGGGCAACCTCTTCACCGGCAAGGAACCGGACGAGGGCGGCGGCAAGACCCGCGGCGAGATCTATGTGATGGGCGTGCGCAACCCGGCCCGGATCTCCATCGACAAGTCGACCGACACGCTGTACGCGGGCTGGGTCGGCCCCGACGCGGGCGCCCCGAGCACCACCTGGGGTCCGGCCAAGTACGACACGTTCGCCGCGATCACCCAGGCGGGCAACCACGGCTGGCCGTACTGCATGGGCAACAAGCAGCCCTACCGGGACCGCAATCTGCCGGATCCGGGCAAGCCGCTCGGCTGGTACGACTGCGACCACCCCAAGAACGAGTCGCCGAACAACGACGGTCTCGTGAAGCTGCCGCCGATCACCTCCAACACCATCTGGTACTCGCCCCAGGGCGGTGGCGTGGACTATCCGCGCGACGAGAACGGCATCCCGAGCTACAAGGTCGAGGACCAGAAGGAACTCCTGCCCTGGCTCAAGGGCGGCGGCCAGGCCACGATGAACGGCCCGGTCTACCGGTACGACGCGGCGAGCACCAGCGCGGACAAGTGGCCGTCGTACTGGGACGGCAAGTGGTTCGTCGGTGACTTCTACGACGACACCCAGCCGCGGCACGCCGTGCTCACCGACCCGAAGACGGTCGGCAAGGGCGGTCTGCCCACGCACGCGGAGTCCCTGAAGGAGATCATCCCGGTGGGCGCGGACGGCATCCGCAACCTGATGGACTGGAAGTTCGCCCCGGACGGTTCGCTGTACGTCCTGGACTACGGGCGCGGCTTCTTCACCTCCGACTCCAAGTCCGCGCTGTGGCGTGTGACGTACAAGGGCGGCGCGGCGACCCCGGCCGCCAAGGATCTGGCCAGGAAGGCGGCAGTGCAGTGAGTCACCGTTCGATCTTCTTCCGAAGGCGGCTGAGGCCCGCGCGGCTCTGGCTCGCGCTGCTGGGGTCGTTCCTGATGGTGCTGGGGCTGACGTCGACGGCGGCGTACGGCCGTGCGGCGGCGCCGGCGGACGCGGCGGCCGACCAGGTGCTGACCTGGACGGCGGGCAACCCCATCGACCACTACCTCTCCGCGCCGAAGACGGCGGTGGCCGGCAAGGCGACCATCGTCTTCGAGAACAGTGAGGCGACCGGCAACACGACGGGCATGCCGCACACGCTGACCTTCAGCGTGTCGGACCCGGAGTTCAACAACGACGTCCCGCTGAACCTGCTGGCGAACCCGGGCGACGACCAGGACGGCAAGCAGACGGCGGAGGTCACCCTCTCCCCCGGCCGGTACTTCTACCACTGCACCATGCCGGGGCACGAGGCGATGCAGGGCATCCTGACCGTGACCGACGGGGGCGGCGGCGAGGACACCACCGCGCCCGAGACCTCGGCGAAGGTCGACGGCGACAAGAACGCCGACGGCGCGTACATCGGTCAGGCCACGGTCACCCTCGCCGCCACCGACGAGGGCTCGGGCGTCGACACCGTCGAGTACGCGGTCGGGGCGGACGGCGCCTGGCAGCCGTACACGGTGCCGGTCGTCGTGAACGAGGTCGGCTCGCACGCCATCCGGTACCGGGCCACCGACAAGGCGGGCAACGCGGCCGCGGAGAAGACGGCCGAGTTCACGGTCGCCGCTCCGCCGACGGACGACACGACGGCGCCCGAGACCTCGGCGACCGTGTCCGGGGAGAAGGACGACCAGGGCCGGTACCTGGGCATGGCGACGGTCACCGTCACCGCGTCCGACACAGGTTCGGGCGTCAACACCATCGAGTACGCGCTCGGGGCGGACGGCGCCTGGCAGGCGTACGCCGGTCCCGTGATGGTCCACGCGGTGGGGGCGCAGAAGGTCCGCTACCGGGCCACCGACAAGGCCGGCAACGCGGCCGCGGAGAAGGCGGTGGACTTCACCGTCGTCGAGCCTCCCACCCAGGACACGACGGCGCCCGAGACGTCCGCGAAGGTCGAGGGCGACAAGAACTCGGACGGCGCCTACCTCACCAGCGCCAAGGTGACGGTCACCGCGACCGACGCCGACAGCGGGGTGGACAAGGTCGAGTACTCCCTGGACGGCGGCCCGTACCTCGCGTACACGGCCACCGTCATCGTCGACCGGATCGGCTACCACACGGTCGCCCACCGGGCCACGGACAAGGCGGGGAACACCTCCGAGGCGAAGCAGACGTCGTTCACCATCGCGCAGAGCGGCGGCGTCCCGGCGCCCAACTGCCCGGAGTTCGACGAACGTCTCACCGTCATCGTGGGCACCGTCGACACCGGGGTCCCCAACCGCATCACCGGAAACCGCTGCACGATCAACGAGCTGATCGAGGACGAGAAGGACTGGTCCTCGCACGCGCTGTTCCTCAAGCACGTCGACAAGGTCCTCGACAAGCTGCTCACCGCCGGGGTGATCGACGCCCGCGAGCACAAGAAGATCTACCGGGCGGCCAAGCAGTCCGGCATCGGCAAGCCGGGCCAGGACGAGGGCTACAGCAAGCTCTTCGACGGCACGGCCGCCTCGCTCGCCAAGTGGCAGCAGGTGGGTGGCGGGCAGTTCGCGCTCAACGAGGCGGACAGCTCGATCACCAGTTCCACCACGGTGGACGGCATGGGCATGCTGTGGTTCCCGGGCCGCCAGTACGGGGACTTCTCGCTGAAGCTCCAGTGGCGGGACGACGCGCCCGGCACGGGCAACGCCAACGGCGGGGTGTTCGTACGCTTCCCGAACGTCCACGACAATCCGGAGGAGCCGAATCCGGAGTGGGTCGCCATCAAGTACGGCCATGAGATCCAGGTCAACGACCGGCCGGACGGCGACATGTACAAGACCGGATCCGTCTACGGATTCGACCGGGTGGGTCTCGCGGGCGCCGGGGTCACCCCCAAGGGCACCTGGAACGACTACGAGATCCGGGTGGTGGACCAGCACTACTCGATCTACCGCAACGGTGTCCTGCTCAACGAGTTCGACAACACCGGCGGTCAGGTCTTCGAGCCGCCGCGGGGTGACGACCCGGGCACCGACGGCCGGCGGTACGCCTCCGGCTACATCGGGCTCCAGGTCCACAGCACCTCGGACGTGATCTCCTACCGGGACATCCGGATCAAGGAGCTGTAGCCGTACCGTTCGGCGTCAGGTGGCCGCGGCCGCATGCTCCGGCATGTGGTCGCGGCCTCCCGGGTGCCGGTGGCGCCACACCCAGAAGACCGTGATGGAGACCAGGCACCAGACCGCGAGCACCAGGAAGGGGAAGATCTTCTGGTGGCCCTGGTAGTAGACGGCGGTGTGCTGCGCGTTGACGGAGGCGCCCGGCGGCAGCCAGCGTCCGATGTGCCCGAGCAGTGAGGGCAGCAGCGGCCAGGACACGGCCCCGCCGGAGGACGGGTTGCCCAGCAGCACCATCACGCCCCAGGTCGGGAGCATGGCCCACCGCCCCATCAGGGTGTTGAACATGGTGAAGACCATGCCCGAGGTGAACATCGTGAACGCCAGGATCAGCCAGGACTCGGCGAAGGGCAGATCGACGGCGCCCAGCAGCCAGTCCACCACCGCGGCGATGGCGAAGGCTCCCAGCAGCGAGTAGGCGATGGTGAACGCGATCCGTTCCAGGGGGATCAGGCTCCTGGCGTGCACGCTCAGCTGGATGGAGCCGACGAAGCCCACGATCACGGCGGCGAGCGAGATGTAGAAGAGCGCGAGTCCGCGGGGGTCGCCCTTCTGGAGCGGCTTGACGTCCGCGACGGCGACGGGGATGCCCAGCGTGTCGCCCACCTTCACGGCGGATTCGGCGAGCAGTTGGGCGACGGCCGCGCCCGAGGCACTGGCCACGTCGAGCTCCACCCCGCGGCTGCCGGAGCGCACGATCGTGAAGACCTGCTGGTCCTCCAGCGCCTCACGCGCCGCGGCCGGCGTCCGGTAGACATGGATGACGAGGGAGGCGTCGAGGGCCTTGTCCATCGCGGCGACGAACTCCTTGCCGCGGGCCGTGTCCGGCTGGCTGACCACGGCTGTCGGAATCCGGTGGGGGGTCGGATTGGCCATGGCGTACGTGTACGAGCCGGCGAAGAGCCCCGCGGCCGCGGCGAGGATGAACAGCAGGACCGTCGCCGGGAAGTAGGGCGACTCCTTGTACGCCGCCCATTTCTCTCCCCTGGTCAGCGGCCTGCTGTGCGCCCCGTGACGTGCCTCGTGCGGTTCCTCGGGCCGCGTCCCGTGGCCCGGCTCGGGCTCCTGACCGGAGGTGCTCATGCTTCGCTGTCCTCGTCGTGGCGGGCGCGGCTGGGCTGTACGCGTTTCGGTTCGCCCGGCATCTTCGGGTACTCCGGCGGGTAGGGCAGGTCGCCCGGGCCGCCGTCGCTCTCGTGGCGGTCGGCGAGCTCCAGCAGTGAGTCGAGGCGGAAGGCCTCCTGGTCCATGTCCTCGTGCACATCGCCCAGTTCCGCGTAGCGCACGGGCATGGTCCTGATGTCGAAGTCGCGCGGCTCGGCGTCGTCGATCTCGTCCCAGCGCAGCGGGGCGGAGACCGGGGCGTGCGGACGGGGGCGTACGGAGTAGGCGGAGGCGATCGTGCGGTCCCTGGCCGTCTGGTTGTAGTCGACGAAGATCCGCTCGCCGCGCTCCTCCTTCCACCAGGCGGTCGTCACCCGGTCGGGCATCCGGCTCTCCAGCTCGCGCCCCACCGCGATGGCCGCCCGCCGGACCTCGGTGAACGTCCAGCGGGCCTCGATGGGCACGAAGACGTGCATGCCCCGGCCGCCGGAGGTCTTGGGCCAGCCGCGCAGCCCGTGCTCGTCCAGGACCGCGCGCAGCTCATGTGCGGCCCGGACGGCGTCGGAGTAGTCGGTGCCGGGCTGCGGGTCCAGGTCGATGCGGAGCTCGTCGGGGTGGTCGGTGTCGCCGCCGCGGACGGGCCAGGGATGGAAGGTGAGCGTCCCGAGGTTGGCCGCCCAGATGACGGCGGCGACCTCGGTGGGGCACATCTCGCGGGCGGACCGGCCGCTGGGGAAGGAGATCTCCGTGGTGGGGATCCATTCGGGGAGGTTCTTCGGGGCGCGCTTCTGGTAGAAGAACTCGCCCTCGACCCCGTCCACGAACCGCTGGAGCGTGGTGGGCCGGTTGCGCAGGGCACGCAGGATTCCGGGGCCCACGGCCAGGAAGTACTCGGCCACGTCCCTCTTCGTGTAGCCCTTCTCCGGGAAGTAGATCTTGTCCGGACTGGACAGCCGTACGGCCCGTCCCGCTGCTTCCAGCTCCACCGCTTTGCCCGCTGCTGCCATGTCGGCCACGGTAGGCGGGGCACACATATGCCGCATATCGGAAGACTCCGGTCGCCGCACGGTTCACAATCGGGGCATGGATCTGCCGGTGATGCCGCCTGTGAAGCCGATGCTCGCGAAGTCCGTGAAACGGATCCCGCCGGGCATGAGTTACGAGGCGAAGTGGGACGGCTTCCGGGCGATCGTGCACCGGGACGGGGACGAGGTGGTGATCGGCAGCCGTACCGGCAAGCCCCTGACCCGCTACTTCCCCGAGGTGGTCACCGCGGTCCGGCAGAATCTGCCCCCACGCTGTGTCGTCGACGGCGAGATCGTGGTGGCGTACGACGGCCGGCTGGACTTCGACCGGCTGAGCGAGCGCATCCACCCGGCCGACTCCCGGGTCCGGCTGCTGGCCGAGCAGACCCCGGCGAGCCTGGTCGCGTTCGATCTCCTCGCGCTGGGCGACGACTCGCTCCTGGACACCCCGCAGTCGGACCGGCGGACGGTACTGGAGGCCGCCCTGGCCGACGCCTCGGCCCCGGTCCACCTCGCTCCGTCGACCACCGATCCGGCCGTGGCGCAGGAGTGGTTCGAGCGGTACGAGGGAGCGGGCCTGGACGGGATCGTCGCCAAGCCGCTCGATCTGCCGTACCGGCCGGACACACGTGCCATGTACAAGATCAAGCACGAGCGGACCGCCGACTGCGTGGTGGCGGGCTACCGCTTCCACAAGAGCGGCCCGATCGTCGGCTCGCTGCTGCTGGGGCTCTACGACGACCGGGGAACCCTGCAGCACGTGGGCGTCTGCGCGGCCTTCCCCATGAAGCGCCGCGCCGAACTGGTCGGCGAACTCGAACCCCTGGTGACCGATGTCGCCGGGCACCCGTGGGGTTCCTGGGGGGATGCCGAGGCGCACGAGGGCTCCCGGATGCCCGGCGCACCGAGCCGCTGGTCGGGCAAGAAGGACATGTCCTGGGTGGCGCTGCGTCCGGAGCGGGTCCTGGAGGTGGCGTACGACCACATGGAGGGCGACCGGTTCCGGCACACGACCCAGTTCCGCCGGTGGCGGCCGGACCGCACCCCCGCCAGTTGCACGTACGCGCAATTGGAAGAGGTGGTGCGGTACGACCTGGCCGCTGTGTTGTCGGCGGGCGGCTGAGGCCACCGCCCGCCGGTGCTCAGTCGGCGGCCGGCGGCACCGATGCCGTGGAGCAGGGCTCCTCGGTGTCCGTCGGGTCGGGCGCGGGTGTCTCCGTGGTGCCTGTCGTGTCCGTCGGGTCCGGGGACGCGGGGTCCGTCGGGCAGCCGGGCTCCCCCGGGTCCGGCGGCGTGGTGCCGGGGTCGGGGGTGGTGCCCGGGTCGGGAGTCGTCGTCGGGTCGGGAGTCGTCGTCGGGTCCGGGCTCGCGGAGCCGGTGTCGGTGGGGTCGGGCGTGGTGCCGGGATCCGTGGAACCGCCGGGGTCCGGGGAGTCCGTGCCGCCAGGCGAGGGGCTCGTGCCCGGGTCGACGGTTCCCGGCGCGGTCGGGCGCGTGGAGTGGCTGGGCTGCGGGCCGACCTCGATGCCGCCACCGCCGTCGCTGTCGTCGCCCCCCGTGCCCGGCCCGCCCACGGGACGCTTCGGCTCGTTCGGGCTGCCGGCGCCGGGGCTCCCGGGCACCGTCCCCTGGCCGTCGGGCACCACGTGGACACCGTCGCGGTAGAACGACAGCCACAACAGCACGGTGCGCAGGTAGGTGTCCGAGTGGTTGTAGCTCAGGATCGCCCGGTCGAGGTCGGCGCGCACCGTCAGATCGCGGGTGCCGGCGCACAGATAGGCCCCGGCGGCCAGGGACGCGTCGTAGATGTTGCCCGGGTCGCTGCGTCCGTCGCCGTTGCCGTCCCTCGCCCAGTGCGCCCAGGTCGAGGGGATGAACTGCATCGGGCCGACCGCCCGGTCGTAGGTCTTGTCCCCGTCGTACGCGCCGCCGTCCGTGTCAGGGATGTTCGCGAACCCGGCGCCGTTGAGCACCGGTCCCAGGATCGGGGAGAGCGTCGTGCCGTGGGTGTCCACCCGCCCGCCCGCCGCGTGCCCGGACTCGACCTTGCCGATCGCCGCCAGTAACTGCCATGGCAGGCGACAGCCCGGGTCACTGCTCCTCAGCGCGCTCTCCGCCTTGCGGTAGGCGGCGAGCACCGTGGACGGGATTCCCGCCTCGGCCCAGGACTGGACGGCGGCCTTGCTCCGCTTGACGCCGGGCTTCGGCGGCTCGGGACTCTTCAGGGGCGGGAGTTCGGTGTGGTAGGAGTCGTCGTTGGGTATCTGCGACCACTTGACCTCGTCCGTCTCCGTTTTCTGCGGCCGCGCCTCGTCATGGGCGACGAGTCCCGGTGCCTGGGACGCGGTGAGGGCTGCCATCGCGGCGACGGCGGCTGCGGTGCCGCCGATTCCGCGGCGCATGGTGCCGTTGAACCTCATGCGTGCTCTCCTCTCCCCGGGTCACCGGGTGAACGTGTCGATGGCGGAGATCCGCCAGGCGCCGCCCCGGCGAACAGCGTCCACGGCGAACATGGCCGCGGCATACGTGGTCTCCTCCGACTTGCCCGTACGGGTGTTGCTCTGGTCGGCGAAGATGATGAGCCGGGCGCGGTCGCCGTCGAGCAGCTCCACCCCGCTCTCGGTGACGGTCGTGGTGAGGACCAGCTTCTGCTTCGGCGCCTGCGCCCGAACCTCGGCGAGCATGTCCTCGTGCTGCTGGACGGCCTTGCCCGTCAGGTACTTCTTCACCGCGGCGTCGGCCTTGGCGGGCGAGGCGTAGTTGTACGAGAAGACCGCGCCGACGGCCTCGGTGATCTGGCCCTTCACCTCGCTGGTGCGGGCGATGTCGGTGAGTGCGGTGTTCTGCCGGCCCGGATCGTCGTTCAGGGTGGCCGCCGAGGTGAACGCCCAGGCGGCGAAGGCGCCGAGGAGGACGGTGAGGGCGCAGAGCACAGCGGGCAGCGTGATCCGCAGACGGGGGCGGGGCCGGGGTGGCCGGCCGGAGGGCGGCTCCTTCTCCTCCTCCTGCTGTTCCGGCTCGTCCGGTGACTCCTCCGCGACCGTACTTGGTTCCACGGGCTTGCGAACGGGTGTGGGTGCGGCGGTGCGTTCGGCGGCGACGGTGGCCAGGCGACGCTGCCGGTTGACGAGGTGACGGGTCGTCGACATGTCCGGGGTCCTCTCGGTGCGGGGTGGGGAGTCGGTGACGTCGGCCGTCAGCCGGCGGTGTTGCCGACGGGTGCCTGGCCGAGGGCGCTGAGCTTCCACCCGTCGGAGGTACGGGTGAGCTGGCCCAGCATCCGGCTCTCCTTGACCGCGGGCTTGCCCTTGGGCGCGGTCACGGTCACCCGCAGCGCCACCATCACGCCCGCCTTTCCGGCCCGGTCGTCGAGCTCGGTGACCGCACCGGACAGCACCTTGGCCGTGCTGACGGTCTTCGCCTCCTGGATCTGCTTGACGAACCCGTCCCGTCCGTCGACCAGTTGCTGGTGCAGGTCCCCGGTGGTGGAGTCCTCCCAGCTGTCGAGCCCCTTGGCGAGCTGCTCGTGATCGAGCGTGTTCATGTTCTGCACGGCCTGCTCGCCGGCGGCCAGCGCGTCGTCGCGGACCTGGGCGTACGCCGCCGAGTCGTCGTGCGCCGCCTGGTACCGGGACACTCCGCCCCAGCCCGCGGCGCCGGCCGCCGCGACGGTCAGCACGATCGCTGCCGCCACCAGCGGGTTCCTCGTCATCCGTACCCGTGCCATCGCTGCCTCTCCCTGCCGGCCTGTCTGTGCTGTGCCTGGTGCCGTGTGGTGCGGTCGTAGGTGGTGCGGTCGGTCGCGCTACCGGGCGTCGATCTCCACGATCGTCCAGCGGCCTTGCCGGAGCCGGGCCGTGACCGACAGCTGCGCCGCCGCGGTGCTCGCGGCCTTGCCCTTGCGTTCGTAGACCTGGTCCATGAAGACCAGGAGGTGCGCGCTGTCGTGGGTCAGCCGGGTCACCCCGGCGCGCACGACATGTGTGGTGAGGGTGAGCTTCTGGTCGGCGGCCTGCTTCTCGACCTGGCCGAAGAGCGCCGCGTACTGCTGGAGGGCCTTGCCCGCGAGAAGTTGCTGCGCGGAGGCCTTGGTGGCGGCGGTGTCGCCGGGACCGTAGGAGAAGACCTTGCCGAGCGCGTTCGTCACATCGCCGGCGACCTGCGTGGTGGCGGCACTGTCCGTCAGCGCCTTGTTCGAGGTGGCGGGGGTGTCGCGGAGCTGCCGGCCCGCTACGTAGAAGGCGCCCCCGGCCGCGAGCAGGACGACGGCGAGCACCCCGGCCAGCACGCGGGGCCACCGCCGGGCGGGCCCGGCTTCGGTCTCTTCACCCCCGGGGGCACCCGCACCCGCACCCGCATCGGCACCGGCACCGGCACCGGCACCGGTGTCGTCGTCTCTCGCGCGCTCGGCAGTTCCGGGCACGCCGGCTTCCCCGGCCTCGGCGCCCTCGACATCCGTCTCGTCGGTCGCGACGTCCGTCTCGTCGGTCACGACGTCCGTCGTGGTCCCGCTTCCCGGCTTCATGCGCCGCCTCCTATGCCGAGCGCCGTGAGCGCCTTGATCTTCCAGCCGTCCCCGGTCCGGACGAGGGTGGCCTCGAAGCGTTTGCGCTCGGTGCCGGCCTTTCCGGTACGCGGGGTGACCTCGACGTCGACGGTGGCGATCATCAACGCGGTGCCCGTCCGTTCGTCGACTTCCGTGAGCGCCGCGTCGGTGACCTTCCCGCGCGCCGTGGCGCCGGACTTCTTCAGCTCGGCGGCGTCCTTCTCGCGGGTGCGCTTGAGCTGGTCGTGCAGCGGGCCGGTGGAAGCGTCGAGCCAGGCGGCGAGACCGGCGTCGATGCTCGCGCCGTCCTTGCCGTCGAGGCTGTTGAGCCGGGCCAGGTCCACCCTGCCGTCGGCCAGCGCGGCGTCCCGGCTCTTGGCGTACGCCAGGTCGTCGTCGCCCCGCGCCTGGGCGTACGACCAGCCGCCGAGGGCGCAGACGAGCGCGGCGACGAGGAGGACGGCCCAGCCGCTGAGGGTGCGGGTACGGGAGGTCATGCGCCGCCCTCCTGTCCCAGGCCCAGCAGTCCGGCCATTCCGCCGGCTGCTGGGGCGATGTCGGCCGGAGCGCCGAGCAGCCCGGGCAGCCGGCCCTCGGCGCTGTCGCTGAGGAGCAGCGTGCCGGGCTTCGCCGGTGCGGGCAGGGGGCCGCCCTTCGGGGCGTTCGCGCTGCCGCGGACGTTGATCCCGGTGCCGGGCGAGGAGGTGCAGCGGGCCTTGGTGTTGAGCGCGGGCGCGGGTGCGAGATCGAGCCCGTTGCGGTACTTCGTGGAGCCGTAGCCGGCGGTGCAGGGCAATGGCTCGAAGAAGGTGACCGACATCCCGAACCGGGCACCGTCCTCGTCGACCGCGCTGGCACCGGCCGCCGCGACGGCGGGGAGTTTCACGAGGAGTTCCTCCAGCCCGCGCTGCCGGGTGACGGCGACGTCCGACGTGGTGAGGAGGTTGGCGACGACGACCCCGAAGCTCGGGTCGAGGTCGCGCAGCAGCCCACTGATCTGCCCGGTCGCGTCGGGTCCGGCGGCGATGAGCTTGCGCAGGTCGGTGTCCGAGCCCTTCAGCTGGGCGGCCAGTTCCTTCGCGCCCGAGGCGAAGCCCTTGAGTGCCTCGCCCTGTTCGGCCTGGGTGCGCAGTACGGTCTCGCCGTCAGCCATCAGCTTGGTGTTGACGGGGAGCGCGTCGTCGGCCGCCTCGACGAACTCGCTGCCGGTGTCCAGGAGGACCTGGAGGTCGTCGCCTCGTCCGGAGAACGCGGTGCCGAACTCGTCGACCACGGTGCGCAGAGACTCCAGGTCGACCGAGGAGGCCAGGTCGTTGACGCTGGTGAGGACGTTCGTCACAGGCGCCGGGACGGTGGTCTCGGCCTGGTCGATGACCGAGCCGTTGGCGAGGAACGGGCCCTCGGTGCGGGTCGGCCGCAGGTCGACGTACTGCTCGCCGACCGCGGAGAGGCTGGCCACGACCGCCGTCAGGTCGTCGGGGATGGAGGGCGCGGACTTCTTGATCCGCAGCTCGGCCTCCACGCCGTCGTCGGTGAGCTCGATGGGACCGACGCGGCCCACGGAAACGCCGCGGTAGGTGACGTTGGAGTGGGTGAACAGGCCTCCGGTGCGCGGGAGTTGTATCTTCACCGTGTAGTAGTCGCGCATGCCGACGTAGTGGCCGAGGTCGGCGTAGCGCACGCCCAGATAGCCGAGCGCCAGCACCGCGATGATCAGGAACGCGATGTTCTTCAGCCGGATGGCGAGGGTGATCATCAGTTGCTCCCCTCAGGGGCCGAAGTCGCAGGGGTCGGAGTCGTCCGGGCGGAGGTCGTGGGGGCCGAAGTCGTGGGCGCGGAGGTCACGGGAAGGGGCAGCGGAAGACCCGCACCGGCGACCGCCTTCGCCCCCGCCGGGGGCCCCGTCTCCTCCGGCTCGTACGCCGGAATGATCTGGGTGCCGGGTTCTGCCGTCATGTCCAGGTACACGTTGAGGTAGTCGCCCTTCACGCCGCGCAGCACCTCGTCCGTGAACGGGTAGGTGAGCAGCACCTGAAGGGAGTCGGGCAGGTCGTTGCCGGAGTCGGCCAGGGCCCTGAGGGTGGGGGCGATGGCCTTCAGGTCGGCGATCGTGTCCGCCTTGCTCCTGTTGATGGTGGTGACGGCGACGGTGGAGAGCGTGTCCAGGGAGCGCAGCATCGTCAGGAGCGAGCCGCGCTGCTTCTCCAGGACCTTCATCCCGGGGCTGAGTTCGGTGAGGACCTTTCCGACGTCCTGCTTGCGGGTGGCGAGCGTGGTGGAGAGCCGGTTGACGCCGTCGAGCGCCGCGGTGATGTCGCCGCGGTGGTTGTCGAGGTTGGTGACGAGTGTGTCGACGCGCCTGAGCATGGACCGGACCTTGGGTTCCTGACCGGTCAGCGCCTTGTTGAGTTCGGTGGTGATGGTCTTCAGCTGGTTGATGCCGCCGCCGTTGAGGAGCATCGACAGGGCACCGAACACCTCCTCGACCTCCGGGTTGCGGTTGGTCCGGGTGAGCGGGATCCGGTCACCCGGGGCGAGGGTGCCCACGGCGGTGCCGCTCGCGGGGGGCGAGAGCTGGATGTACTTCTCGCCCAGCAGGCTCGACTGCTCCAGGTGCGCGTAGGCGTTGGCGGGCAGTTTGATCTGCCCGTTGACCTTCATGGTGACCCTGGCCTGCCAGGTGTCCGGGGCGAGGGAGATCTTGGTGACGCGGCCGACGGCGACGTCGTTGACCTTCACGGAGGACTGCGGGGCGAGACTGAGCACGTCCCCGAAGTCGGCCGTGATCTCGTACGGATGGTCGCCGAGGTCCGCGCCGCCGGGCAGCGGCACGTCCTCGATCCCGGAGAAGCTCGGGGCCCCGCATCCGGTGACGAGGAGCGTGCAGCAGAGGCCGAACGCGATCAGGGTGGATGCGCCCGTGGTCGCGAGGGCACCGGGTCTGCGCAGGGTCCGGCTCACTGGTTCGCCCCCTTCTTGTCGTTCCCGCTGTCCTGCGTCGTGCCGTAGACGGTGCCCACGGCCGGCAGGGGCAGCGAGGGCAGCGCCTGCTGCTGTTCCGCGTCGACGGGCGAGAGTCCATCGAGGCCGATGGACGACTCCGTAAGGGGACCGCCCATGCTGAGCTCGTTGAGGTCGGTCCGGCCGTTGAGTGTGCGGTTGGCCGGGTCGTACGCGTTCAGGACGTTGCCCGCCGACAGCGGCAGCGTGTCGAGCGATTCGGCCAGCGAGGCGCGCTGGTCGACGAGGGTCTGCGTGATCGGCACCAGGGCGTCGACGTTCTCCTTGAGCGCGCCCCGGTTGTCCTTGATGAACGTCTTGACCTGGCCGAGGGCGGTGCCGAGTTCCTTGAGCGCGGCCCCGAGGTTCTTCTTGTCGTCGGCCAGGAAGCCGGTGACGGAGTTCAGCTGGTCCTCGGCCGTCCGTACGTTGCTGTCGTTGTCCTTCAGCATGGTGGTGAACGTCTGGAGGTAGGCCAGCGTGTCGAAGAGGTTCCCGCTGCTCCTGTCGAGCGTCTTCGTCGCCTTGCCGAACTGCTCGATGGAGTCGCCGATGTCCTTGCCGTTGCCCTTGAGGTTCTTCGCACCGGTGTCCAGGAGCCCGGCGAAGGCGCCCTCCGCGTTCGCCCCGTCCGGGCCGAGCGCGGCGGAGATCTCGGTGATGGACTCGTACAGCTGGTCCACCTCGACCGGTGTGGCGTTCTTCTCGGCGGGCAGTTCGGCACCGTCGGCGAGGACCGCTCCCCCGGTGTAGGAGGGGGCGAGCTGCACGTAGCGGTCGGCGACGAGGCTGGGCGCGACGACGACCGCGTGCACGTCCTTCGGCACCTGGATGTCCTTGTCGACGCGCAGAACCACCTTGACGTCCTTGCCACGCGGCTCGACCGACTCGACGGTTCCGACCCGCACCCCGAGAATCCGCAGGTCGGATCCGGCGTACACGCCGGTCGCCCGGTCGAAGTACGCGGTGACGGTCGTCGTGCCCTCTTCCTCCATGGCCATCACACCGGTGGTGGCCGCGACGGCCACGACCGCGAGGCCGGCCCCGATGCCGATGATGCGGGTGAGTCTCATCTCAGCTCCCGCCTTCCTGCTTGGGAGGCATGCATCCGGTGGCCGGCGGGGTGTTGGCGGGCAGGTAGTTCTTCGGGACGACACCGCAGACGTAGTTGTCGAACCAGCGGCCGTTGCCGAGAGTGTTGCCGACGAGCCTGTTGTACGAGCCGGAGAGCGCGAGCACCTTGTCGAGGCTCTTGCGGTTCTTGTTCAGTACCGCGGTGACCCGGCCCAGCGCCTTGAGCGTGGGCTTCAGCTGCTTGTTGTTGTCGGCGACGAGCGCGGTGAGCTGGACGCCCAGGTCTCGGGTGCCGGTGAGCAGGAGGTGGATGGAGTCGCGGCGGGCCTGGATCTCGCCGAGGAGCAGGTTGCCGTCCTCGAGGAGGGTCTCGAAGCTGCTCTTCTTGTTGGCGAGCGTCTTGGTGAGCTGCTTGCTGCCCTTGAGGAGGGTCGCCAGCTGGGCGTCACGCTCGGACACGGTCCTGGAGAGGGCGGAGAGCCCCTTGGCGGCGCTCTTCACGTTCGGCGGGGAGTCCTTGAACGTGGCGGAGATCGTCTCGAAGCTCTTGGCGAGCTGCGCGGTGTCGATCTCCTCGATGGTCTCGCCGAGCCCGTTGAAGGCCTGCGTGACGTCGTACGGGGAGGTGGTGCGGCCGGCCGTGATGCGCTCGTCCGGGTTCTGGGGCGATTCGCCGAGCGGGTCCACGGCGAGGTACTTGTCGCCGAGGAGCGTCTTGATGGCGATGCCGACGGTGCTGGCGTTGCCGATCCAGGCGTCCTTGACCTTGAAGGTGACCTTGACCTTGGCGCCTTCGAGGGAGACGCCGGTGACCTTGCCGACCTTCACTCCGGCGATCCGCACCTCGTCGCCCTCGTCGAGTCCGGCGGACTCGGTGAAGTCGGCGCTGTAGGTGGTGCCGCCGCCGATGAAGGGCAGGGAGTCGGCGCGGTAGGCCCCGTATCCCAGGAGGGCGAGCACGAGCAGTCCGACGATGCTGACGGCGACGGGGTTGCGGTCGCGTACGGGCTTGATTCTCATGACAGGCACCTCGGCTGGGTGATCTCGATGCCGGTCGGCGGGGTGCTGCCGTCGCTGGTCGCCACTCCGCTGACCTTGGCTTCGCAGAGGTAGAGGTTGAGCCATGAGCCGTACGAGGCGAGGCGGCTGATGGCCTCCATCTTGGCCGGGGTCTTCTCCAGGAAGTTCTCGATCTTCGGGGAGTTGTCGGCGAGCCGGTCGGAGAGCCGGCCGAGCTGCTTGATGTCCTCCTTGAGCGGCTTGCGCCCGTCCTTGAACAGGTCGGCCGTGACCGTGGTGAGTGCGCCCATCGCGGTGACGGCCTCGCCGAGCGGCTTGCGGTCGCCCGAGAATCCGGTGACGAGTGCCTGGAGGGTGTCGACCAGGTCGTTGAAGCCGGCTTCGCGGTCGTTGACGGTCTTCAGGACCGTGTTGAGGTTCTTGATCACCTCGCCGATCACCTTGTCCTTGGCGGCGACTGTGCCGGTCAGCGATCCGACGTGCTGGAGGATGCTGTCGATGGTGCCGCCCTCGCCCTGGAGCACCTGGACGATGGAGCCGGCCAGCTGGTTGACGTCGGGCGGGGAGAGCCCTTCGAAGAGCGGCTGGAAGCCGTTGAAGAGCTGGGTGAGGTCGAGGGCCGGGGTGGTGCGGGAGAGCGGGATGGTGGCGCCTGCGGTGAAGCTCTCGCCGACGGGGCCCGCACCCTGGTCGAGGTCGATGTAGCGCTGGCCGACCATGTTGAGGTACTTGATCGACGCGGTCACCGAAGCCGGCAGCTTCCGGCTCTTCCGCACGTTGAAGCGGACCTCGGCGAGCCGCCGGTCGGCCACCTCGATGGACTCGACCTGTCCGACCTTGACGCCGGCGATCCGGACGCTGTCGCCGACGATGAGTCCGGTCGCGTCGGTGAACCTGGCCCGGTACGAACGGGTCTCGCCGACACCGGTGTTGGCGATGGAGAGACCCAGCACCGTGGTGGCGAGGACCGTCACCAGGATGAAGACGATCGATTTCGCGAGCGGTCCCGCGAGGGAGCGGCGCTTCACTTGAGCTTCACCTCCACGCCGCGGAAGGCCGGACCGATGAGCACGCTGCTCCACTCGGGCAGGGCCTGCGGCCGGACCTTCAGTGAGGGAGCGACCAGTTCGTTCACGAGCCTGCTCTCCTGCGGGGAGTTGGGCATGCCGAGGGACGTGTCGGCCGCCGGGACTTCTTCGGGGGCGATCGTCTCCGGATCCGCCGTACCGCTGTTGTCCGCGGTGGTCCGGGCGTCGGCGGTCGGCACGGTCCGGCCGACATAGGGGACGGAGTAGCAGTGGGGTCCGCCGGTCGAGTTGTAGACCGGGGTGTCCTTGCCCGCCACGTACTTCCCCTTGGAGGGCACGGCCTTGAGCGTGACGTGGAGCCCCGGCCGGTCGGTTCCCTTGCCGAGCGCCTTGTCCATGGCCGGCACGAACCCGGCGATGGTACGCAGCGTGCAGGGGAACTCCGACGAGTACTTCGCGAGGGTCTCCAGCGTCGGCCTGCCCGAGGTCGCGAGCCGGATGAGGTTGTCCTTGTTCTTCTCCAGGAACGCGGTGAGGTCCCGGGCGGACGCGGTGGTGGAGCCGTACAGGTCGGCGAGTTCGGCCTGCTGTTCGGCGACGGTTCCGCTGGTGACGGTGAAGTCGTTGAGCGCGTCCAGGACGTCGGGTGCGGCGTCCGCGTACAGCGCGCTCACTTTGACCAGTTGCTTGATGTCCTCATTGAGCGTGGGGAGTTGGGGGTTGAACTTCTTCAGATGGGCATCGAGGGTGACCAGGGTGTCGCCGAGCTTCTCGCCGCGGCCCCGGAGTGCCTGGGAGACCGCGTTGAGCGTGGCGGAGAGTTTCTCCGGCTTCACCGCGGTCAGCAGGGGCAGGACGTTGTCGAGGACCTCTTCGAGTTCGAGGGCGTTGCTGGAGCGGTCCTGCGGGATGACGGCGCCGGCCCGCAGCGTCTGCGCGGACGGTACGGCGGGCGGCACGAGGGCCACGAACCGTTCGCCGAACAGCGTGGTGGGCAGCATCTGCGCGGTGACGTCGGCCGGGACGCGGTCGAGCTTGTCCGGCTTGATCGCCAGGGTGAGGCGGGCACCCTCACCGTCGGCCGCGATGCTGCGGACCTGGCCGATGACGACACCGCGCAGCTTCACGTCGGCGTTGTCGTGCATCTCGTTGCCCACGCTCGACGTCCGTACGGTGACGGTCGCGTCGTGGACGAAGTCCTTCTCGTACACGGAGACCGAGACCCAGATGAGTACGGCGGGCACGAGGAAGAACGCGACCCCGGCGGTTCTGCGGCCGGCGGTCCTCACGGCCCTGGTGCTCCTTGTGGTCGGGGATGTCATCAGCCGGCCACCTTCACGGTCGTCGTGGCGCCCCAGATGGCGAGCGAGAGGAAGAAGTCGGTGACGCTGATCAGCACGATCGCGTTGCGCACCGAGCGGCCGACGGCCACGCCCACTCCGGCGGGCCCGCCGGTGGCGTGGTAGCCGTAGTAGCAGTGCGCGAGGATCACCATCACGCTGAAGATCAGCACTTTGAGCACCGACAGCAGCACGTCCTGCGGGGAGAGGAAGAGGTTGAAGTAGTGGTCGTACGTGCCCGCGGACTGCCCGTTGAACAGGACGGTGACGTAGCGGGAGGCGACGTACGAGGAGAGCAGCCCGATCGCGTACAGCGGGATGATGGCGACGACCCCGGCGATGATGCGGGTGGTCACGAGGTAGGGCATGGAGCGCACGCCCATCGACTCCAGCCCGTCGATCTCCTCGTTGATCCGCATGGCGCCGAGCTGCGCGGTGAAGCCGGCGCCGACGGTCGCGGAGAGAGCGAGGCCTGCGACGAGCGGTGCGATCTCCCGGGTGTTGAAGTACGCGGAGATGAAGCCGGTGAAGGCTGCGGTGCCGATCTGGTTGAGGGCCGCGTATCCCTGGAGTCCGACGACCGTGCCGGTGGCCAGGGTCATCGCGATCATGACGCCGATGGTGCCGCCGACGACCCCGAGTCCGCCGCTGCCGAAGGCGACCTCGGCGAGGAGCCGCTGCACTTCCTTCAGGTAGCGGCGCAGGGTCCGGGGAATCCAGACCAGGGCCCTTACGTAGAAGGTGAGTTGGTCACCCGATCGGTCGAGCCAGCTGAGCATCGACATCGGTCAGCTCCCCTTCGCGGGGACGATCTGGAGGTAGATCGCCGTGAGGACCATGTTCACGAAGAACAGCAGCATGAACGTGATGACGACGGACTGGTTGACCGCGTCGCCGACCCCCTTCGGTCCGCCGCGCGGGTTCAGTCCGCGGTAGGCGGCGACGATTCCGGCGATGAAGCCGAAGATCAGGGCCTTGATCTCGCTGACGTAGAGGTCCGGCAGCTGGGCCAGGGCGGAGAAGCTGGAGAGATAGGCGCCCGGGGTGCCGTCCTGCATGATCACGTTGAAGAAGTAGCCGCCGAGCGTGCCGACGACGGAGACGAGACCGTTCAGCAGGACGGCGACCAGCATGGTGGCCAGCACGCGCGGGACGACCAGGCGCTGCACGGGCGAGACGCCCATGACCTCCATCGCGTCGAGCTCCTCACGGATCTTGCGCGATCCGAGGTCGGCGCAGATGGCTGAACCCGCCGCCCCGGAGACCAGGAGCGCCACGATGATCGGGCTGGCCTGCTGGATGACGGCGAGGACGCTGGCGCCGCCGGTGAACGACTGGGCGCCGAGCTGCTGGGTGAGCGAGCCGACCTGGAGGGCGATGACCGCGCCGAACGGGATGGAGACGAGGGCGGCGGGCAGGATCGTGACGCTGGCGACGAACCAGAACTGCTCGATGAACTCCCGTACCTGGAAAGGCCGTCGGAAGGTCTCGCGGCACACGGTCCCGGCCAGGGCGAACAGCCTCCCGGTCTCGCGCAACGGGGCGGACAACCGGCTCGGGCGTCTCTGCTCGGGGGCCTTGGCCGGCACCCGGTCCACCGGCGGCTCGGGGGGCCGCACCGGCATGGGTGCCGTCACGGGCGACCACCGCCCGCGGCAGGACTGTAGCTGTTCAGGATGGCGGTACGGGCGGCCTCCGGCAGCTGTCCCATCATCGACATGACCCGCTCCCGGCGGCGCAGGGCGCCCTGGCGCACCGGGAGGCCCGGCGAGGGCTCCAGCTGCGGGACGACGGTGCGCGGGGCGTTGGCCGAACTGATGCCCTGCCCATAGCCGTTGAGCTCCTCGGCGGCGAGGGTGGCGGCGTCTTTCTCCTCGGACATCCCGATGGGGCCTTCGCAACGCCCGGCCAGGAACTGGTTGACCACGGGCAGATCACTGGTGAGCAGCACCTCGCGCGGCCCGAAGGTGACGAGGTTGCGGCAGAACAGCATCCCCATGTTGTCCGGGACCGTGGAGGCGATGTCGAGGTTGTGCGTGACGATGAGCATCGTCGCGTCGATCTGGGCGTTCAGGTCGACGAGGAGCTGGGAGATGAACGCGGTGCGGACCGGGTCGAGTCCGGAGTCGGGTTCGTCGCAGAGGATGATCTGCGGGTCCAGGACGAGCGCCCGGGCCAGGCCGGCCCGCTTGCGCATACCCCCGGAGATCTCGCCGGGCAGCTTGTCCTCGGCGCCCAGGAGGCCGACCACGTCGATCCGCTCCATCACGATGCGGCGGATCTCGGATTCCTTCTTACGGGTGTGCTCCCGGAGCGGGAACGCGATGTTGTCGAAAAGCGACATCGAGCCGAAGAGCGCACCGTCCTGGAACATGAGGCCGAACAGTTTGCGGGCTTCCATGATGTCCCGCTCGGAACCGTTCACCATGTCGACGCCATTGACGAGGACGCGGCCCTGTTCAGGTTTGAGCAGACCGATGATGGATTTGAGAAAGACGGTCTTTCCCGTTCCTGACGGGCCGAGCATGACGCTCACCTCGCCGGCCGGGAGAGTGAGGCTGACGTCCTGCCAGATGTTCTGCTTTCCGAAGGATTTCGTCAGGCCTTCCACGACTACTTCGATTCCCATCGGCCCTCCCTCGACGTGTCGGTGAACGAAGTCATCAGTCAGCACTCCGGCTCTGAGAAATCCAATGGCGGCTCGTCACACATGCATCAGGAGGCGCACGTTATGTCCGCCGAAACCGCCAGGACAAGCCGTTGAGCAGCGGAGATCGGTGAATCGATGGCTCAGGTCGGACCACTTGTCACTGATTGACAATCCCACTCGGTGGGCTTGTCAGAATCTGCGCACCTGGCCCCGGCCTTCGGTCCGGTGGTCCGGACCCGCCAGGAGCCCGAGCCTCACGCCTTTCGGACAAGATGGCTGTCGCCCCCCTCAGTGCGGACGCTACGGCCCGGTAACCTGAGTTCGCAATACTGGTTCATGAACTTTCTCGACCGGTATCTCCGGGTGCGGATTTCTTGTCCCGCAGTGAGCAACGGGCTTTCGAAACCTATCCGGATGTGAGTTGTTTCCGGAGGGCCGGGCGCTTCGAGCGGAAACGATTCGCCGCCCCTGGGCAGGACGCAGCCCGCCCCGGCCAGGAGTGACCTGACCGGGGCGGGCGCGAACACGGGACGGCATGGGGCACGCACGAAGTGACAAATCCGCTTCGGCCGGCCCGGGAGGGGCGGGTTACTTCACAGCGGAATGCCAGTTGTCGGAAAGAATCTTTCCGGCGTCGGGTACGACGGCGCCGGGCGCGGTCAGGCCGACGGTGTACGTCGAGGCGTTGTTCAGCACCAGGTTGTTCTTTCCGGACCCCGCGGGCAGCCCGGTCTTGAGGTCGAGCACACCGTTGAGAAGGCCACCCAGCCCACAGCCGCTGGACTTGGGTACGGAGAAGGTGCTGTCACCCTGGGAGGCGCCGGTCAGGGCGAACTGGATCAGCGAACCCTCCGGGTTCGTCGCCCCGTTGGGATCGAACAGCGTCACGCCGAGCTCCGGCTGGCTCAGATTGCCCGGGTGCAGCACGATCGGGTTGGAGGACGAGCCGAGGTAGCAGCCCGAGCCGAGGAACGGGTTCTCCAGGTGGATCCTGATCGGCAGGGAGACGATCGGTCCGGAGCTGAGTCCCGCCACCAGGTCGAAGTCCTTCGGCGCTCCCGCCGACTCGACCGTGGCCGTGACCTTGTTCAGTGTGCCGTTGGTGATCTGGTTGCAGATGGACGTCACGAACGGGATGTCGCTCGGGCACATCAGCCCGATCAGACCGCCGGGAATGGTGGTCCGGTCACTGATGATGGACCCGGCGGCCGGCGGCACGACGCTGTAGGTGCCCTCGGCCGGGTGCTGGACCACGCCGAACTGGAGATTGGTCGCCCCGGTCGTCGCGGTGGTGTTGCCGAGCTTGATCGTGCCGCTGGGGGACGTCGAGGTCACGCACAGGGCGATCTCGGCATCGCCGTCCGTGGCCAGCATGGCGGGAGCGTCCACCGGACACCGGTTGAACGGCGCCCAGTTTCCGTTGAGCTGAGGGGCCGCCGCTGCCGCACCGGCGGGCGAGGCGATCACCGGTACGACCAGTGCCGCGGTGGCCGCGGCCGCGAGAAGGCCGGTTCGCCAGCTCTTCAGGACAGGTCTCATTGTTCCTCGATTCGTTTCGCGCATCAGTGTGGAATGCCGGACGCGGTGCGATAGGGGGCCTGCGCGGGACGAGCCGGTTCAGCGCTCCGCGACGGGTACGTTGACGGGCTGCCCCTCAGGCGTGCAGTACGTGGGGTCGGCGCTCACGGTCGCGCACGGAGCTCCCTGGGTCTGCTTGACGTAGCCGGACTCGCCGGAGATGGACGCCGTGAACAGACTGTCGAGGTCCTCACCGGCGGTTCCGCATCCGCTGAACGGCGGGATGGTGACCGAACCGGTCAGCACACCACCGCTGACCAGGGTGTATCCGTCGATGACGCCCTCCGGCGTCATGGTCATCCGCCCCTCCAGCGTGAGGCGGAAGGGCTTGCTCGTGCGGCACGAGTCCCCGACGTCCATCGGTACGCCGTTGACCTCGACATCACGCAGCCGCAGCATGAAGTCCATCGTGATGACCGTGATGTTCTTGCTGGAGTTGTTCGAGAGATCGATCGCGATGTCGGACTTGATGTTGGGGACGAGGAGGCCGTCGCCGCCGGTCTTCGGCGGTATCTGGGTCATCTCCATGACCGCCGTGGTCGGCATGAAACCGAAGGTCAGGAACGTCCCCGAGGCCGGTGGGAGCTGTGGTTTGCCCTGGTAGTCCAGTACCACGGCGGAGTCCTGGTACATGTGGAGGAAGCCGGGCTGGGAGAAGTCGGGGCGGGTCTCCCCCTGGGTGATCTGCGCGCAGGCCAGCGGGAACTTGGTCGCGCTCCTGAGTTTCGTCACGTCGGCGTAACCGGTGACGTAGGCGACCATGTTGAGCCCGTCGTTCGGGTCACCCACGCAGGGAGGCGCCGCTTCGGCCGCGGCCGACGGCTCCTTGCGCGCGCCGACCTCGGGCGCGGCAAGGTCCTTCGGCCTGGCCTCGGCCTTACCGCTCCCGGTGTCACCGGGCCAGGTGGGCTCCGGCGTGATCCCGGGTTCCTCGCCCGTGATCCGCACCTTTCCCAGACCGGTCGGCTGATCGGCCTCGGGGGTGCAGGCGAGTTCCGTGGCGGCCGGTTCGACCGCGGTTCCTCCGGCCGCCGTGGCTGCCGGTTCGACCGCGGTTCCGTCGGCCTTTCTGGGCGTCAGCACACCCGCGAGCCCGAGGGCGTCGAATGTGAGGTCGCCCGCCGCAAGAGGCCTGACGAAGGGGACTTCGCCGGCCGATCTCAGGGTCAGCGGCCCCGAGGCGGGAACCGGCACAGCGGTGCCGGTCGTGCCGAGCCACTCGGTCTCCGTACGGTGGCCCTGCTGCCCGACCCGGGTGGTGAGCCGGGTCTCGGCGCCCAGCGTGACCGCGCCCGCCCCGGCCAGTTCCTTGACCACGGCATCCGGAAGGGTCACCTCCGTCACGACGTCGGTGGGCGTGATCCTCTCACCGGCCCTGGCGGAGTCGGGAACAGTCGCGGTGACACCCACCTGGACCTGCTGCTCGCCCGATGCGAAGTCGCAGGTGTACACGAGGTGGGCATCGATCTCGTGATCCCCGGCCGTCGCCTGGGCTCCTGGCAGCATCCCGCCCAGAAGCACCGCGGTCGCCACGACCGCACCGCGTGCCGTGGTTCGGCGCCGGACCCCCGGCGCGAGGATGGGCATCACTGACGCTGTCTCCCTTCGGGCGAGCCGGACGGCGGCTCGCGCGGCGGGGAGCTCCCCGCCGCGCGGACCCGTTCCGGCCGGATCGTGCGGTGGCCGGATCAGCTGTAGACGATGGTCGGCTTGGTCGTGCCGCCGGCCGGGGTGACCGCCCCGTAGGAGGAGGTGAACGTCGGGACGTCACCGACCTTGGCGATGCCGCTGCAGCCGCTGGCGCTGATCGTCGCGACGGACAGCTTGTAGGTGGCGTTGTTGGAGACCGCCAGCTTGCCGGTGGAGTTGGTGTAGGTCGCCGCGACCCGGCCCGTCACCGTGAAGGTGCAGGTGAGCACCTTGATGGTCGCCTGGACACCGTCGATGTAGCCGCTGGTGACCCCACCGCTGTAGGTGTTGGCCACCAGGCGCCACGCCGGCGAGGTGTTGGTGGTCGGCGTCACGGTGCCGAACGGGCTGGTGCAGCCGCTGAACGTCAGCGGGGCGATCGTGCCCACCTGGACGTTCGTGGTGCCACTGGCCGAGGTCAGCGTGCCGGCGGCAGCGGACCCCGAACATGTCATCGGGATGCTGTTGAGGGTGAGCACCGCACTGGTGGCGGTGGCCGAGAACGTCTCGGGCGACGAGGGACCGACAGTCCACACGGCCGTGGCGCCGGCCGTTGCTGCGGGGGCGGCGAGAACGACAGCGGCGACGGTGGCGCCTGTCGCGACCACGAGCCTTCTGAGGGAGTTGCGCACAGTAGTTCCTCCGATTCGACAATGCGGGTGCACTGTTGTGGGGACGCACCAGGAATCCTGCGCCGAGGCAGGAAGTGCGGGATGAACCGTGTTGCGTGAGGGCCGTGCCCTGTTCAGCCACACACGTTCTGTGACAGGCCGGGACGTTACTTGCGGGAAACTTTGAGCACAATCCTGCTGGTCAAGATTCTCCGTAAGAGATTTTTTCCTCGTCCGCAGGTCACTAATTCAATTGAACGGCTTAGCACTTACTGCGCAGTTTCCCGGCCACGGACGGGGGCCGACCCCGGCCACCCGAGCCGGCACATACACGCACGCCCCCACCGTTTCGTGCGGCCAGGGGCTCGCGCATCACTGGTCAAGCGAGGCGGAGCCGGCCCCGTACCGAATGTGCGCGGGCCCCGCACACGGGTGCCACCCGCACGGCAGCACGAGATCCGCGAGAGGCCGACAGCTTGGGGGGAGGCCGCCGGGACCCGCGACGTCTCCGGGCCACCCAGCCCGGTCCGTGACGGACAGTAAGGCCGGCGTACCGGTGGCCGGCCGGGCGCGAATATCGGAATGTGCGCCTCCGAAAACTCTCCCGGCGCGCGAGCCCCCATGCCAGGACGCCGGAAATCCCCGAGCACACGGCGGTTGCGAACGGTACAGGACACCTGCCGCACCCCCTCCCCGGAAACCCTCCGGAGGCATGCGGATTCCCGACTCCCGGAGCACTCGGCGACGAATCGGGCCGAGCCCGCCCAATTTCCCCATTACCCAGGGTTACTTAATTGTCGCGAGAGGAGTAAGCGGCCGGAAAACATTGTCTTGAAGTGAGTATTCGCGCCCCACCTGCACGGAAGTACCACAACGCGGTCAGGATGTGTGGCCCCTGCACTTCGATCTTGTTCAAGTGGTGTGCACGATGCCCGACTTGGTCTATCTTCATCGCGAACTTGGTACGCACCTGTCGGTTCGTGGGAGCGCTTTCCCCCACTGCCTCACCCCCACCGGGCGCCGGAGAGCAAGGGGAAAGTCATGCCGCACCGCATTCATCCGTCCGACGCCGACGATCCGCTGGGCCCTCTCCCGCAGGAGTTCGCCGCAATCATGCGGCCCGAACTTCCCAGTCTCATCAAGGAAATAGGCGTCGAGGTGACCCGGGCGTATCCGGTGTACGCGCGTCTGCTCGACGGCCCCAACGGACAGGCGTTACGGGTCGGCGTGGAGCAGAGCCTCGCCTCCTTCGTCGACCTGGTCGCGGAGCCCTCCACGTCCACCAGCCTGCGCGACGACATGTGCCGGCGCTTCGGCCGGTTCGAGGCCTACGAGGGCCGGAGCATGGAGGCGCTTCAGGGGGCCTACCGCCTCGGCGCCCGGGTGGCGCTGCGCCGCGCGAAGAAGGTCGGCCGGAGCTACAGCTTCTCGCCCGCTCTCATGCTCAGCTTCGCCGACGCGCTCTTCGCCTATGTCGACGAACTGGAATCGCTGTCGCGGGAAGGCTTCCTCGAGGTCCAGTCCCAGTCGGGCGAGCAGAGCGAGGCCACGCGCAGGCGCCTGCTCCATCTCATCCTCGCCGGGCGGCCGGTCCCGCGCACCGCCATCGCCGAGCTGTGCGAACAGACCGGCTGGCCCTTGCCCGAACAGGTCACCCTGGTCGCCGCGCGAGCCCCCGCCGGGCTCGACCGCGTCGACGCGGACCGCGACATGCTGGTCGACCTCAGCAGCCCGCAACCACACCTGCTGATACCGGGACCGCTCGACGAGGCACGCAGACAGATGCTCGAGCGGGCACTGATCGGCACCCGGGTCGCGATCGGCCCCACCGTTCCCACGGCGCAGGCCTCCGACTCCATCCGCTGGGCCCGGCGGGTACTGGAACTCATCGACAGCGGGGTCATCGACGACGCGCCACTCGCGCTCTGCGAGAACCACCTGGTCACGCTCTGGCTGCTGTCCGACCCCGCACTGCTCGACCAACTCGCCCAGCGGGAGCTCGCCCCGATCTCGGGCATCACCGCCACCCGGCGGGACCGGCTGATCGAGACCTTGCGCATCTGGCTCGACACCCGGGGCACAGCCGCACACATGGGCGCCCTGCTCGAAGTGCACCCGCAGACCGTGCGCTACCGCATGCGCAACCTGGAGACGATATTCGGCGAACAACTCACCGATCCTGAAAGCCGGTTCTCCACGGAGGCGGTGCTGCGCGCGCTCCAGCTGCGGTCACGCAGCGAGAACATCCCCCGCTGAGCAGACCTCGGGCCGTGCGGGCCGGGGCCGGTACGGCACAGCGGGTCAACTTACTTATGGGTAAGCGGAAATAGCCGGTCAGTCGCGAACGGTTGCCACACGGAGACGTTCTCAACGAGAAACCCGGAACTGCGTCCCGTACATATGGAGGAGTCGTCCGCCCACCCGGCGGCGCAACGCCCGACCTCCTGGCCACCATTCGAGAGGGAACCCCCATGACCGCCTCACACCTGCTCGTCCCCGTACCGATCCCGGACCGCATCGCGGCGCTGATCGGCTCCTGCATCCCGGCGCACATCCTGGAGGCGGAGTTCGACGCCGAGTGCGCCGCGCGCGAGGTCCGCAGCTTCCGCGGCCCGCGGCTCGACATCGAGGACCAGGCCGACCGGGAGCAGGCCCTCTCCGAGCTGGCCCGCGCCAACAAGGTGCTCGCCGCCCACCACCCCCGGCTGGCAGTGCGCCCCGGCAGCTCCTGGTGACTCCCCCCAGCACCTCCGTCTTGCGGAGGCGGCGTCACGCGCTTACCTTACTCGGAAGTAAGTTGACTCTGGAGTAAGGAACTGGCGTGGCCGACAACAGCAGCGGCAACCTCACCGACGAACTGACCGCACTCGACTTCGCGGCCGTCTCCCCTCAGGAGTTCGCACGGATCGTGAAGGGCCTGTCCGCCAAGCAGCTCGGCGAGGTCATGCACGGCGAGCTGCGCGCCCGGGTGCTCGGCGAGGTCTTCGGCCGGATGAAGCAGCAGTTCCGCCCGGAGGCGGCCGGCCGGCTGAAGGCGCTGATCCGCTGGAAGATCACCGGTGACACCGACACGGTCTACGAGACCGCGATCGCGGACGGCGCCTGCACCATCAGCGAGGGCCGCTCCGACGCCGAGCCGCGCACGACGCTGGTGATGGCCGACGCGGAGTTCCTCAAGCTGGTCTCCGGCAACGGCAATCCCGTGACGATGTTCATGATGCGCAAGCTGAAGGTGGCCGGCGACGTCGGCCTCGCCTCGGGCCTCACCCGCTACTTCGACATCCCGAAGGCCTGAGGCCGATGAGCTACTTCTCCCTCGCCCTGACCGAGGAGCAGCAGGACCTGCGCAACTGGGTGCACGGCTTCGCCGCCCAGGTGGTGCGCCCCGCGGCCGCCGAATGGGACGCCCGCGAGGAGACGCCCTGGCCCGTCATCCAGGAAGCGGCCCGGATCGGTCTGTACGGATTCGAGTCCCTCGCCGACATGTACGGCGACCCCTCGGGCCTCTCCCTCCAGATAGCCAACGAGGAACTGTTCTGGGGCGACGCCGGAATCGGCATGGCACTCTTCGGCACCTCCCTCGCCGTCGCCGGCATCTTCGCCTCGGGTACCCCCGACCAGCTCGCCGAGTGGGTGCCCCAGTGCTACGGCGACGAGGACGACCCGAAGGTGGCGGCGTTCTGCGTCTCCGAACCGCAGGCCGGCTCCGACGTCTCCGCCATGGCCACGAAGGCGCGTTACGACGAGGCCAAGGACGAGTGGGTGCTCTCCGGCCAGAAGGCGTGGATCACCAACGGCGGGATCGCCGAGATCCATGTCGTCGTCGCCTCGGTCGACCCCTCGCTCGGGGCCCGCGGACAGGCGGCGTTCATCGTGCCGCCCGCCACGAAGGGTCTGGAGGCGAGCCGCACCATCAAGAAGCTGGGCCTGCGCGCCTCGCACACGGCGGACGTCTTCCTCGACGACGTCCGCGTGCCCGGACACTGTCTGCTCGGGGGCAAGGAGAAGCTGGACGCACGGCTGGCCCGTGCCCGCGAGGGCGGCAACGCCAAGGGCCAGGCGGCGATGGCGACCTTCGAGGTCAGCCGACCGACCGTCGGCGCCCAGGCGCTGGGCATCGCACGCGCGGCGTACGAGTACGCGCTGGAGTATGCCGGACAACGCGAGGCGTTCGGCCGGCCCATCATCGAGAACCAGTCGATCGCGTTCGCGCTGGCCGACATCCGTACGGAGATCGAGTCCGTACGGCTGCTGATCTGGCAGGCCGCCTGGATGGCCCGCAACGACCGGACCTTCGACGCGGGCCAGGGCTCCATGTCCAAGCTGCGCGCGGGTGAACTCGCCGTCTCCGCGACGGAGAAGGCGGTCCAGATCCTCGGGGGCGCCGGGTACAGCCGCGAGCATCCGGTGGAGCGGATGTACCGCGACGCCAAGATCTACACGATCTTCGAGGGGACCAGCGAGATCCAGCGCCTGGTCATCGCGCGCGCGATCTCGGGACGCCACATCCGCTGACACGGGTTCATGGAACGGCTACCGGACACCGATGCGAGGTCACCCGACCGGCGACCGGACACCGACGTGAGGTCAGGACCCGGCGACCGGGGTGAACCGCACCGGCAGCGAGGCCGGGCCCCGTGTGAAGACGCCCTGCTCGGACGGGGTGAACCCGTCCGCGAGCCGTACGTCGGGCATCGCGTCGAGCAGCATGTTCACCCCGGTCCGCACCTCGGCCCTGGCCAGCAGCGCGCCCACGCAGAAGTGCCGGCCGAGGGCGAACGCCAGATGGTCGGCGGCCGCGGAGAACGCGGTGGTGCTGGTCAGGTCGGTGCGGAAGATGTCGAAGCGGTCCGGGTCGCGGTACCGGGCCGCGTCCCGGTTGGCCGAGCCGATCAGACAGGTGACGGTCGAGCCCGCGGGCACCCGGCCGCCGCCGAGCTCCACGTCCGTGGCCGTCTGTCGCATGATCATGTGCACCGGCGGGGTGAGCCGCAGCGTCTCGGCGAAGGCCCGGTCGATGAGGCTGCGGTCCTCCCGTACGGCGGCGAGCTGCTCGGGGTGGGTGAGCAGGTTGGCGAAGATCGAGGCGATGGCCTTGTCCGTGGTCTCGCCACCGGCGGCGAGCAGCAGGCTGCAGAACGCCTTGATGTCCTCGTCGCTCATCCGGACACCGTCGACCTCTGCCGCGCAGAGCGCGGACAGCAGGTCGTCGCCGGGTGACTCCCGCCGGTCCTGGATGACCGGGATCATGTACTCGGCGAACTCCTGCCGGGTCCGGTCGCCCGCCGCCGCCACCTCCGGGTCGCCCGCGAGGTTGCCGAGGAAGGCGATGACGGTGGTGTACCAGCCGTGGAAGCGGTCGTGATCGGCCTTGTCCAGGCCGAGCATGTCGGCGATGACGAGGACGGGGAAGCGGGTCGCGAACGCGTCGACGAGGTCGGCCTCACCGGTGTGCCGGAAGGTGTCGATCAGTTCGCGCGCGTTGCGCTCGATGACCGGGAGGAATTTCTCCTGGAGGTCCGTGCCCCGGAAGGCCGGGGCGACCAGGGCCCTGCGTACGGAGTGCTCGCGGCCGCTGAGCTGGAGGATGGTCCTGCCGTGGACGGGCTCGATCTGCCAGTCGTAGTTGTCGGTGGTGAACTCCCCGGCCTTGTCCTTGAAGACCCGCTCGACGTCCTCGTACCGGGAGACGACGTAACTGTTCGTGGGCTCGTGCAGGATCAGCGGGTGGCTCTCACGCATGATCCGGTAGGCCCCGTAGGGATCGGCGGCGAAGGCGGGCGAGAGAATGTCGGGAACGGGTGGTGCTTGCGAGGCGAGTGACTCTTGTGGGGCAGACGTCATGACGCTCCAGGGTCGTTGACGGGCAACGCTGCCAAGGTTATTGAGCCACCGTCCGACCTGACACCCCCTGGGGGAACCATGCCCGCCGGCCCGCGCCCGTCCGTTCTCTTCGTCACCGATCTCGCCTACGAGGCCCGCGGACGCCACTACTGCGACGAGGACATCCACCTGACGTCGCGGCTGCGCGAGGACTTCGACATCGCTCTCTGTCACCCCCGCGACGCCGCCGCACTGCTGGAGGGCTTCGACGCCGTCGTCGTGCGCAACAGCGGCCCGGTGCTGCACTACCAGGAGGCCTACGACGCGTTCTGCGCGCGGGCCCGGGAGCTGGGTACGCGGGTCTACAACCCGCTGACCGGCCGTGGCGACATGGCGGGCAAGCAGTACCTGGTCGATCTGAGCCGGGCGGGGTATCCGGTGATCCCGACGGTGGACCGGGCGGCGGATCTGGGGCTGCTGCCCGAGGCGGAGGGCTATGTCATCAAGCCGAAGCTGGGCGCGGACTCGGTCGGGCTGCAGTTCGTGCGTACCCCTGAACTGCCGCCCGGGGCGGACGGCACGCAGCTGGTCCAGCCTCGGATCGACTTCCGCTACGAGGTGTCCTTCTACTTCGTCGACCACGACTTCCAGTACGCGCTGAACGCACCGCACCCGGAGCAGCGGTGGGTGCTGGAGCCGTACGGGGCGAGTGCGGCGGACCTGGCGTTCGCGCGCGCGTTCATCGCCTGGAACACCCTCGACCACGGCATCCAGCGGGTCGACGCGTGCCGGACCGCCGGGGGCGAGCTGCTGCTCGTCGAGCTGGAGGACCTCAATCCGTATCTCTCGCTGGACCGGGTGGGTGAACCGGTGCGGGAGGCGTTCGTCGCGCGTATGAAGACGTCACTGACGGACCTGCTGGGCTGACACGTCCGGCCGTCCCCCGCATGCGGGTGACAGGGGGCGGTGTGAGGGTGCGAAGGTGACCACTGCCAGCGAGACCGCCCCCGCCGCGCAGGCCGCCGGCGCACCGCCCCTGCTCGATCCGCGCCGCCGGAACATCGTCTTCGCGACGATCGTGCTGGGCATTCTGCTGGCGGCCCTGGACCAGACGATCGTGGGCACGGCGCTGCCCACGATCGTCTCGGACCTGGGCGGCGCCGCCCATATGTCGTGGGTGGTGACCGCGTACCTCCTGGCGGAGACCGTGGCGACGGTGCTGGTCGGCAAGTTCGGCGACCTGTTCGGCCGGAAGATCGTCTTCCAGCTCTCGGCGATCATCTTCATCACCGGTTCGTTCCTCTGCGGTCTCGCGACCAACATGACCCTGCTGATCGTGTGGCGCGGCCTCCAGGGCATCGGTGCGGGCGGTCTGATGGTCACGTCGATGGCGCTGATCGCCGATGTGATCCCGCTGCGCGACCGCGGCAAGTACCAGGGTGCGATCGGTGCCGTCTTCGGCGTCTCCACCGTCATCGGGCCACTGCTGGGCGGGCTCTTCACCGACCATCTGACCTGGCGCTGGGCGTTCTACGTCAACGTCCCGATCGCGATCGTGGTGGTCATCGCGGCGGCCCGCACCATCCCGTCCGTGAAGGCGGCGGGGCGGCCGGTCATCGACTACCTGGGCATCACGATGGTCACGGTCGGTGCGAGCTCGCTGATCCTGGCGACGAGCTGGGGCGGCAACGAGTACGCCTGGGGCTCCCCCGTCATCATCGGCCTGTTCGCCCTCGGCCTGGCCGCCCTCGCCGCGTTCTGCTTCGTCGAGTTCCGGGCGAAGGAACCGATGCTGCCGATGCGGCTGTTCAACAACCCGGTCTTCACGGTCTGCTCGATCCTCAGCTTCATCGTGGGCTTCGCGATGCTCGGCGCGATGATCTATCTGCCGACCTATCTGCAGTACGTGGACGGGGACTCGGCGACGCTGTCGGGGGTCCGGACGCTGCCGATGGTCGTGGGTCTGCTGGCCGCCTCGATCTTCAGCGGCAACGTGGTCAGCAAGACCGGCCGGTACCGGATCTTCCCCATCGTGGGTTCGCTCGTCATGGCGGTCGGACTGTTCCTGCTCTCCCGGATGGGGCCGGACAGCGGGGTGTGGCTGGAGTCGCTGTACATGCTGGTGCTGGGGCTCGGCATCGGGCTGTGCATGCAGGTGCTGACGATCGCGGTGCAGAACACCGTCGACTACGCGGACCTGGGTACGGCGACATCGGGCGTGACGTTCTTCCGTACGCTCGGCAGCTCCTTCGGTACGGCGGTGTTCGGAACCATCTACGCCAACTCGCTCGGCCCGAACCTCAAGGACGGGGTCGCGGCGGCGGTGCGGGCGGGCGGAGATCCGGCGGTGGTGGCGAAGGCCTCGCAGAGCCCGGAAGGGCTGCACTCCCTCCCCGACGCCCAGTCGGCACCTCTCGCCCAGGCGTACGCCGACACCCTGCACACGGTGTTCCTGTGGACGGTTCCGGTCGCGGTGCTCGGGTTCGTCGTGGCGCTGTTCCTGAAGGAGGTGAAGCTGCGGGACACGGCACGGGCCTCCTCGACCGACATGGGCGACGGGTTCGCGTCGCCGAGCGCCGGGGACTCGGCCCGGCTGCTGGAGTTCTCGGTGGCCAAGGTCCTGCGGCGGGTGGACCCGGACACGGCCCGGCGGATCGTGGCCTCGTCCGACACCCGGCTCGACATGGCGGGGGCCTGGGCGGTCATGCAGGTCGAGCTGTTCACCCGGATGGTCGGTCACGCGGGGCTCCGGCTGATCGCGGCCCGGCACCGGATCCCGCCGGAGGTCCTGGTACCCGTCTTCGACCGGATGATCGAGGAGGGCTATCTCACCGGGGACGGCCATCTGTTCACGCACACCGAGGCGGGCAGCCGGGAGGCCAGGACCATCAACGACGCCTGGTCCCACTGGCTCACCGAGCAGCTGGGCGACCAGCAGGAGCAGGCGGACGACGCCCGGCTGCGCGCCGCGGTCGACGTGATCGCCAAGCGGCTGCTGGCGGAGGATCTGACGCAGGAGCTCTCTCCGGCGGCCCCGGCGGGCGCGCCGGTCTGACCCGCGTACGACCCCGGAGGGAGCGCCGGTCCGACCCGCGCGGGATCCCGGCGCATACCGCCGGCCTAGACCGGCTGCGCACACGGGGCGGCGCCGTCGACCGGCTGATGCTGACGCCGCCTGCGCTGCGGGAGGCGGACGGGATCCGGTCGGGCCGCTACCGGATCGGCGGGGACCGTGTGCCCGAGTCGCCGTCGGCCCGTCTCTCGTAGGCGGATCTGGCCGTGGCCCTGATCGACGGGTACGAGCGGCCGGCCCTGCACCGGCAGCGGGTGTCGGTGTTCGACTGACTACCGGGCGCCTGCCGCTTTCGTCCCGGCCCGCGCGTGAGGGTTCAGTCGGCGAAGACGGCGGTCTCGTAGACCCAGGCGCCCTCGTACCGGACGAAGCGGCTCTTCTCGTGGAGCGAATCGCGGTGGCCGCCGGCCGTGAAGTGCGCCTGGAAGGTGACCGTGCCCGTGGTGTGGAAGGCGCTGCCCTCCGTCGTCTCCAGGATCTCCAGGCCCTGCCAGCGCTGTCCGGGATCGAGGTCCAGGACGGCCGGCCGGTGGTCCGGGTGCCAGGTGCGCAGCAGGTACGCGACATCTCGGACCACGAAGGCGGCGTACCGCGAGCGCATCAGCGCCTCGCACGTCGGCGCCGCCGCCCCGGCGTGGAACCGCCCGCAGCACTCCGCGTAGGTGGCGGGCAGCCCGCACGGGCACGGCGAGGCGGCCGTGACCGGGGAGACGGGAGCGGCAGAGGGCCGCCTGGGGCGTGCGGTGCGTCGGGACATGGGTCCATTGTGACCTGCGGCGGCACCGGACCGGGCGGCGGGCGTCGCCGGTCGCACCCTCAGAACGAGCTCAGAACACTTGTCTTTCCTGCGCGATGTTGATCAGATCGATGCGTGTTCGAGCGGCATCAGCCGTTCACCGCCGGGGGGCATCGTGGAATCCGACCGTCACAGCCGATCAGCCGGCACTACGAGTGCCAGGTTCGCGACAGCAGCCGCGTACGCCGTGGCCGGAGCTGTCCATCTCGTCACAGCCGGGCTGTTCCTCACCGGCCTGCGGTTGACCGTTCTCGGTTTTCGCACGTTCTTCCAGCCGTGGATCGGCGTGTTGCTGCTGGGCATGGCCTTTCCGATGCGTCCGCGGCCCGGGCGGCTGGATCCTGACGCGCCGACCGTGCGGGAAGCCGATGCACCGGCCCTGTTCGCCCTGTTGCACCGCACGGCGGACCTCGCCGGAGTCCGACGCGTCGACGCGGTCCAGTTGACTGCGGACTTCTCGGTGAGCGTCCTCCACTACGGCCTTCGCCGCGGACGCTGCCTCGTCCTGGGCCTCCCGCTCTGGGCCTCCTACCCGCCTCAGCAGCGTGTTGCCGCCGTGGCTCAGGCGCTGGGCGGGGGCGCTCCCCGCAACGTCCGGGACGGCGCGTTCGTCGGCTCGGCCCTCAGGTCCCTGACAGCCGGGTCGCGGGCCGTGCAGGAAGGCGAGCCCTCCGCCACGCCGCCGCGCATCAACCCCGTCGCCCTGGGCGCCGCCGCTGTGGCTGACGGAACGCGACGCTTCGACGCACGGTCGCGGAAGAGTGAGTGGCTGCTGTGGATTCCCAGGACGGCCCTGGCCGCGACGGCCCGCCTGCTGCTGTGGCTCACGGAACCTGCCGCCCGGCGTGCGCTGTTCGAGGCGGACGACGCGTCGGCCCGTGCCGCTTCCTCGCAGGCCGCTCTCGCCGCACTGCGTGACAGGCGCCTCGCACGTGCCGTCAGCGTCGAGATGCACCGGCTGGCCATCGAGAAGCACACCATCGTCAGGGCTCACACCTCCGTGGCCCCGCAGGAGGATCTCTGGGACATGCTCGACGCGCACGCGGCCCGTCTGCGCGCGCAGGACATGCCCCAGCCCTCCGGACCGGACGCACCGAGTGCCGGGCCCGGCTCCGCCGGCAGCGGTTCCTGCGCCCTGCGCATCGAACGACTGGTCCGGGCCCCGCAGTGGCCTGCGGCGATCACGCTCGACGGGTCGGGTCTGGCCCGCATCCGGGAGGAGCTGCACGTGCCCCGGCAGACAGTGGCGCAACAGGTACTGCGTGACGGCGTACAGCTGTAGGGAAGCCGGGCGGTGAGGCGATTGATGTCCTCACCGCGCTTCCCGTCACCGCTCAGCCCTTGCGGGCCACGCCCGCGTACCCCGGGATCGGTTCGTCGCCCGGGACGTCGATGACCTCGCCGAGCTCCGGGTGCCAGTCGGCGGAGAGCGAGACGCCCGGGTCGACGAGTTCGAGACCGTGGAAGAAGGCGGTGAGTTCGGCGCGGCTGCGCGGGCGCAGCGTCATGCCTCGGGCCTTGTACATGGCGGCCGCCTCGGCCGCGCCCTCCGGATCGAAGTCGCCGGTGGTCTGCGAGAGGATGAGGTAGCTGCCGGGGGCCAGTTGGTCGACCAGACGGTCCACCAGTTCCGCGGCGCCGTCCTCGTCGTCCAGGAAGTGCAGCAGCGCCAGCAGGGACAGGGCGATCGGCCGGTCGAAGTCGAGGACCTTGCCGGCCGCTTCCAGGATGACCTCGGGCTTGCGGGCGTCGGCCTGGATGTACTCGGTGGCGCCTTCCGGGGTGGAGCGCAGCAGGGCCGCCGCGTGGGCCAGGACGATCGGGTCGTTGTCGCAGTAGACGATCCGCGCGTCCGGCGCGGTCTGCTGGGCGATCTGGTGGAGGTTGGGTTCGGTCGGTATGCCGGCACCGATGTCGAGGAACTGCCGGATGCCGTTCTCCGCCAGCCAGCGGGTGGCCCGGTGCATGAACGCCCGGTTGACGCGGGCCATGTCACGGCCGCGCGCGTCCACGGCGAGGAGCTGCCGGGCCATCTGCTCGTCGATCGGATAGTTGTCCTTGCCGCCGAGGAACCAGTCGTACATCCGTGCGGGATGCGGCTTGCTGGTGTCGATCTCGACGGGGGGCTCGTGCCCGGTCATAGCGCGCTCCTTGGATCCGTGCGTCGGCGAACAGAGAAACGAGGTCGGTGCGCGGCGACCGGGAACCGCCCGCGCGATGGGGTCGGGTCAGGTCAGGTCAGGTCAGGAGGAAGTCTGCCTGA
The DNA here is from genome assembly GCF_019399235.1 of Streptomyces poriferorum. Taxonomy (GTDB): domain Bacteria; phylum Actinomycetota; class Actinomycetes; order Streptomycetales; family Streptomycetaceae; genus Streptomyces; species Streptomyces poriferorum. The sequence continues at coordinate 14,357 of NZ_JAELVH010000009.1, read as the reverse complement.
CCTGCCTTGGCGCCCTGTATGAAAGCGGCGATCTCACGGTGGGAGTAGATGAGGGCCGGGCCGTCGGGGTCGGCGGACTGACGCATGGCGATTCTTCCGTCGGAGAGCTTCATCGCCTCGACGCAGTTGCCGCCGTTGCCACCGCTCCACGGCTTGTACCAGCCCTCGGAGCCGAGATCGGCGGCCGGCATGCCGTTGTATATGGGTGTCATCACAGCTCCTTGCGGAAGTCCCGGAGGATTTCCTTCGTGCGTTGTGCAGTCGCGGCCTGGGCCGCCATGCGGTCCATGACCTCGAGGTAGGAGGCCACCTCGGGGCGCGCGTCGAAGTAGACGGCCCCGGTCAGGTATTCGCTGTAGACCATGTCGGGCAGTTCGGGTACGGCGAACCGGAACAGGACGAACGGCCCGTAGGTGCCCGGGTGATGGCCGGTCGAGAACTCGGCGATCTGGAGGGTCACGTTGGGCAGCTCGGTCGCTTCCAGCAGCCGGTCGGTCTGGGCGCGCATGGCCTCGGGGCTGCCCACCGGGCGGCGCAGCACCGTCTCGTCCATGACCACCCAAAGCCTCGGTGCGTCCGGCCGGGTCAGCAGGGACTGCCGCTCCATCCGCAGCGCCACATGGCGTTCGATGTCTTCGGGCCTGGTCTGGCCGATGGCTCCGGTGCGCATCACCGAGCGCGCGTAGTCCTCGGTCTGCAGGAGTCCGGGGACGAAGTGCGGCTCGTACATGCGCAGGAGGCTGGCGGCGCCCTCCAGGCTGACGTACATGCTGAACCAGTCGGGCAGCACGTCGTGGAAGCGCTGCCACCAGCCCGGCTTGTTGGCCTCCTCGGTGAGGTCGACGAAGGCGTCGGTCTCCTCCTCGGCGATCCCGTAGGCCCTCAGGAGCGACTGCACGTAGGGAATTTTGAGAGCGACCTCGGCGGTCTCCATCCTGCGGATCGTCGCCGGAGCGACGCGGAGCACCTTGGCTGCCTGGTCCCGGCTCAGGCCGACACGCTCCCGCAGATCCTGCAGACGCTTGCCGAGAACGACCTGACCCACGGTCGGGGCGGACCGCGGTTCGCTCACTTCAGACCTCCCCATGCGCTGTTTGGCAGCAGTGTGCCATGCGCGTGCCACCAAGAACACTGCCACTCTGAATTTTTCAGAGTGCCTCTTGCCAAGTGTTCGCGACAGGGGGAGAGTTGGTGTGAACCAGTTCACTCGTCATGCCCGCCCTCTTTCAGGAAGATCGCGAAGCGTGACACAGCCCCCACTGTGAGGATTCGGTCGTGGCACCTGGCAGTGCGCTCATCCCCCGGCTCATGGACCTCAGCCCCGGGACGGAAGCGCTCAGATACTGCTTCGCGCTGCCCGCGCAGCCCGAGTCGGTCGCCGGTGCCCGGCGGCTGACGCGGGCCCGCCTGGACGAGTGGCGGCTCGACGACGACGCCCACGACGCGGCGGTCCTCATCGTGTCCGAGCTGGTCACCAACGCGGTGGTGCACACCGCCAGCGCGCGCGTCGTGTGCGAGTTGCGCTGCCTCGAGACCCGGCTGCGCATAGCCGTGCAGGACCAAGGACACCAGCCCGGCGGGCCACGTCTGGGCGCCGGAGCCGACGACGAGCACGGACGCGGCCTGCTGCTCGTCGACGCGATGTGCAGCGCCTGGGGGTCCCGCGACGCCGGGAACGGCTCGGGCCGCATCGTCTGGGCGGAACTGCCGCACAGCTCGGAGCACTCATGCTGAAGAACGCCATGTCCCATCTGCTCGGATCCCGGCGCTCCCGTGAACCCGGCTGCGCCGCCGGCGTCGGCCTGGTGCAACTGCCGCTGCCGGCCGCGCTCTCGGCGAGCCTGGGCTGTGACGCGGTGGGCGTGCCCGCGCGCTACGGCTTCCGCCTGATGTCCCATCTTCCGCGTACGGGCTGCGTCTTCGCGGACGCGGACCGCTGGTGGTGGATCGTGCCGTCCGGCTCCGACCTCGATCTGGACTGGCCGGCGCAGGCCGCCTACGCGCGCGGGGCGTACGTTCCCGCCGTACGGCCCCGGCTGATCCACCAGCCCGACAGCCGCACGCCGTACACCCCGCCCATTCCGCTGTTCCTCATGGTCTGCCAGGTGATGGGTGTGACGCCTTCATGGGCGCCCACGGGCGGGCCGAGCGTCGTCTCCGCTCCGTGAGCGCGTTTCCGTGCGGTTGGGGGCCCGGGCATGGGACGACGCCCCCGCCCCCAACCGTGTGCTCGCTTACGGAAGGTCAGCCGGCCGACGGCTGCCGTCCTCTCGCCGCCGGCCGCCACGGCATGAGCGTCGTGCGAACCGGTGACGGGGTGCGGCAGCTTCGCCGACTGCTCCCGCCAGGCGTCCGCGCCACCGGTGGACCGGACCGGCAACACCCCCACGATCCGGCCCTTCGGGCTCCCCAGACGTACCTGGAGCACACCGGTCACGCCCCGGCTCGCAGCCGCGACGCGGACGGTCGTCCGGTCCGCACCCGCTCCGAACCGGATCTCGCGGAAGCCGAAGCGGTCGCCTGATCCTCTGGTCGCCGGGGCGCCGTTCGCCCGTGCCGTGCGCGGGGTGGACCTCGCGCGCAGCGGCCGACCTGCGCTCCGCCCGATCCTGCCACCGGTCACGCTGTGTTGTCAGTGGTCGGTCCTACTGTGGGACCACTGATCGAAGAGCCCGGGGCAACACGGGTCGAACGGGTGGGAAGGGGGGCGGACCTGTGCGTCGCTCGGAGTACGTCGAGGGCAGTGCGCCGAAGTTCCGTGTTACCGGAGCGGATGGGGCGGACGGAGCGGGTGGTGTGGACCGTGATCCCGCGGTGCTGCCCGACGAGGACACGTTCGTGCTGCCGGCCGCCTGGCAGCGCTCGCTCAATCCCCGGCGCGGTGGAGTGGTCCGCACCCCCACCCGGGCCCAGCAGCGGAACCTGGACGCCGTCGAGGCCCGGACGGCCGAGGAAAAGGCGTGGATCCAGGAGTTCCTGGACGCACCGGGCAGTGACGCGAAGCTCGTGGACCTGACGCGGCTACACCTGGCCGGCAGTCATTCACCGGCGGGCGCGGCGGCCGTGGCCGCCATCGTCGGCCTCGTCTCGCCGCACGCCGGTTCCTGGGCCGACAGCTGGGTACGGCTGGGCGGACTCCCGTTCGCGGCCCGTGCCGTGGTGGAGCTGTTCCTGACCGAGGCGCACTGGATGCAGAGCGGATCCAAGCGCTACGACCCCTGGCTGGAATCACGCACCCGCACCCCCCAGCCCTACTGGACGGAGTCATGGCGTCCGGCCGCCGACCGGGTGCGGTCGCTGCTCGCCGCGGCGGACACGGAGACCTACCGGGCCACGGTCGAGGCGCTCGCCCGGTGCCGTGCCGACACCTACCGGAAGATCGTCACGGCCTATCTGGCACCGAGCGAGACCGACTGGGTCGCCGGGCTCTGTACGGATCCCGCAGTCACCGCCCAACAGGACAACGCCGTCCTCACCCTGGTGCACTGCTCTCTCAACTCCGCCGACCAGGCCCTGGCCTTCGCCCACAAGCCCGTCATCGGCCACAGCACCGCCCTGATCGCGACGGCGGCCGAGGGAATCGGCGTCGCCGTCGCCCCGCTCCTCGGTGAGGAACTGCGCCGCGCCCACTCCCCCGCGAAACGCGTGAAGCAGGTCGCCTACGCCCTCGCGGAGGTCCCGGCCGACGAGGCGTTCCTCCTCCTGCTCGGCCACGCGGACACCAAGCATGTCCGCCCGGCCCTCCTGGAGGCGATGCGCCGCTATCCGGTCCGTGCGCTGCGCATGCTCACCGCGGATCTCCGCGCTCCCGGCGGTACGGGACAGAGCACCACGCGTCAGTTGCTGGTCGGGCACGTCGCCGCCCACCGCGCTTTGGTGGAGCAGGTCCTGCCGACCCTCGCCGACGACCTGACGGAGATCGTCGAGCCGCTCCTCAACCCGGCGAACCGGCTGGACGACGCGCCTGTCGACGCCCTGCCGGCCGTGCTGACGGCTCCGCCATGGACCCGGCAGCGGAGCGGAACGAAGCCCACGGTCGTGCCGGGGCTGACAGCCGTCAGCGAGCCCGCGGTGGAGTGGCTGCCCGGCGAAAAGGAGCAGTGGACGGCCACCACGAGCTGGTACACCCAACGGCACGCCAAGGGCGACTGGGAGCAGGAGACCGCCGCGCTGCGCTACGGCCTGGACGCACACGACCTCCGGCCGGCGTGGGTCTATGTCCACGGGCCCGAGCACCTGGTCACGCCACTGCTCGCCGCCTGGGACCCGACCGACCTGTGGGACGGTGCGGACACGCTGAAGCCGATCGCCGCCCGCTTCGGGCTCACCGCCCTGCCGCTGCTGCTGCGCGTCGTGCCCCGGCAGCCGAGTTCCCTCGCACCCCTGCTGCTTCCTTTCGTCGACGCGTCGGTGGCCCGGCACATGGCCGACTGGTCCGCGCGGCTCAAGTCGACTGCGGCCAGCGCCCGTTCGTGGTTCGAGCGGCACGGCGTGCGGGCTGCCCCGCTGCTGGTACCCGATGCCGTCGGCAAGCCCGGCAGGGTGCGCCGCGCCGCCGAGCAGGCCCTGGTCCAGATCGCCGCGCTGCACGGCGATGGCGTGGTGCGGGGTGCCGCCGAGGCGTACGGCTCACAGGCCGCCGACACGGTGGCCGAGCTGCTCGCGGCTGATCCGCTGGAGCGGGCGCTGCCCCTCGTTCTGCCGGCGGTGCCGGAATGGGCGGATCCGGCACTGCTGCCGCAGATCACCGTCACCTCGGGCGGCGCCCTGCCGAACGAGTCGGCTCGCCACGTGCTGACCATGCTGGCGATGTCCGTGCCCGGTGAGCCGTACCCGGGCCTCGGCGCTGTCACGCGGACGGCGGACGCCGCCTCGCTGGCCGAGTTCGCGTGGGCGCTCTTCGAGCAGTGGCGGCTCGCCGCCCTTCCCGCCGAGGAGTCGTGGGTGCTGCACGCCCTGGGCCCGCTGGGTGACGATGAGACGGTGCGCCGGCTGACACCGGTGATCCGGTCCTGGCCCGGCGAGGGCGCCCATCACCGCGCGGTCGAGGGCCTCGACGTGCTGGCGGCGATCGGCAGCGATGTCGCTCTGCTGCATCTGCACGGCATCTCCCAGCGGGTGAGGTTCAAGGCTCTGAAGGTCCGGTCCACGGAGAAGATCGCCGAGGTGGCCGCAGGTCTCGGGCTCACGGGAGAGCAACTCTCCGACCGGCTGGTCCCCGACTTCGGTCTGGCCCCGGACGGTTCCACGGTCGTCGACTACGGGACCAGGACCTTCACGGTGCGCTTCGACGAGCAGTTGCGCCCGTACGTTCAGGACAGCGACGGCCGGCGCCGCAAGGATCTCCCCAAGCCGGGCGCGCGCGACGACGCCGAACTGGCGCCGGCCGAGCGCAAGCGGTTCTCGGCTCTGAAGAAGGACGTGCGGACGGTCGCGTCCGACCAGGTGCGCCGGCTGGAGGCCGCGATGGTGACGGGCCGGTCCTGGACGGCGCGGGAGTTCGGCGAGTTGTTCGTCGGCCATCCACTGCTGTGGCACCTGGTGCGACGTCTGGTGTGGCTGAGCGAGGAGGAAGCGGCGACCACCACGTTCCGGGTGACGGAGGACCGCACGTTCGCCGATGCCGGCGACAAGACCTTCGCCCTTTCCGGGGAAGCGGCCGTGCGGCTGCCCCATCCCCTGCACCTTGGCGAGGAGTTGGCCACCTGGTCGGAGATGTTCGCAGCCCGCGGGATCCTGCAGCCGTTCCCCCAGCTGGCCCGTGCCGTGTGCGCACCGACCGAGGAGGAAGCCGACAGTCACCGCCTGACCCGCTTCGAGGGCCTCAAGGTGCCGACGGGCCAGATCCTCGGTCTGGAGCGCCGCGGCTGGCAGCGAGGGGTGCCGCAGGACGCGGGGGTGGAGCGCTGGATCTCCAAGCGGATCGGCGACGACCGCTACCTGGTGGTCGCCCTGGACACGGGCATCGCGGTCGGGGCCGTCGACATGTTCCCCGACCAGACCCTCGAAACCGTCTGGCTCGACAAGCGGCCCGGTGACTACGGGAGCGACGCCGACCATGCGCTGAGTTTCGGTGAGCTGGACATGGTCACCGTGTCCGAACTGCTCGCCGATCTGACAGACCTCACCGCGGGGGTGGCGTCATGACCGTACGGGCCCGGGCGTCCACCCGGCCGGATGTGTCAGCGCAGGTACGAGAGCCCCGGATGCGCCTTCGTATAGCCGTCGACCAGCCGGCGAGCCACCGAGACCGAGTCCACCAGGGGGTGCAGTGCGAAGGCGCGGACCGCGTCGGCGCGTGAGCCGCTCGCTGCCGCGTCGAGCACCGCGCGTTCGACGGCCTTCACCGCGGTGACCAGGCCGACGGCGTGGTACGGGAGCGGATCGACGGCGACGGGGTGGGCGCCGTTCGCGTCGACGAGGCAGGGGGCCTCGATCACCGCGTCCGCGTCGAGCACCGCGAGGGTGGTCCGGTTGCGGACGTTGAGGATCAGGGACGTCCGCTCGTTGCGGGCGACGGCCCGCATCAGGGCGAGCGCGACCTGCTCGTAGCCACCGGAGTCCAGATCGCTCTCGTCCCGCTCCCCCGCACCCGCGACATCCCGGTTCTCCGACATGTACGTCGCCTCGCGCTCGGCGCGGGTGCGGTCCCAGGTGGCCAGGGCCGGTGTGGCCGGGTCCTTCATCCGGCCGTAGAACCCCTCCTGCTGTTCGCGGAGGAAGGAGCCACGGGTCTGCTCGGCGTCCTGATAGGCGCGGACCGCCTCGCGGTTGAAGTAGTAGTAGTGCAGGTATTCGTTCGGGATCGCGCCCAGGGAGCGCAGCCAGTCGGTGCCGAAGAGCCGGCCCTCCTCGAAGGAGCCGAGCAGCTCCGGGTCGGCGAGCAGGCGCGGGAGTTCGTCGCGGCCCTCGACGTACAGCCCGCGCACCCAGCCGAGGTGGTTGAGGCCGACGTAGTCGATCCGCGCCCGGTCGGGGTCGGCGCCGAGCACGCGGGCGATGCGGCGGCCGAGGCCGACGGGTGAGTCGCAGATCCCGATGACCCGGTCGCCGAGGTGGTGGGACATGGCCTCGGTGACCAGGCCCGCGGGGTTCGTGAAGTTGATGACCCAGGCCTGCGGGGCGAGCCGGGCGATGCGGCGGGCGAGATCGACGGCGACCGGTACGGTGCGCAGTCCGTAGGCGATGCCGCCGGCGCCCACCGTCTCCTGGCCGAGGACGCCCTCGTCGAGCGCGACACGTTCGTCGGCGGCCCGGCCGGCGAGGCCGCCGACCCGGATCGCCGAGAAGACGAAGTCGGCGCCGCGCAGCGCCTCGTCCAGTTCTGTGGTGGCGGCGACGGTGGGCGCGTCCGGGGTTCCGCCGGCCTGTTCGGTGAGGACCCGGGCCATGGCGGTGAGCCGGTCGACGTCCGTGTCGTAGAGGGTGACGGCCGAGACCCGGCCCTCGGCGTGGTCGGCGAGCAGCGCCCCGTAGACCAGTGGAACCCGGAATCCGCCGCCGCCCAGAATTGTCAGCTTCACGCTTCCGCATGGTACGTGGGGTGGTGGAACGAGGCGCGGACGACCGGCCGGTGGCCGGCCGTCCGTCCGCGCCCGGCTGCGCCGCCGGTCAGTGCCCGTTCCACCAGCGGGTCACGACGCGCCACAGCCTGGCCGGGGCGGCGGGCCTTCGCTGCTGCGGGATCATCCCCGCCGCGGAGCCCTCGCCGGTCCGCCCCTCGACGGATCCGTCGACGGCGACGGTCGCCCCGGCCGGACGCGCGCTCGGTGCCGCGGCCGCCGGTTCCGACGGGACGGGGGCGCGTACCGGGGTCGGCGCCACGTGCCGCACCGCGGACTGCACCTCCCAGTCCTGGCGTGCCGGGTTCGGCTTGCCCATGGACGGCGGTTCCCGGTCGTCCTGCGGGGCGCGCGGCGCGAACTCGGCGGGGAGTTCCACCAGGTGGCGGCCCATGAGGTTGCCGACCCAGCGCAGTTCGCTCTCGTTGACGGCGAGTTCGAGGTCGGGCAGGCGCATCAGCAGGGCGTCGACGCCGACGTCCGCGATGGCGCGGCCGATGTCCTGGCCCGGGCACTCGTGGGGGCCGCCGCTGAACGCCAGGTGGGCGCGGTTGCCCTCCATGTTGGCGTCGAGGTCGGGACGTACCACCGGGTCGGTGTTGGCCGGGGCGATGCCCACGATCAGCGCGTCGCCTGCCTTGATGCGCTGGCCGCCCAGCTCCGTGTCGCCCACCGCCCAGCGGCCGAAGACCGCGGTGAAGGGGGGTTCGTCCCACAGGGTCTGCTCGACCGCCTCGGGGACGGTCATGTGCCCGCCGCTGAGCCGGGCCCGGAAGCGCGGATCGGTCAGCACCATGCGGAGCACGTTGGCGATCAGGTTGGTGGTCGCCTCGTAGGACGCGATGAGGATGAGCCGAAGGTGCTCGGCCACCTCCTGGTCGTTCATGTCGGCGGGGTGCTCGACGAGCCAGGTGGCGAAGTCGTCCGCCGGTTCGCGGCGGCGGCGTTCGACGAGGCGGTTCAGGGCGGCCAGCACGTAGGCGTTGCTCTCGACGGCGGTCGCGGTGCCCCGGGTCATGTCGCGGGCGGCCTGCACCATCCGGTCGTTGTACTCCTCCGGCATGCCGAGGATGGCGCACATCACCATCATGGGCAGCCGTTCGGCGAAGGCGGTGACCAGGTCGGTGCGGCCCTCCCGGCAGAAGTCGTTGACGAGCCGGTTGCTGTAGCGGTTGACGTGGCGTCGCACACCGCGGGTGTCGATCCGGCCCATGGAGTCGGTGACGGCGCCGCGCTGACGCTCATGGGTGGCACCGTCGGCGAAGACACAGATCGGCTGCCAGGTGAAGATGGGCGCCAAGGGGTGGTCCGGCGCGACGCTGCCGTCCTGCAACGCCCGCCAGCGGCGCGAGTCCCGGGAGAACTGCGAGGGCGTACGGGTCATGTGCAGGTTCTCGCTGTGCCCGAGGACCAGCCAGGCGGGTACGTCGCCGTGCAGCAGTACGGGCGCCACCGAGCCGTGTTCGGCGCGCAGCTTGTCGTACAGGCCGTGCGGGTCCTGTTCGGCCTCGGGGCCGTAGAGGCGTCGCAGGCCGCCGGGGCCGATACCGAGGCCGTGGGCCGGGCACTCGGGGGGCGGAACCGGCCCCGTGGCCTCGCCGGGTTCGTAGTGGAATGGGGATGTCACGATCGCTCCAGGGATCAGTCTGCCAAGGGCCGGACGGATGGGGTACGCGATGGGGGCGCGCGGATCGGGTGCGGGCGACGTCAGCCGAGCGGGACGGCCAGTCTGTGCAGATAGCGCATCAGGGTCATCAGCACATCGCGGCTGGAGGCGCGCAGCCGGGCGTCGCAGTCGATCATCGGGACCTCGTCCGGCAGGTCCAGGGCGCTGCGCAGCGCCTCGACGGGGTGGTTCGGCGCGTCGGGGAAGGTGTTGACGGCGACGACGAAAGGCACACCGCGCTCCTCCAGCCGCCCGATGACGTCGAAGCTGACTTCGAGGCGGCGGGTGTCGATAAGCACGACGGCGCCGAGCGCGCCTTCGAACAGTCCGTTCCACAGGAACCAGAAACGCTCCTGGCCCGGGGTACCGAACAGGTAGAGGATCAGTTCCTCGCTGATGCTGATCCGGCCGAAGTCCATGGCGACGGTGGTGGCGGTCTTGCTCTCCACCCCGAAGTTGTCGTCCACGCCGACGCCGGCCTGGGTCATGGTCTCTTCGGTGGTCAGCGGCCGGATCTCACTGACCGAGCCGACCATGGTCGTCTTGCCGACCCCGAACCCGCCGACGATCACGACCTTCACCGCGGCGGTGGCCGTGGTGGGGAGGACGTCCTCGCTCCGGGGGCCCGTGATCGTGTCAGAGTTTCTGAAGTCCATGCATCACCGCTTCGAGGAGGGACCTGTCCGGGAGGGTCGCGCGGACGATCGGCGCGCGCGATTCGATCAGTTCCGTGGCGAGGAGTTCGGTGAGGAGCGAGGTCACCACGCTGAAGGGCAGGCTGAGGTAGGCGGAGATCTCGGCGACGGATAACGGCGCCTGACAGAGCCGCAGGATCACGGCCTGCTCGGGCTGGACCGTCGGCGTCGGCTGCGACTTCGAGACCACCATCGTGACCAGGTCGAGCGCTGCCCGCTCGCTGCCGTCGGGATCGCCGGTGATGACGTACAGCCGTTCCGGATCGCTCAGTGCCGGATCGGCCTTGCGGCGTTCTCGTCGGGAAGAACTCATCCGGCCTGCCCGTCGTGTCGGGGCGGGCTCGTCAGATGGGCGCCGATCCGCACGACCATGTCGCGCATCCGCGATCCGACGAGGCCCGCGTCGACCGTCTCCCCGGCGAGTACCGCGAGGTACGCGCCGGCTCCCGCGGCCATCAGGTAGAAGAACCCGCCGGTCACCTCGATGACGACGAGCCTCATCCTGCCGTCGCTGTACGGGATTTCGGAGGCGACGGCGGCGGCCAGGCTCTGCAGCCCGGCGCAGGCCGCCGCGAGCCGGTCGGCGACGTCGGGGTCGCCGCCGTGCCGGGCGATGCGCAGGCCGTCCGCGGAGAGCACGACGATCTGGTGGATGTCCGGGACGTCGTCGGCGAGTTCTTTGAGCATCCAGTCCATGTTGCCCCGCTGCTGGATCACTTCAGGTCTCCCTTGTCCCACGCGTCGTCGGAGTCTTCGTCTGTCCCGGGCTCCCGGGGCACGCCGTTGGCTGCCTTGGTGAACGCCTCCAGCCAGATGCCGGGAGGCGGCTCCTTGCCGTTGGCCTGACCGTTGCCGTTGCCGTTGCCGTAGCCGTTGCTCCGTCCGGCGCCCGTGTCGGTGGACTGGGCGGGGAGGTTGTGCGAACCCAGCGGCGCGCGGCCGCGGCTGCGGCGCTGCGGGAGTCCGCCGGAGGTCCATTCGGTCACCACGGGGACCTCGTCCTCCATGGCGACGGCCGGGGTGACGGGCCGGGGCTCGGGAGCGACCGGTCCGGTGGCCGGACGGGCGGCGACGGGGCTCGGCTTGCGGTGGGAGCTGCGGGCCGGGACGACGTGCTTCATGTCCACGAGGTCGATGTCGCTGGTGGGCCGCGACGTGGCGCCGATGCCGTGGGCGATGCCGGGCGCAGGGCCGGTGGTGATCATGGAGCGCGGCACGATGAGCACGGCGCGGACACCGCCGTACGCGGACTGCCGCAGCGACACCTGGAGGTCGTACATCCGCGACAGCCGGCCGACGACCGCCATGCCGAGCCGGGGCGACTCGCCGAGGTCGTTCATGCTGGAGCCGGCCTGGGCCCTGGCGAGCATGTTCTCGGCCCGGGCACGGGCCTCCTCGCTGAGGCTGACGCCACCGTCCTCGATCTCGATGGCGATGCCGGTCTGGACCTCGACGGCGGTGACGTGCACGCGGGTCTGCGGCGGCGAGTACCGGGTGGCGTTGTCGAGGAGTTCGGCGCAGGCGTGGATGAGCGGTTCGACCGCGGTGCCGATGATGGCGACCTTGGCGATCGAGTGCAGATCGACGCGCGGGTACTCCAGGATGCGCGACATGGCGCCGCGCAGCACGCTGAACAGCGGTACGGGCTTGGGCCACTGGCGGCTGGGGCGGGCGCCGCCGAGCACGGCGATGGAGTCGGCGAGCCGGCCGATCAGCGCGGTGCCGTGGTCGATGCGCAGGAGGTCGTCGAAGACGTCGGGGTTGCGTCCGTGGTGCTCCTCCATCTCCCGCAGCTCACTGGCCTGCCGGTGGACGATCGCCTGGACACGGCGGGCGACGTTGACGAAGGCGCGCTGCGCGGAGTCACGCGTCGCCTCCTCGTTGTCGATGATGTCCAGCACTGTGTAGACGAGCGAGCGCTGGGCGTCGGAGAGATGGCGGTAGACCTCGTCGTTGTCGACGACGTCCCGCAGCACCTCGTCGGGCGAATTGCCCACGCGCAGCCGGCGGATCGCCGCAGGAAGGAGTTCCTTGCTGATCCGTACCGACTCTTCGTCATATCCGGCGATGCGCCGCTCCAGCGCGGTGACGCGCTGCTCGTAGTGGGCGCGCTGCCGCCGGTTCGTACGTGAGCGGCGGGTGAGTTCGGCGGTGAGCACGGCGACCACGGCGGTGGCGAAGGCGCCGTACCAGACGAGTGGCATCCGCGCGGCCTCGGCAACCAGCGCCACGGCGGCGGCGGTTGCGCCGGCCATCACGACGACGGGCAGCAACACGGCGCGCACGACGGGTGTTTCTCGGTCGATCGGTGGTGATTCAACACGAACCATCTAAAACCTCTGGCGGTTGATTCGGGAGGTAATCGGGAGGTACAGCACTTGCAGGGCAGTAGAGAACAAGCGCTCGAATTCATATCAACTCGGCTTCACTGCGCGTGAGCTTAGTCAGATCGAAACAGTGCTTCGGCGCATTCACCCAACCCCCTGCGCGAGCGCTCCAGCGGTAATACACTCACGAGTTTTCGCACGCACCGCAAACAGTCGTGCGCGTGGAGTGACTAAAGGCCGGGTGTGCGACAACCGCTCGCGTCCGTCCCGCTGTGCGGGACGGACGCGCCGTGGTCCCGCCTTCGACGGGCAACGCCCTGCTCGCAAGCCTTACGGTGACGGGGCGAATCACCGGGCGACTCCGCTGCGGGGGCGGGTTATCGCGTCCCACGGAGCAGGACAAGGGCACATGCGATCGAAGCGGATCGAAAGAAGCGGGTTGATGACCACCGCAAGGGTGGATGCCCATCCGGGACACGAAAGGGAACAGACATCCGATGGAGCCGGCACGGGACTACACCATCGAATCGCTCGACACCGGCCTGCGGCTGATGCGGCTGTTCCTCACCCATGACGTGCTGACCGTCTCGGAGGCGGCCGGGCTGCTCTCCATCGGCCGCTCCACCGCCCACCGGGTCCTCAGCACCCTGGAGGGTCGCGGCTTCGCCACACGGGAGTCGTCCGGGCGGGGCTACTCGGCCGGTCCCGAACTGGTGCGGCTGGGCCGCCCGGCCGGATTCGGCGCACCGGTCCGGGAGCAGGTGGGCGCGGTGCTGGAGGATGCCGCGCGGCGCACCGGTGAGACCGTGCTCAGCGCCGCGCTGATCGGCGATCAGGTCCTGGTCACCGACGGCCGGGAGTCCGGTCATCCGGTACGGGTGATGCTGGAGCGGGGCCGCACCCGTCCCGCGCACGCCACGGCGGGCGGCAAGCTGCTGCTGTCCCGGATGACCGCCGAACAGGTCTGCTTCCTGTATCCCCGGGAAAAGCTCGACGCGGTCACCCCCGGGACGCTCACGTCCCGGCCGGAACTCCTCGCCGAGCTGGGCCGGGTCCGTGACCGGGGCTACGCGATCGGCCGCGGCGAGTCGGTGCCGGGCCTGCACGCGGTCGCCGTACCGCTGGCCGGTGCCACCTGGCGTGACCGGCTGGCGCTGGTGGCGTGCGCACCGGCCGCCCGCGGCGACGAGGCCGCGCTGGAGCGCCGCGCCGGGGAACTGCACCGGTCGGCGGCCCGGTTCGGCGCGACCGGGTAACCGCCCCGGGGGTCCCGGGGCCCGGCTGCGGGCCCCGGGTACCGCGGCCCGTCAGCGGCGGCCGCCGCCGATCCGGCCCTCCAACTGGACCAGCAGTTCGCTGAGCTGTGCGCTGAGCCGGTCGCGGGACTCCGCGTCGAGACCGGAGAGCACCGCGCGCTCGTACGCGAGCTGCTGCGGCAGAAGTCCGTCGACCAGCTCCCGCCCCTCGTCGGTGAGTCCGACATGCGCGACCCGGCGGTCCCGGGCGTCACTGCGGCGGGCGATCAGGCCGCGTTCCTGCAGCACCCGGAGCCGTTTGGTGACCGCGGCGCCGGAGGAGAACGTCTCCCGGGCCAGTTCGCCCGGGGTGAGTTCACGGTCGGTGCGTCGTACGGCGCCGAGCAGGTCGAACTCGGCGCGGGTCAGTCCGGCACCCCGCAGCGGTGCGTCCTCGGCCTGCTGGAGCAGGGCGGAGCAGCGGTTGATGCGGCCGATGAGCTCCATCGGCCCGGTGTCGAGTTCCGGGTTCACGGCCTGCCACTGCCGTACCACCGAGGCGACGATGTCGTCGGTCACACCGCTCCGTTCTCCTGGGCCGGGGCGATCATCCCCTGCCGTATCGCTGTCGCCGCGAGCGTACGGTGTCCGGCCTGCTCTGCCGCGAGCACCGCCTCCTGCGGCAGGGCGCGCTGCCACCATTCGCCGGCAGCGGTGTCCTCCGCCTCGCGCAGTTCGACCAGGGATCCGGTGAGCCTGCGGCGGGCCGCGTCCAGCGCGGCGGGGGCGGGCGCGGCGGCGGCCAGGGTCTGTACGGCGTGGGCGCGGGCCCGCTCGGCTTCGGCGAGGGCCTGCTCGACGCGGCCCGTGGC
>NZ_JAELVH010000099.1 GCF_019399235.1 Streptomyces poriferorum | reverse complement strand
CACGGGGCTTTTCTGCGTTCTGCAGACGCTTCGGACACCCCTGTGTACGTGCCGGCCATGGCTGAGGGTAGGGTCAGGGGGCATCATTGGCACGTTCCTCACAGGAGGCCCCCGGGTGGAGGTCCAGGAGACTCGCGTTCAGACGAACCGGGTACTCACCATCCCCAACATCCTCAGCATGGCTCGCCTCGTTGGCGTACCCGTCTTCCTGTGGCTGATTCTCCGCCCCGAGTTCGGCGGCCCTCAGAGTGACGGCTGGGCGCTGCTGGTGCTGATGTTCAGCGGTGTGAGTGACTACCTCGACGGTAAGCTCGCGCGTCGCTGGAACCAGATCAGCAGCCTCGGACGGCTGCTTGACCCGGCTGCCGACCGTCTCTACATTCTTTCCACGCTCGTCGGCCTGACCTGGCGGGAGATCCTTCCGCTGTGGCTCACCGCCGCACTCCTCGCCCGTGAACTCATGCTTCTCGTGATGGTGGGAATCCTGCGCCGTCACGGCTATCCGCCGCCCCAGGTGAACTTCCTGGGGAAGGCGGCTACGTTCAACCTGATGTACGCATTTCCCTTGTTGCTGCTCAGTGACGGAAGTGGTTGGCTGGCATCGCTGGCCACTATTTTCGGATGGGCGTTCGCAGGATGGGGTACAACGCTCTACTGGTGGGCAGGGATCCTCTACGTGGTTCAGGTCCGCTGGCTGGTCAAGGCGGATGCAGTAGCCGATTGAGCTCGTTGATGTGGTGCCGCGCAACGTGGCCGGCCCGCGGCTGATGACACAGATGCTGCCCCGACGGGCGAAGTCGGCTAGACCGTCGTCTCTTCAAGGAGGACGTTTCCGACATGAAGGCCGTCGTGATGGCAGGTGGTGAAGGCACTCGCCTTCGCCCCATGACCTCAAGTATGCCCAAGCCGCTCCTGCCCGTAGCCAATCGGCCGATCATGGAGCATGTGCTTCGCCTGCTCAAACGGCACGGGCTCAATGAGACGGTCGTGACCGTCCAATTCCTTGCCTCGCTGGTGAAGAACTACTTCGGAGACGGCGAAGAGCTCGGGATGGAGCTCAGCTATGCAAACGAGGAGAAACCGCTCGGTACCGCGGGCAGTGTGAAGAACGCCGAAGAGGCGTTGAAGGACGACACCTTCCTCGTGATTTCCGGTGACGCGCTCACCGACTTCGACCTCACCGACCTCATCGCCTTCCACAAGGAAAAGGGCGGACTGGTCACGGTCTGTCTCACCCGCGTGCCGAATCCCCTCGAATTCGGTATCACCATCGTGGACGAAGCGGGTCAGGTCGAACGCTTCCTCGAGAAGCCGACCTGGGGCCAGGTGTTCTCGGACACCGTCAACACGGGCATCTATGTCATGGAGCCCGAGGTCTTCAACTACGTCGAGGCCGATGTCTCCGTCGACTGGTCGGGCGATGTCTTCCCGCAGCTCATGAAGGAAGGGAAGCCCATCTACGGCTATGTCGCCGAGGGCTACTGGGAGGACGTCGGCACGCACGAGAGCTACGTGAAGGCCCAGGCGGACGTCCTCGAACGCAAGGTCGACGTCGAGATCGACGGCTTCGAGATCTCCCCGGGCGTATGGGTGGCCGAAGGCGCCGATGTGCACCCCGACGCGGTACTGCGGGGGCCCCTGTACATCGGTGACTACGCCAAGGTCGAGGCCGGGGTGGAGATCCGCGAGCACACGGTCATCGGGTCGAACGTCGTCGTGAAGAGCGGCGCCTTCCTCCACAAGGCCGTGGTGCACGACAACGTGTACATCGGTGATCACAGCAACCTGCGCGGCTGCGTGATCGGCAAGAACACCGACATCATGCGTGCCGCCCGGATCGAGGACGGCGCGGTCATCGGCGACGAATGCCTGGTCGGCGAGGAATCGATCATCCAGGGCAACGTCCGCGTGTACCCGTTCAAGACCATCGAGGCCGGCGCGTTCGTCAACACCTCTGTGATCTGGGAGTCGCGCGGACAGGCCCACCTCTTCGGCGCGCGAGGCGTTTCGGGAATCCTGAACGTCGAGATCACGCCCGAGCTGGCGGTGAGGCTCGCCGGTGCGTACGCGACGACGCTCAAGAAGGGCTCCACGGTCACCACCGCACGTGACCACTCCCGTGGCGCCCGGGCGCTGAAGCGCGCGGTCATCTCGGCCCTTCAGGCCAGTGCCATCGATGTCCGGGACCTCGAGAACGTTCCGCTGCCCGTGGCCCGCCAGCAGACCGCACGCGGCAGCGCCGGCGGCATCATGATCCGCACCTCGCCGGGTGTGCCCGACTCCGTCGACATCATGTTCTTCGACGAACGGGGAGCGGACCTCTCCCAGGCGCGGCAGCGCAAGCTGGACCGGGTCTACGCCCGGCAGGAATACCGCCGTGCCTTCCCCGGTGAGATCGGTGACCTCCACTTCCCGTCCAGCGTGTTCGACTCGTACACAGGATCCCTCCTGCGGAACGTGGACACCGCGGGGATCTCCGACGCCGGGCTCAAGGTGGTCGTCGACGCTTCCAACGGCAGCGCGGGGCTGGTCCTGCCCAGTCTGCTGGGACGGCTCGGTGTGGATGCGCTGACCATCAACCCCGGACTCGACGAGTCCAGGCCGACCGAGTCGGCCGAGACCCGGCGGTCCGGGCTGGTGCGGCTCGGGGAGATCGTCTCCTCGGCGAGGGCGGCGTTCGGCGTCCGGTTCGACCCGGTCGGTGAACGGCTCTCGCTGGTCGACGAGCGGGGCCGGATCGTGGAGGACGACCGGGCCCTGCTGGTCATGCTCGACCTCGTGGCCGCGGAGCGTCGTAGCGGCCGGGTGGCGCTGCCCGTGACCACGACCCGTGTGGCCGAGCAGGTCGCCGCGTACCACGGCACCCAGGTGGAGTGGACGATGACCTCGCCCGACGACCTGACGAGGGTGGCGCGCGAGGAAGGCACCATCTTCGGTGGAGACGGACGTGGCGGCTTCATCGTTCCCGAGTTCAGCAGCGTCTTCGACGGCTCCGCCGCGTTCGTCCGCCTCATCGGACTGGTGGCCAGGACGCAGCTCACACTCAGCCAGATCGACGCACGGATCCCGCGCGCCCATGTGCTGCGGCGCGATCTGGCGACCCCGTGGGCCGTCAAGGGACTGGTGATGCGCCGGGTGGTCGAGGCGGCGGGGGACCGCAATGTCGACACGACGGATGGTGTACGGGTGGTCGAGGCGGACGGGCGCTGGGTGATGGTGCTGCCGGACCGGGCCGAAGCCGTCACCCATCTGTGGGCGGAAGGGCCGGACGACGCCTCTGCCCAGGCGCTCCTGGACGAATGGTCCGCGATCGTCGACAGCGCAGGTCAGTGAGGTGGCCGGAGGCCGGAGCGGGCGACAGGCGCCGCCCCGGCCTCCGGACGCTGCCCGGCTTTCACGGTGCGGCTGAGGGATCCACCCGGCCGCTTCCCACGCAACGGTGGGGCCATTCGGCGGTAGCCGCCGCGACATGCGACGATGTGCGGCATGTCGCAGCAGCCCCCCGATCGGAGTACCACTTCGCCGCCGCCGCGCCCCGACGCGTCCATGTCGCTGCTGACCAATGTGATGGACCACAGCCTGGACGACGGATATGCCGAGGCGGCGGCCCGTCGCAAGGCGGACGGGCGTACGGGGATGCCCCGGACCGTCAAGGCGAAGCTCGGCTTCGCGGCGTGCCTGGTGCTGGCGGCCCTGGTCGTCACGCTCGGTGCCGCGCAGGCGCGGGTCGCCGCGCCGGTTCTGGCCAAGGAGCGCGAGGAACTCATCGACCGGATCGACGGGGAGACGTCCGCGGCCGACACCCTTGAGGCGCAGGTTGAGGAGATCCGCGACGACGTGAGCAGGCGCCAGCGCAAGGCCCTGGAGGAGCACGGCGGTGACCAGGCCGAACTGGTCGCCCTGCTCTCCGGGGCGACACCGGTGCAGGGTCCCGGGGTGAAGCTCGTCGTCGACGACGCGAAGGACACCGACCAGGGCGGTGGCGGACCGCGCGAGAGCAGCGGTTTCTCCGACACGGGGCGGGTCCGCGACCGGGACATGCAGCGGGTCGTCAACGGCCTGTGGCAGTCCGGTGCCGAAGCGATCGCCATCAACGGACAGCGTCTGACGGCCCTGTCGGCGATCCGCGCAGCGGGCGACGCCATACTGGTCGACAACAAGCCGCTGGTGCCGCCCTACACGGTGCTGGCGGTGGGGGACGGGAAGAAGCTCGGCGCCGCTTTCCAGGACAGTGCCGACGGCCAGTACCTGCAGGCGCTCAAGGACACCTTCGACATCCGGACCAGCATCTCCGTCCAGGACAAGGTGAGCCTTCCGGCCGCGCCGAGCCTGATCGTACGGACAGCAGAGCCTTACAAGGCCGCAGACACCGGCAGTGGTGCGGCAGACGCAGGGAAGGGCACATCGTGATCGCCGTACTGGGCCTCGTCGTGGGAGTCGTGGTCGGACTGTTGGTCCGGCCCGAAGTGCCGGCGGTGGTCGAGCCCTACCTCCCGATCGCGGTGGTTGCCGCTCTCGACGCCGTCTTCGGTGGCCTGCGGGCCATGCTCGACGGGATCTTCGTGGACAAGGTCTTCGTGGTCTCGTTCCTCTCGAACGTGGTCGTGGCCGCACTGATCGTCTTCCTGGGCGACAAGCTGGGCGTCGGTGCGCAGCTCTCCACCGGCGTGGTCGTCGTCCTCGGCATCCGGATCTTCTCCAACGCCGCCGCGATCCGCCGGCACGTCTTCCGGGCGTGACGCGGATGAGTAACGACGCATTCGACGCGGAACACGACGAGCACGGCGGGCAGGCCGAGCCGGCTCCCGAGGAGCAGACCGGGCGCCAGCGGCTGATCGCGGGAATCTGGCCGCCCCGGGTCACCCGGGCGCAACTCATCGTCGCGGTACTGCTGTTCGTCCTCGGCCTGGGGCTTGCCATCCAGGTGCGGTCGAACAGCGACAACAGTGCGTTGCGCGGCGCCCGTCAGGAGGACCTGGTCCGCATCCTCGACGAGGTGGACGACCGTACGCAGCGGCTGGAGGACGAGAAGCAGCGCCTCGTCGACCAGCGCACCGAGCTGGAGAACAGCTCCGACCAGGCGGAAGAGGCGCGGAAGCAGACGGTCGAGAAGGAGCGCCAACTCGGCATCCTCGCGGGTACGGTGGCGGTGCACGGCCCCGGAATCACCCTCTCGATCAGTGACCCCGCCGACGCGGTGCAGGCCGACATGCTGCTCGACACCCTCCAGGAGCTCCGGGCGGCCGGCGCCGAGGCCATCGAGATCAACGGCGTGCGCGTGGTGGCCAATACGTACTTCTCCGGAGACGGAGGGGCCGTGAAGGTCGACGGTCGCAAGATCACCGCACCGTACGTCTTCACGGTCATCGGCAAGCCGCAGGATCTGGAGCCGGCGCTGAACATCCCCGGCGGTGTGGTGCAGACGCTGGAGAAGGAGCAGGCCACCGTGCACGTGGCACGGTCCGACGACATCGTCATCGACGCCTTGCGACCGGCGGAGCGGCCTGACTACTCTCGGTCGTCGACCCAGTGAACCCGGGACGTATGAGTGCCGGGGGACTCGGGCAGGAGGTTGCGGGGGGTCGCCGCATCGTAATGGCGGTGCGTGGTGGAAACTGTCGAGTGGATACGGACGTTGTGAAGATGTCCGGGTCGGCAGGTGTGTTCATTCAGGGTTCGTCCTGCCCCACGGGCGGGTCTGTTTCGGTCAAGGGGAATCGCCCGTGAAGTTGTTTGGGAAGTTGTTCGGCAAGAGCGCTCGCGATGAAGCCGCACGCCATCGCGCACCGCGCCATGGCCAGACCGAGGAGCAGGGCGGCGAGCGCCCGCTCTTCCGCGATCAGGTGACAGGTGCGGGGGGTGACAATTCGGGTGGTTCCGGCGCGTCGTCTGTTGACCCTGCCGGTCCCGGCCGCATAGGTTTCGGAGAACCGTCAACCTCAAGTACGGGTGGAGGGTTCGCCCCGAGGCAGGAGGCTTCGTCCATGCCGGTCTGTACGAGGTGCGGGCACCGCAATGCCGAGGCCAGCCGGTTCTGTTCCAACTGCGGCGCGCCGCTGCGCGGCGGTGTTCCCGAGCGGGCCTCGGAGACGACGTCGACCATCTCCATCTCGGGCCTCGAGGCCTACGAGGCGGAGGCCACCGGTCAGACGTCGGTACCGTCGCTCTCGCCCGAGGCACAGGCAGCCGTGGACGCCCTGCCGCTCGGCTCGGCGCTCCTGGTGGTGCGACGGGGGCCGAACTCCGGCAGCCGCTTCCTCCTGGACAGCGAGCTGACCACGGCCGGCCGCCACCCGCAGAGCGACATCTTCCTCGACGACGTGACGGTTTCGCGTCGTCACGTGGAGTTCCGCCGGAGCGCCGACGGCAGCTTCACCGTGGGGGATGTGGGCAGCCTCAACGGCACCTACGTCAATCGTGAGCGCATCGACTCCGTCGCGCTGTCCAACGGCGACGAAGTGCAGATCGGCAAGTACCGGCTGGTCTTCTACGCAAGCCAGCGCGGCATCTGACCCGGCCCCCCGGCTCCGTCGGGGGGAACCCCAGGAAGGTCCATGCTGAGAACACCGACGGGCGGTGCCGGACACGGCACCGCCACCGCCGACGACCGCCCGATGAGCATCGGCACGGTGCTCCTGCAGCTGCGGGACGAATTCCCCGAAGTCACCATCTCCAAGATCCGCTTCCTGGAGGCCGAGGGGCTCGTCGAGCCGCAGCGGACCCCTTCCGGCTACCGGAAGTTCCGTCCTGACGACGTCGAGCGGCTCGCTCAGGTCCTCCGGATGCAGCGGGACCACTATCTTCCGCTGAGGGTCATCCGGGAGCACCTGGACGCCCTGGCCCGGGGCGAGCAGGTGAACCTGCCGGCTCCGGGCGGTGAGCCCGATACGGCCGACCGGAGCTGGAGCGGCGCGCCCGGCCCGGCCACCGCTGCCCGTATCGGCCGTGCCGAGCTTCTCGCGGCCGCGGAGGTGACCGAGAGCGACCTCGATGCCTGGGAGTCGTACGGTCTGGTCGCGCCGTCGCCGGGTGGCGGCTACGACGCCGCGACGGTCACCATTGCCAGGCTTGTGGCGGATCTGGGGCGATTCGGTCTCGAACCGCGTCATCTGCGCGCGATGCGAGGGGCCGCCGACCGGGAGGCCGGGCTGATCGAGCAGGTCGTCGCACCCCTGCGCCGGCACCGGAATCCGCAGACCAGGGCACATGCCGAGGCCACCGCGAAGGAACTGGCCGAGCTGTCCGTGCGGCTGCACTCGGCCCTCGTCCAGAGCGCTCTGCGGATCCGTCTCCACTGATCGAGATGGGGGCCCGACTACCCAAACCTGCCGAGCACGTCCTAGGGTTGCTGTGTGAACGAGCTCGACGTTGTGGGTGTCCGGGTGGAAATGCCCTCCAACCAACCGATCGTGCTCCTGCGTGAAGTGGGAGGCGACCGGTACCTCCCCATTTGGATCGGTCCTGGTGAGGCGACCGCGATCGCCTTCGCCCAGCAGGGCATGGCTCCGGCCAGGCCGCTGACCCATGATCTCTTCAAGGATGTGCTCGAGGCCGTCGGCCAGGAGCTCACCGAGGTCCGGATCACGGATCTGCGCGAAGGGGTCTTCTACGCGGAGCTGGTCTTCGCCAGTGGAGTCGAAGTGAGCGCGCGGCCTTCCGACGCGATAGCGCTCGCCCTGCGCACCGGCACGCCGATCTACGGCAGTGACGGGGTACTCGACGATGCGGGAATCGCGATTCCCGACGAGCAGGAGGACGAGGTGGAGAAGTTCCGCGAGTTCCTCGACCAGATCTCGCCGGAGGACTTCGGTACGAACAGTCAGTGACGTCCCAAGGGGTTCCGCCAGCGCATCCGACAAGCCTTTCCCGGTCGTGAGTCACGGGAAACCACCCTCAGGGTGATTATCACTCGGCGTGCCGAGTGTGGCGATCGTTGACGCACCCCGGGCGACTGCCTACCTTCGAGTGGGCAGGTCAAGGACGGAGGTCGGCGTGAGCAGCAGCGGCGACGGTACGGCAGTGGGTGGGTCGTATCCGCAGCAGGGGAGTACAGCCGGCCACACCATCAGGCAACCGGCTGCGCCGGATGCGGTGGCGGGGGACGGCGTGAAATCGGCCGGCGAGATCGGTTACCGAGGGCCGACGGCATGCGCGGCGGCGGGGATCACCTACCGGCAGCTCGACTACTGGGCCCGCACGGGCCTGGTGGAGCCGAGCGTCCGCCCGGCCTACGGGTCGGGCACACAGCGGCTCTACAGCTTCCGGGACGTCGTCCTGCTGAAGATCGTGAAGCGCTTCCTCGACACCGGGGTCGCCCTTCAGAACATCCGCACCACGGTGCAGCACCTACGGGCCCGCGGCTTCCAGGATCTCGAGCGCATGACGCTGATGAGTGACGGGGCGACCGTGTACGAGTGCTCCTCGCCCGCGGAGGTCGTCGAGCTGCTCCAAGGGGGGCAGGGGGTCTTCGGCATCGCCGTCGGGGTGGTGTGGCGAGACGTGGACGCCGCGCTCTCACAGCTGCACGGTGAGCGTGTGGACACCGGCGAGACGCTGATCGGCAACAACCCCACCGACGAGCTGGCCCGCCGCCGCAACCGGGCGGGCTGACCGGGTGGGAGGGCGGCCGCGCCCCGGGAAACCGGGGTGCGCCGGCCCCTGTGACAGGGCGACTGTCAGTGCCGTAGGGCACCATCGATTGATGTGAGAGCCGCGGCCACCATCCTGCATCTGGACATGGATGCCTTCTACGCGTCCGCCGAGCAGGCGGCGAAGCCGAGCCTGCGTGGCAAGCCGGTCGTGGTGGGCGGCCTCGGCCCCCGGGGAGTCGTCGCCACCGCCTCCTACGAGGCACGTCGTTTCGGGGTGCATTCGGCGATGCCGATGGCGCAGGCCAGACGGCTGGCACCGAACGCGGCCTATCTGGTGCCGCGCTTCACGCTCTACCGGACGGTGAGCGACCAGGTCATGGAGCTGCTGGGCCGCCTCTCACCTCTGGTGGAGCCACTCAGCCTCGACGAGGCCTTCGTGGACCTGGAGGCGGGCGGGACGGCGGACGACACGGCCTCGGCCATGGAGATCGGCCAGCAGCTGCGAGGGGCGATCGAGGCGGTCACGGGGCTCAGCGGTTCCGTCGGCCTCGCGGGCTCCAAGATGCTGGCGAAGATCGCCTCCGAGGAGGCGAAACCCAACGGGATCCTGCTGATAGAGCCGGGCACGGAGCGGGCGCTGCTCGCACCCATGCCGGTGCGTACCCTGCCCGGCGTCGGCCCCGCCACCGCGGACCATCTGCGCCGTGCCGGCATGACCACGGTCAACGACCTCGCCGAGGCGGGCGAGGCGGAGCTCGTACGGCTGCTGGGCAAGGCGCACGGCAGCTCCCTGCACCGCATGGCGTCCGGATACGACGACCGGCCGGTGGTCGCCGAGCGCGATGCCAAATCGGTCTCCGTCGAGGACACCTTCGACACGGATCTCCACGACCGGGTCCGGGTGCGGACCGAGGTGGAGCGACTGGCCGACCGCTGCGTCCACCGGCTGAGGGCCGCCGGGCGGTCAGGACGGACGGTGGTGCTGAAAGTGCGGCGTTACGACTTCTCGACCCTCACCCGCTCCGAGACGCTCCGCGGCCCCACGGACGACCCCTCGGTCGTCAGAGAGGCCGCTGCGCGGCTCCTGGAGGCGGTGGACACGACCGGGGGCGTCCGCCTGCTCGGCGTCGGTGTCACCGGCCTCGCCGACTTCACCCAGGAGGATCTGTTCGCCCAGGCAGCCGGTGAGCGGATGGCCGCCGAGCTCCCGGACAGTGCGGAGCCGGGCGGGCACGCGGCCGCGGAGGACGGGGGGCCGGAGAGCGAGGAACCCGCACACGAGAGCCCGGAGCAGCTCGCCGCGCGGCGCTGGCCGGCCGGGCACGACGTACGTCACGAGACCTACGGGCACGGCTGGGTGCAGGGGAGCGGGGTCGGGCGGGTGACGGTGCGGTTCGAGGAACCGGAATCGGCGCCCGGCCGGGTCCGCACGTTCCGTATCGATGATCCGGAACTGCAGCCGGCCGATCCGCTGCCGCTCGTGCGGAACCCGGTGGACTACTCGTCCTGGCCGGCCAGCTTGCCGAAGTCACGGTCCGGAGCGCTCTCGGCGGGCGCCACCGAGTCCAGACCGTAGTGCCGGTAGAGCTGGAGTTCCTGGTCCGGCGAGAGATGGCGGCCGACCCCGAAGTCGGGTGCGTCCTTGATCAGGGCGCGGTCGAAGGGGATGCGCAGCGTGTCCTCGACGAATTCGCTGGGCTCCAGCGGGACGAAGGCGTCCCGGCTGAACAGTCCGGTGCGAACGGCCGCCCATTCGGGCACCCCCGTCGCGTCGTCGAGGTACACCTCGTCCACGGTTCCGATCTTGGTGCCCTTGCGGTCGAACGCCTTGCGGCCGATCAGGCTGCGCGGATCGATGTCGGTCTGCACGGTCCCTCCCACTGGTCGTGGCTACTCCACAGGCACTACAGAAGTGCACAACCGTGGCGTCGGCCACTCGAGATTTCCCTCGCATACCCCGCTGGTAGGCTGGCCATGGCTGCTGACCCCGTGCGGGAGAGTCCTCCGGAAGAAAACCGGAGGGCGCCGAAGGAGCAAATCCTCCCCGGAATCTCTCAGGCCCCCGTACCGCACGGACGAGGTCACTCTGGAAAGCAGGGCGGGTTCCGCACGGCCACGGCCGGGCCGGAATCCTTCCTCACCGACGGTGAAAGCCGGTGCGCCCCGTGGGCACCGGTGAAGCTCTCAGGTTGAGATGACAGAGGGGGAGGCCGTTCGGGCACCCCGCGCCGTGGTGCCCCTCGCAGGTCGTGACAGACCAGGAGGCCTCCATCATGACCCCCCGTCGCACTTCGCTCTCCCAGCTGGAACAGGGAATCCCGTTCGAGCAGCGCCACATCGGGCCCGATGCCGAGGCACAGGCGAAGATGCTCGCCCAGGTCGGTTACGGCTCGCTCGACGAGCTCACCGCCGCCGCGGTGCCCGATGTGATCAGGAGCGCCGAGGCCCTGAACCTGCCGGCCGCCCGGACCGAGGCCGAGGTCCTCGCCGAGCTGCGCCTGCTCGCCGACCGCAACCAGGTCCTGGCCCCGATGATCGGGCTGGGCTACTACGGCACGTTCACCCCGCCGGTGATCCTCCGCAACGTGATGGAGAACCCCGCCTGGTACACGGCCTACACGCCGTACCAGCCCGAGATCTCCCAGGGCCGGCTCGAAGCCCTCCTGAACTTCCAGACGATGGTCGCCGAGCTCACCGGGCTGCCCACCTCCGGCGCCTCGCTGCTCGACGAGGGCACCGCCGCGGCCGAGGCCATGGCACTGGCCCGGCGCGTCGGCAAGGTCAAGAACGGCGTCTTCCTGGTCGACGCGGACACCCTCCCGCAGACCGTCGCCGTCATCGAGACCCGCGCCGAGCCGACCGGCGTCGAGGTCGTCGTCGCCGACCTCACCGACGGCATCCCCGCCGAGCTCGCCGAACGCGGAGTCTTCGGCGTGCTGCTGCAGTACCCCGGCGCCTCCGGAGCCGTTCGGGACATCAAGCCCGTCATCGAGCAGGCCCACGAGCTCGGCGCGATCGTCACCGTGGCCGCCGATCTGCTCGCCCTCACCCTGCTCACGTCCCCCGGAGACCTGGGCGCGGACATCGCCGTCGGCACCACGCAGCGCTTCGGCGTGCCGATGGGCTTCGGCGGACCGCACGCCGGCTTCATGGCGGTGCGCGAGAAGTTCGCGCGCAGCCTCCCGGGCCGTCTCGTCGGTGTCTCCGTGGACGCGGACGGCAACAAGGCGTACCGGCTGGCCCTGCAGACCCGCGAGCAGCACATCCGCCGGGAGAAGGCGACCAGCAACATCTGCACCGCGCAGGTTCTGCTCGCCGTGATGGCCGGCATGTACGCCGTCTACCACGGTCCCGACGGGCTCCGGACGATCGCCCGGCGCACCCACCGCTACGCGGCCATCCTGGCTGAGGGACTGCGGGCCGCCGGTGTCGACGTGGTGACCGGTGTCCACTTCGACACGCTCACCGTCCGGGTTCCGGGCAAGGCCTCCGCGGTCGTCGCCGACGCCCGTGAGCGTGGTGTGAACCTGCGGCTCGTCGACGGCGACCTGGTCTCCCTCGCCTGCGACGAGACCACGACCCGCGCACAGGTCGCGGCCGTCTGGGCGGCCTTCGGCGCCGAGGGCGACATCGAGGCGCTGGACGCCACGACCGCCGACGCGCTGCCCGAGGGGCTGCTGCGCACCGACGCGTTCCTGAGCCACCCGGTCTTCCACCAGCACCGCTCGGAGACCGCGATGCTGCGCTACCTGCGCAAGCTCGCCGACCGTGACTACGCGCTGGACCGGGGCATGATCCCGCTCGGCTCCTGCACCATGAAGCTCAACGCGACCGCCGAGATGGAGTCGATCACCTGGCCCGAGTTCGGCGCGCTGCACCCGTTCGCACCGGCCGAGCAGGCCGAGGGTTTCTTGACGCTCATCCGTGAGCTGGAGGAGCGCCTGGCCGAGGTCACTGGCTACGACGCGGTGTCCATCCAGCCGAACGCGGGCTCGCAGGGCGAGTTCGCGGGGCTCCTGGCCGTGCGCGCGTACCACCGTGCCAACGGCGACGAGGGCCGGACCGTGTGTCTGATCCCGTCCTCCGCGCACGGAACCAACGCGGCGAGCGCCGTGATGGCCGGGATGAAGGTTGTCGTGGTGAAGACCGCCGACGACGGCGAGGTCGACATCGAGGACCTCCGCGCCAAGATCGCGCAGTACCGCGACGAGCTCGCCGTGCTGATGATCACCTATCCGTCCACGCACGGCGTCTTCGAGGAGCACGTCGCCGACATCTGCGCCGAGGTGCACGACGCCGGCGGTCAGGTGTACGTCGACGGCGCGAACCTCAACGCGCTGGTGGGCCTCGCCAAGCCGGGCCACTTCGGCGGCGACGTCTCGCATCTGAACCTGCACAAGACCTTCTGCATCCCGCACGGCGGTGGCGGTCCCGGTGTCGGTCCCGTCGGTGTGCGCGCGCACCTGGCGCCGTACCTCCCGAACCACCCGCTGCAGCCCGCCGCCGGTCCGGAGACCGGTGTCGGACCGATCTCGGCCGCTCCGTGGGGCTCGGCCGGCATCCTGCCGATCTCGTGGGCGTACGTACGCCTGATGGGTGGCGAGGGCCTGAAGCGGGCGACGCAGGTCGCCGTACTCGCGGCCAACTACATCGCCAAGCGGCTGGAGCCGCACTACCCGATCCTGTACAACGGCCCGGCGGGACTGGTCGCGCACGAGTGCATCGTGGATCTGCGGCCCATCTCCAAGGCGACCGGCGTCAGCATCGACGATGTCGCCAAGCGCCTCATCGACTATGGCTTCCACTCGCCGACCATGTCGTTCCCCGTCGCGGGCACGCTCATGATCGAGCCGACCGAGAGCGAGGACCTCGCGGAGCTGGACCGGTTCTGCGACACCATGATCGCCATTCGCGGCGAGATCGAGAAGGTCGCCTCGGGCGAATGGAGCGCGGACGACAACCCGCTGGGCAACGCCCCGCACACCGCGGCCGCGCTGGGCGGTGAGTGGGAGCACGGCTACAGCCGCGAGGTGGCCGTCTTCCCGGCCGGGGTCTCGGCCGCCGACAAGTACTGGCCGCCGGTGCGCCGGATCGACGGCGCGTTCGGTGACCGCAACCTTGTCTGCTCCTGCCCGCCGCTGGAGGAGTACGACAACTGACGCCGATCACAGGGCGTGACGCGGAAACACGTGGGGGCCGGTGCGGAGAACTCTCCGGGCCGGCCCCTCTTCCGTACGGCCGCTCAGGCCGCCTTCACCACCCGGCCTGTTCCCAGCGGCCGGTGCGGGGCGATGATCTGCCCGTCCGGGAGCAGCTCACCGGTGTCCTCGAAGAGCAGGACGCCGTTGCACAGCAGGCTCCAGCCCTGTTCCGGGTGGTGCGCCACAAGACGGGCGGCTTCCCGGTCGGCGGAGTCGGCTGTCGGGCAGGCTGGCTGGTGCTGACACATGGCTGGGTTCTTTCGCTGCGTAGAGTTGAGTGTCCTGCGGCTTGAAGAGCTGTTCATGGCCGCCCCCCGTATCGATCGGTCCGGTCCCAGTGTTGCCCCACGGGCGTCGATCCGCAGGGATTTCGCAGCAGCGCTTCCACTCCTCTCAGGACGCGTCACCCGCCCGGACGGTTCAACGCAACTGCACTGTCACTTCGGGTGGTTCGGGGTGACCGGATGGGGCTAGTCCGGATGGGCAGGAGTGGCCCCCCACTTGATGGCGCTGTGCCCCGCCACCGGATCCGGTGGCGGGGCACAGCGCCATCAAGTGGGGGGAGCCGGGCTCAGGCGGGAGAGCCGAGCAGGGGGCCGGGGCCGGGTGCGATACGGGTGGTGATCACGGGGAGCAGATCAGCGACCCGGTGCGGACGGTGTGCCGCGATACCCGGCGGGGCGGGAGCCAGCGGTACCAGCAGATCGGACGGTGCGGGGGACCCGCCGGACGGGTCGGCCTCGGTGTCCCCGTGCAGCCACAGCGCCAGCATGTAGAGCTCGGGAATGGACAGCAGCCGCGGCTGGTACGGCGTCGCCGCCGCTTCCGCGTGGCGCAGGGCGAGTTCGGTCGAGGCGATGTAGGGACCTTCGAAGAAGTGCGAGAAGGCCCAGCCGTCAGGAGTGAGCATCGTCTCCGCCGCGGCGACGGCACGCTCCGTGCTGCGGATCAGGAAGCGCCATCCGGCGAGCCGGGTCGTGGGCGCCGGCCCGTCCCGGCCGATGCGGTCCAGTACATGGACGGGGAGCGGGTGTTCGGGGCTCAGCGGTCCCTGGACGGACCGCAGTGCGGGGGTGCGGGCCTCGCGGACCGCGGTCGGTGAACCGAGCGCCGCGAGAACGCTGCGCAGAGCGGGCGCGGGAGCCGGGGGTACATGCAGCGGCATAGTGGGTCGCCTCTCACTTCGGAGACACGGTGGAGCGTGGGCGGGTGCAGACGGCGCTGTCGGCGTGCGGGGCCAGAGGAGGCCGGTGACTGGGCCGGTGCGTCAACTCTCTGCCTCGTCCGCGGAGTTTATACGACACGTGTTCACGCGGTGTTTCCACTAGCCGCCACGGCTATTGCCGACAAGGCGGTATCCGGACTCAATTATGCGGAGATTATGCAGATTCGGTGTGAGCGGCGCAGCCACCGCCTCGGGTTTTTCCCGCGCCGCGGTAGGCTGAAACGTGTCGGTGCATTCCCTGCGTGTCGTCCAGGGAATCTGCGCACTGCGTCATGCCGAGTGAATGTGCCCGGGGCCTCAGTCATCAGATTAGCGGGTACGCGGCGTCCGCGGGGCGTTATGGATCTCGATGTCTGGGCATTATCGACCGTGACGCGAGCGGCCTGGGCCGCGGGCCGCCCACTCGAGGAGGGACACTTCGATGGGGGAGAAGGTCGTTGCGGGCGCCTTTGACCTGTCCGACCGGCAGAAGTACCGGAGGAAGCTCCATCAGTGCCTGGAGGGGCTGGGGAGGCTCCTGGCGGAGGGGAGGTTCGACCGGCCGCGCAACCTCATGGGCATGGAGATCGAACTGAATCTGGCCGGTGCCGACGGTATGCCGAAGATGCTGAATGGACAGGTACTGGACCGCATAGCCAGCCGTGATTTTCAGACGGAACTGGGGATGTTCAATCTCGAAGTGAACATAGTTCCACATAATCTTTCAGGCCGTGTTCTCGATCAACTGGCCGAAGAGTTGCGAACGGGTCTTGGATATGCGGACCGGAAGGCTGCCGAGGTTGATGCCGGGATCATGATGATCGGAATACTTCCCACCCTCGGACGCGAGGACATGGTCCGGTCCAACCTCTCCGACGGCGACCGCTACGCGCTGCTGAACGATCAAATGGTGGCGGCGCGAGGCGAGGATTTCGCCCTGGATATCGAGGGTGTGGAGCGACTGCTCTGCACCTCGGGGTCGATCACTCCGGAGGCCGCCTGCACCTCGGTGCAGCTCCATCTCCAGGTGACCCCGGAACGCTTCGCCGACGTGTGGAACGCGGCCCAGGCCGTCGCGGCGGTCCAGGTGGCCCTGGGAGCCAACTCCCCCTTCCTGTTCGGCCGGGAACTGTGGAGGGAGTCGCGGCCGCCGCTCTTCCAGCAGGCCACGGACACCAGGCCGCCGGAACTCCAGAACCAGGGGGTGCGGCCGAGGACCTGGTTCGGCGAGCGGTGGGTCGACTCGGCCTACGAGCTCTTCGAGGAGAACCTCCGCTACTTTCCCCCGCTGCTGCCGATCTGCGACGAGGAGGATCCCCTGCGGGTCCTCGACGACGGCGGCGTGCCGGGGCTCCGGGAACTCGTCCTGCACAACGGCACGGTCTACCGGTGGAACCGGCCGGTCTACGGGCTGGCGGACGGCGTACCGCACCTGAGGGTGGAGAACCGGGTGCTTCCCGCGGGACCGACCGTCGCCGATGTGATCGCCAACACCGCGCTCTACTACGGACTCGTACGGGCACTCGCGGAGGAATCCCGGCCGGTGTGGACCCGGATGCCCTTCAGCGCCGCGGCCGAGAACTTCGAGACCGCCTGCCGCCAGGGCATCGGCGCCGAGCTGCTCTGGCCCAGGCCCGGCCGCTCCGGCGGACTGACCCGGGTTCCGGCCGTCAAGCTCGTGCGGGACGAGCTGCTGCCCCTGGCCGCCGCGGGCCTCGACGCCTGGAACATCGAGCCCGCGGACCGGGACCACTACCTCGGGATCATCGAGGAGCGCTGCAGGCGGCGGACGAACGGTGCATCCTGGCAGGCCGACACCTATCACCGGGCGAGGGAGGCGGGGCTGGGGCGGGCCGAGGCGCTCGCCGCCATGACCCGGAGGTACGCCGAACTGATGCAGGCCGGCGAGCCCGTCCACACCTGGCCGGTGGACCTCCCCGCACGGTGAGGCGGGGCCGGGCCGGGGCCGTCGGTCCGCCCCGGGCCCGTGGTGGAACACGGATCCCGCGACCCCGGCCGCCCCCGGCCTCTGACCTGTGCGCGTGCGGTGCGGGCGCTACTCCCCGGCGCCGCCACCGCTCTGCCCCGCGGTCATGACGGCCTGCAGGATCACCGCCTGGATCTCCGCCGGGTCGCTGACCTGATAGCCGCCGCCACCGGTCACCTTCGCTATCTCGTTCACCTCTTCGCGGTCGGCGTCGGGGCCGACCGCGATGCCGAGAAGCGGGACCGGGCGATCCGGGTCGGTGATCTTCTTGAGTTCGGCGATCAGGGCGGACCGGGAGATGGAGCGGTCGTCCTGGTTCGAGCCGTCGGTGAGGATCACGACGGCGTTGAACTTGCCCTTCACGTACGTACGCTGCGCCTCCTTGTAGGCGGCCAGCGCGGTGTCGTAGAGGCCCGTGGCCCCGTCGGGTACGGGCTTCAGCGAGGCGAACGCAGCGGCGAGCCTGTCGCGGTGCGTGCCCCCGCCCTTGGCCGCGTCGCCGAGTCGGCTGGTCTCCACCAGCCGGCGGTAGTCCTTGTCGCCGTCGAGCGTGGTGGCGAACTCCCAGAGGCCGATCTCGTCGTTCGGCGTGAACTGGTTGAGAGCCTGGATCAGGGACGCCTTGGTGACGTCCATCCGCGACTGGTTGCGGCCCGGCACGATCGTGGCCATCGACCCCGAGGCGTCGACGACCGTGGTGAGCCGTGCGCTCTGGACGGTGATCGTCCACATGCCGAGCGTCTCCTGCAGCGTCTCGTCCGAGGGGGCGGCCCCTGGCGATGTGGCGTACGGCTGGGGAGACTTGCCGCCGGCCGAGGCGACCAGCGTCTCGTCCGCTGTGCCGTCGACGGTCCGGAAGCCGTGCTCCTGCAGGGTGCGCTGGGAGGCGTCCTCGGACAGCAGCGTCATGAAGCGCAGCGCGGCCCGGCTCTCGTCCGTCGTCTGTTCGTCCTCGTTGACGAGGGTGAACGGGTAGTCGAGGAGCGGAGCGCCGTCCTTCGGGTAGAGGAGGTCGAGCTTGCTTCCGTCCGTCGACTCGGCGTTGTGGGCGAACGCGGCCTGCTCGGAGAGCAGCACCGCCTGGTTCCGGGCCGGATTTCCCTGTTCCGCACCGGAACCGTCCTGGGGCAGCGTCTCCACGACCTGGGTGTCGCCGTCCGACATCCGCTGGGCGAGCAGCTTGGCCGTGGCCGCGGCCCTGGTGTCGCTGTCCCCGCCCAGTTTGTCGGAGGAGATCCCGATGCTCGTGAGCGCCAGCAGGCCCGTGGCGCTGCGTGCGGGGTCGGCCGAGCCCAGACGTACCTTGTCGGACTCCATGGCAGCGGCCGTGAGTTCGGCCCAGGAGTACTTCTTCTCGGGCCAGCCGAGGCTCTTGGCCGCGGAGGGCACCATGGCGAGCGTGACGGGTGACGAGGCGACGGAGTCGCCCGGGGTGATCGGGATGGCGTCTCCCAGGCCCTTGGCCCGGTTCAGCCAGAGGTCGGAGTCGGGTAGCCACATCTGGTAATCCGGTGCCCGGGTGCCGCGGGCGAGGGCGTCCGCGACCTTGTACGAGTCGCGGGCCACCACGTCCACGTCCACGCAGTGGCCGTCGGATCTCAGATTGTCCTTGCGTGCCTTGTCGGCGACGGCACGCACGGCGGGGGCGATGTCCGGCGAGGTCATCATGGACAGGTGCACGGCGGTGTCCTCGCAGGACTTCGAGAACGACAGCAGGCCGCCCTGTGCCGCGACCGCCGTTCCCGCCGCCACGGCGAGAACGAGCATGGTGGCGATGGCTACGGTACGACGGCGGCGCGGTGGACGGTCCCCGCTTCCATCCGTGGCGTAGTCGTCCGGCAAGCTGTGACGTCCCATGTCGGTGGTGCCCCTCCTTGAGGATGAACAAGGAAAAGGGGGACCACACCATCGGCAATGGTGCTCGTCCCCCGGCCTGTCGCGCATGATCTTCGTACCTGCATTCGAGACCCTAGCGGGGCGCGGGGCGGCATGGGACGTGAATGCACAACTGAGGGCAGGTGTACAGGTGGAGGCGGGGCGTGTGGCTGATTCTTTTCCCCAGGAGGCCGTGTCACGACGGATCTTGCGGTCCGAAACGGTGTTGGTTCTGGCTCTCTCGCTGGGGGCCAGCGGGGTGTCTGCCCTGATCAGTTTTGTCGGATCCCTGACGAAACCAGGGGGTTTGAAGGATCAGGCGGCGACGCTCAACAGCTCCTACGCGCCGGGGCGCCCATGGCTGGATCTCGCCTGGCAGCTCTTCGGCATCACGACGGCGCTGGTGCCGGTCGCTCTGGTGGCGCATCTGCTGATCAGGGAGGGGACGGGGCTGCGCGCCATCGGCTTCGACCGGACGAGGCCGTGGCCGGACATCGGGCGCGGGACGTTGGTGGCGGCGGGGATCGGCAGTGCGGGGCTGGCCTTCTATCTGGTCGCCCGCACAGCCGGATTCAACCTCACGGTCGTCCCCGAGTCGCTGCCCGACGTGTGGTGGAAGTTCCCCGTGCTCATCCTGTCGGCGATCCAGAACTCCGTGGTGGAGGAGGTGATCGTCGTCGGGTATCTGCTGCGCCGGCTGGGGCAGTTGGGGTGGACCCCGATGGCCGCGCTGGTGGCGAGTTCGGTCCTGCGCGGCTCGTACCACCTGTACCAGGGCATCGGCGGCTTCATCGGCAACATGGTGATGGGCGTCGTCTTCGTGCTGCTGTACCGCCGCTGGCAGCGCGTGGGGCCGCTGGTCGCCGCGCATGCCCTGCTCGACATCGGTGCGTTCGTCGGTTACGCGCTGCTCGCCGGGAAGGTCGGCTGGCTGCCGACCCCGTGAGGCCGTGGCGGACGCGTGGGGTGAGGGGGCGCGCGGGACGGCCCGCACGCCCCCTCGTGTCGTCCGCCGCCGTCACAGGGTGACGAGCAGCTCGCCGTCCACGACCGTCACGGCACGGCCCGTCAGCAGGGTGCGGTCGCCGCGCAGGGACGTGCGGACCAGGCCCGATCGGGCGGACGCCTGGAGGCCGGTCAGTTCGTCGCGGCCGAGCCGGGCCGACCAGAACGGCGCGAGGGCGGTGTGGGCGCTGCCCGTCACCGGGTCCTCGTCGATGCCCACGGCGGGGAAGAAGCCGCGGGACACGAAGTCGTAGCCGCGGTCCGGTGAGGCGGCGGCCGCCGTCGCGATGACACCGCGCCGCGAGTGGGCGGTCAGCGCCGCGAAGTCCGGTGAGAGGCCCCGTACGGTCGCCTCGTCGGCCAGTTCCACGAGGAGATCGCCGATGTGCGGTCCCGTGTCGTGCACGGATACGGGCTCCGCGCCGAGGGCGGCGGCCAGTCCGGCCGGCGGGGCTTCGGGGGTCAGGGGAGCGGTCGGAAAATCGAGTGCGATCGAGCCGTCCGGGTCCGTGGTCGAGGTGAGGACCCCGCACCGGGCGGCGAAGCGCACCGTGCCGCTCGCGGTCGAGGTGGTGTGCAGGACGTGGGCCGTCGCGAGGGTGGCGTGGCCGCACATGTCGACCTCGGTGGACGGGGTGAACCAGCGCAGCGCCCAGTCCGCGTCGCCGCCCGGCGGCAGGGGATGGGCGAACGCGGTCTCGGAGAGGTTCAGCTCCGAGGCGATCTGCTGGAGGCGGCTGTCATCGGGGAAGCCCTCCGGGCCCAGGAGCAGGACGCCTGCGGGGTTGCCGGAGAAGGGGCGGTCGGTGAACGCGTCGACGATACGAATCCTCATGGTGCGACGGTAGGGGCGGGACGAAGCCGCGGGCCAAGGCCAATTCCGGGTCGGCGGCTCGGAATGAGCTGCCGTTGCGGTGGACGCTCTGCCAGGCCGCTCCGTCGGGACCTGAGCCAGGGGCGCGCGGACACCGCGATGCCGCAGACATGTGTCGGACACGTCGCGAGAAGTGCGGGCCAGGCGTCGCGTGCCGGACGAGGCGAAACACGCCCTAGTTGTATTGCCCTG
>NZ_JAELVH010000098.1 GCF_019399235.1 Streptomyces poriferorum | reverse complement strand
TCGCGCCGCCGCCCTCCGGGATGTCGGTGGTCTTCGCGAGAACGGGGCCCCCGCTCGCTGACCCGCTGCCGTTGGTCTGCTCGACGGCATCGGAACCGGACGACTCGTTCGAGCCGCCGCACGCGGTCAGCACGGCGGCCACCGAGACGGCGCCGGCCGCCGTGACAACGGTCCGGCGCCCGATACGGGCCTGGTGGTCCTGCGATGCGCTCATACGGGCGCTCCCTCTCTGCGGTGTTCATGGATCCGACGCTTCGTCCAGGGGTACGGGCAGCCGGTGATCCGTGTTCAAAGGTCCAGGGACTTCCTCAGGAAGTCCCGCTCCAGCAGCAACAGGCTGCTCGCGGTCTGCTCCTGGCCGACCAGGTGGCCGGCGCCCGACAGCGGCAGAACCGTGTGCGGCCTGCCCGCCGCGAGCAGCGCTGCGGAGAGCCGCAGCGTGTGTGCCACGGCCACATTGTCATCGGCAAGACCGTGCACGAGCATGAGCGGCCGGGTCAGTGCCGACGCCTCGTCCAGGAGCGAATTGCGGGTGTAGTTCCCGGGCAGCACGTCCGGGTGGCCAAGGAAGCGTTCCTCCCAATGGGTGTCGTAGAGCCGCCGGTCGGCGGGGGCCGCACCCGCCACCGCCGCGTGGAAGACCTCCGGGTGCCGCAGCACGGCCGCCGCCGCCAGGTACCCGCTGAACGACCAGCCGCGCATCGCCACCCGGGTCAGGTCGAGGTCCGGGTAACGGGCAGCCGCCGCGTGCAAGGCGTCGATCTGGTCCTCCAGGACGGCCGTGAGGCGGTCGCCGTGCACCGACTTCTCCCACGCCTCACCACGCCCGGGGGTGCCCCGCCCGTCGG
Organism: Streptomyces poriferorum; assembly: GCF_019399235.1. Lineage (GTDB taxonomy): Bacteria > Actinomycetota > Actinomycetes > Streptomycetales > Streptomycetaceae > Streptomyces > Streptomyces poriferorum. Next base: position 26,389 of record NZ_JAELVH010000098.1, on the reverse strand, counting down.
TGACGAGCACCGCGAACCCCTGCTCGGCGAACCACTGGGCGACCGCGACCCACCAGGCCCGCACCTCCAGGACGACCTGCATGCCGTGCCCGGCGTAGGGACTGAGCAGCACCGGCAGCGGACCGTCGCCCGGCCGGTGCCACGACGGCAGGTAGAGCCTGCTGCGCAGGTCCCGCTCGCCCAGGCTCAGGGCCAGCGGCCGCGGTGTGACGAGGGGTTCCTCTGCCAGGACCGCGACGGAGCCCGTCGGCACCCCGGCGCGCAGCACCGTCACCGTATGGCCGTCCGGCGTCCTGCTGTCCAGGACCACCGTCGGGCCTCCGACGGCCGCCGTGTGCACGCCGGGTGCGCCACTGACCCGAAGGAAACCGTCATCGGGATCATCGGCGGCGTACGACCAGACATGGATCTCGGTCGGCTCCTCGCCCGCCGTGAAGAACACCCGCCCGTCGGCCGCGCCGATCACCTCGCGGACCTCCAGGCCGGGCGGTGTCGTGACGCCGCCGATCTCCAGCCCCTGGGTGTCGCCGCCCGGCCGCGCGGGAACGACGAGGGCTCCGGAGCCGAGACGCAGCGGTGTGCCCGGGCGCAGGGCCACCCAGGCGGGGTCCTGGGTCCGGCGCGAGGTGCGCACCGCGCCGGACGCCTCGTCCACCTCCAGCACGTGGACCGACCGCTGGTCCCGTGTCTGCACGGTGACGAGCGGCCCGTGGCCGTCCCAGCCCGCCGCCACGACGTACTCGAACGCCCGGTCCGTCCACACGTCTTCGGGGTGTCCCTCGCCGGCCTCCCCGGGCAGGCGGACCTCCGTCCGCTCGCCGGACAGGCGCATCAGATGCAGCGAGACCCTGGCGTTCGCCGTGCCCGCGGCCGGATAGGCCACCACGCGGGGAGGCCGCTGCGGGTTCGCGGGATCGGCGATGTAGCGCTTGCTGACCTGTGCCGTGTCCACCCGGGCGACCAGGAGAGCATCACCGCGAGGCGACCACCAGTAGCCGCGCGAACGCCCGATCGACTCCTGCGCGACGTAGTCGGACAGCCCGTACGTCACGTGCTCGCCGTCGGGTCCGGCCAGCGGGCGGTCGTCGGTCCCGTCCGTCCGTACGGTCCGCAGCGCGCCCCGGGACACGTACGCGATCAGGGAGCCGTCGGGAGAGGGGCGCGGATCGACGACCGGTCCGGCCGTCGCGACGCGGAGCGGGGCGCCGCCCTCGGTACGCAGCACCCAGAGGACGCCCTGGAGAGCGAAGGCCACCAGCCGCGCGGAGGCGTCGGTGGCGTAGGACACCACGCCCGAGGAGGTCTCACGGGCCCTTTCCCGCCGGTCCCGTTCCTCGGGCGGCGCCTCGCCCGGGGCGTCGTCCGCGAAGCCGGGCCCCAGCGGATCGGCCAGGAGCCGCTCCGTACCGTCCTCGTACAGCCAGAGCCTGCTCACGGGGTCGGTGCCCGAGGTGCCCCGGAGGAACAGCACGCGTTCGCCGTCGGGGGAGACGGTGAACTGCCGCGGCACGCCGAGCGAGAAGCGCCGGGTGCGGGCGAACTGGTGCGGGAAGCGTTCCGCGGCGGTCGCGGGCGCGTCGGCGGTCGCCTCGAAGGGGGGATTCATGGCGACACCATGACAGGTGGAAATACGCTCGATCCATCATGGTCCGCCCGCATATGGTGCGAGGTTCCGCGCTCCGGTGGGGCAGGAGACCCCGGAATCCGGTCCCGTCGCGACGGAGCCCCGCACCGACACGCGACAAGTGCGTGCGATGCGGGGCTCGGTGACCCGGTGATCAGTGATCAGTGCGTCGGGGCGGCGGCGGACTTCGCCGCTGCGGCGCTCTCCTCCGCGAGCCGCTCCATGCCGCTCTGCGTCTTGAGCGGCTTCTCCTTGATGAACAGCACGGCGACCAGCGCGAGGAGCGCGAAGGGGGCGCCGATCAGGAAGACGTCGGCGGTCGCGACGCCGTAGGCGTGCTCGACCACCTGGCGGGCCGGCTCGGGGAGCGTGCTGAGGTCGGGAACGCTGTGTCCGGCACCCCCGTTGTCCGCGGCCCCGCCGAAGCCCTTCTCCATCTCCTGGGCCACCCGGTGGCCCAGGACCGCGCCCAGCGCACTCGTACCGATCGCGCCGCCGAGGCTCCGGAAGAACGAGAGCACCGAGGTGGCCGCGCCGAGTTCCGAAGCGGGCACGTCGTTCTGGGCGGCCAGCACCAGGTTCTGCATCAGCATGCCGACGCCGACGCCGAGCACGACCATGTAGAGGCTGAGCACACTGAACGAGGAGTCGGCGCCGATCGTGGACAGCAGGCCCATGCCCGCCGTCATGATGATGCCGCCCGCGATCAGGAAGCCCTTCCACTTGCCGCGGGAGGAGATGATCTGCCCGGCGACGGTCGTGGAGACCATCAGACCGAGGATCATCGGCAGGCTCATCAGGCCCGCGACGGTCGGCGTCTTGCCGAGCGAGATCTGGAAGTACTGCGAGAGGAAGACCGTGCCGCCGAACATGGCGACGCCGACGAGGAGGCTCGCGACCGTCGTCAGCGCCACGGTGCGGTTGCGGAAGATGGTCAGCGGGATGATCGGCTCCTGGACCCTGGACTCGACCAGGACCGCGGTGGCCAGCAGGACCACTCCGCCGGTGACGAGCGCGGCGGTCTGCCACGACGCCCAGTCGAACCGGTTGCCCGCGAGGGTCACCCACAGCAGCAGGGCGCTGACACCGCTCATGATGAGCACGGCGCCGAGATAGTCGATCTTCACTGCCCGGCGGACCGTGGGAAGTTTCAGGGTCAGCTGGAGCAGCACGATGGCCAGCAGTGCGAACGGCACCCCGATGAAGAAGCACCAGCGCCAGCCCAGCCAGGAGGTGTCCACGAGCACGCCTCCGATGAGCGGTCCCGCGACGGTGCCGACGGCGAACACGGCGCCGAAGATGCCGGAGTAGCGCCCGAGTTCACGCGGCGGGATGATCGCGGCCATCACGACCTGGGCGAGCGCGGTGAGACCGCCCGCGCCGATGCCCTGCACGACGCGGCTCACGATGAGCAGCCCGACGCTGTGCGAGAAGCCGGCGACGAGTGAGCCGACTACGAACATCGACAGCGAGAGCTGGATGAGCAGCTTCTTGTCGTAGAGGTCGGACAGCTTGCCCCAGATCGGGACGGTCGCCGTCATGGCGAGGAGCTCGGCCGTGACGACCCAGGTGTAGGCGGACTGGCTGCCGTTCAGGTCGGAGATGATCCTGGGCAGGGCGTTGGAGACCACGGTGGAGGCCAGGATGGCCACGAACATTCCCGCCATCAGGCCGGACATGGCCTGGAGTATCTGGCGGCGCGTCATGCCGGGCGCGGCCCCCTCGGGCGCACCGGCGGTACCGGCTTCGGGTGTGACGGCAGCGGTCATCGGCTGACGTTCCTCATTCTCTGGTGACTGGTTCTGTGGTGACTGGTTCGGTGGTGACTCGTTCGGTGGAGCGTGGAGCTGCGGCGGACCTCAGGTCCTGAGGCCGGCCGCCAGTGAGGCGAACGCCTCGCGGTACAGGCTCTGGAAGGTGCGGGTGCGGCCGGAGGCCACCCACACCTCGACGGTGGCGCGCACGGCGGCGATGGCCACATGTGCGAGCAGGCGGGGCTGCAGATCGGTCTCGGGGTCCTGGCCCAGACGCTCGGCCAGTACGGCGACCAGGGCGCGCTCGTCGGCGCCCTGGGCGGCCAGGAATCCCGGGAGCAGGGAAGGGCTCGTCCTGAGCACCGCCATCTGGAGTTCCCAGCGTTCGTGGTCCTCCTCGACCTGGGCGAGCTCCTTGGCGAGCGCCTCGCTGAGGGCTTCGAGTGCGGTGAGGTGCTCCGGCGCGTTCAGCACGGCCCGGCGCGTCCTTTCGGCGTGCTCGTGCCCCGGGCGGGTGATCGCCTCCTCCAGGCACGGGAAGTAGTTGAAGAAGGTGCGTACGGAGACGCCGACCGCGTCGGTGACCGCTTCCACGGTCACGTGCTCGATCCCGCGGGCCGCGGCCATGCGCAGGGCCATGTCGGCAAGGGCGTCGCGTGTCGCGCGCTTCTTGCGTTCGCGCAGCCCGAGGGAGGTGTCGTCGGCACTCATGAAGGTGCATGCTATGCAATTTTGCGCCCTGGGCAAAATTCTGGACGGTGCCTGTTCGGGGGCGGCTCGTCGGCCGCCGGGGTGGGCGCGCGCGAAAGAGGCGGTGCGTATCTCTTCACTGGGCTCGGGGGGCGCTGTTACATTCCGGAAAACAAGAATTCATTTCAGTCTGTGGCTGGAGGTACCCATGACGGCTGTCCAAGACGCTCCCCATGTGCAGACACCGGCTCGTCGCGAGCTGCCACCGTCGATGGTCGAGCGCATGACGCTGATCATGGACGTCTTCGAGGGCAGGGCGGCCCGGCTCTCGCTGGAGGAAGTGGCTCGCTCCACACAACTGCCCAGGTCGACGGCACGCCGGATCCTCGACCAGTTGGTACGGCTGCGCTGGCTCGACCACACCGCCCTCGGCTACGGACTCGGCCGCCGCGCTCTCGGCCTGGGCGGCGGGGACGGTGCGCACGGCGGGATCCGCGAGGCCGCGGCCGCCCGGCTGCACGATCTGCAGATCAAGACCGGCCTGGTGGTCCACCTGGCCGTCCTGGACGGGGCGGAGGTGCACTACCTCGACAAGGTGGGCGGCCGCTTCGCCGCTGCCGTGCCCTCCCGCGTGGGCGGCCGGGCGCCCGCCCACTCGACCGCGCTCGGCAAGGCCATGCTGGCCTGGCTCGAACCGGAGGACGTCGAGGCCAGGGCCGCCGAGTCCATCGGCCGTCTGACGCACCGCACCATCGCCGATATCGGCACCCTGCACCAGGAACTCAACCGGATCCGGCGCCGCCACGGCCTCGCCTTCGAACGCGGCGAGTGCTTCCCGGACATCGCCTGCGTCGCCGCCGCCGTTCGCGGGCCCGAGGGGCCGGTCGCCGCGATATCGCTGGTGGGGGACGCGTGGTCTCCGCGGTCTCCGCAGGCCATGGACCGGCTGCTCTCGGCGGGACAGTACGGCGACTGGCAGTAGGCCGCGCGCGAGCGGAAGGCCCTGCGCAGGCGACGTATACGACCGGGTCCGCAGCCCCTCACCCCCAGTGGTCGCCCCAGCCCCACGGAACGGGGGGCGCCGCGGGGCCCGTGACGCCGAACCCGCCGCGGAAGAAGAGCATCGGCTGCCGGTCGGACACGGTCTCCAGGGCCAGGACCCGGCCCACCACCACATCGTGGTCACCCGCGCCGTGCACGTCGTGCACATCCGCGTGCACCCGGGTCAGGACGCCGGGCAGGGACGGCGTACCCCAGCGGGAGACCTCCCAGTCCAGCCCTTCGAACTTGCGGCCCTTGCTCGAACCGAACCGGCCGCACAGATCGGTCTGCTCCTCGGTGAGGATGTTCACCGTGAACCGGCCCGCCTCCCGGATCCTCGGCCAGGCCCGCCCCCGGTGGTCCGCGCAGAACAGGACCAGGGCCGGTTCCAGCGACACCGATGCGAAGGACTGGCACGCGAAGCCGGCGGGAACCCCGTCCCGGCCGGTCCCCGTCACCACCGTGACCCCGGACGCGAAGGTGCCCATGGTGCGCCGCATCCGGGCAGGGGTCGGCTCGGTCTCCTCGCGCGCCTCGGGCGCGGACAGGGGCTCTGCGGTCATCGGGTTCACCTCGAGGGGGACGGTGCGGTGGTGTGCCCGGGGCCGGGCAGGGGGCCGAAGCTAGGACAGCGGCCGAAGCGCCGTGAGGCGGTTCCCGATGAGTGGAACGGCCCCGGACCGCGAGCCGCCGCAGGCCGCCCGTGCCCCGGCGGCCGTACGCATCCCGCTCACCGAGACGCCCGCCGCGCGGCCCGGCAGGCCGTGGCTACCGTCCGGGAACCGATCACACGGCACCCATGGCCGCCCGGAGGGACCACCGCCCCGGCCGGCACACCGGGTCACCAGGTCCACCGGACACAGAGGTCAACCGAGGCAGGGATGATGACGGCGCTGAGCCATGACTCCACACTGCGTGAACTCGCCACCGATCAAGGCGTGTTGCGCTACCACGAGGCCGGGGACGGTCCGCCCCTGCTGTTGTTGCACGGTTCCGGCCCCGGGGTCACCGGCTGGCGCAACTACCGCCACAACATGGGGACGTTCGCCGAGCACTTCCGCTGCCTGGTCCTGGAGTTCCCCGGCTTCGGGGTCAGCGACCCGGCCGACGGCCACCCCATGGCGACGGCGGCCTCGTCCGTGGCCCGGTTCCTCGACGGGCTCGGGCTCCAGCAGGTCGACATCATCGGCAACTCGATGGGCGGCATCATCGGCACGCAGTTCGCGCTCGCCCATCCCGACCGGGTGCGCCGCCTCGTGACGATCGGCGGCATCGGCCGCAACCTGTTCAGCCCCGGGCCCGGCGAAGGCATCAAGCTGCTCTCCGAGTTCACCGACGCACCGTCCCGCGAGGGCCTCGTCCGCTGGCTGAACTCGATGGTGTACGACCGTTCCCTGGTGACCGAGGAGCTCATCGAGGAGCGTTGGGCTCAGGCCACCGACCCGGACACGCTCGCCAGTGCCCGCCTGATGTACGGCAGCGAGGCCTTCGCGGCACGGTCCGCCGCGTCCGCCGCGTCCGACGAGGCGCCCTACTGGGCCATGCTCCACCGGCTCCGCGCGAAGACCCTGCTCACCTGGGGGCGAGACGACCGGGTCAGCCCTGTCGACATGTCGATCGTGCCGATGCGCACCATCCCGGACGCGGAACTGCACGTGTTCCCGGACTGCGGGCACTGGGTGATGATCGAGCAGAAGGCCGCCTGGGAGAGCGCGGTTCTCGCCTTCCTCACCCGTAAGGACGCGGCGTGAGCGCCGCGGCCCGGGGAGCCTGGGACGAGGAGTTCGACTTCGTCGTCGTCGGCAGCGGCGGAGGCGGCATGGCCGCGGCCCTGACCGCGGCCGACAGCGGACTGAGCACCGTCGTCGAGAAGGGGGCGATGTACGGAGGGACGACCGGCATCTCCGGAGGCGGCATCTGGATCCCCAACAACCCCACGCTGAAGGCCAGGGGCCACGACGACAGCCGTGAGTCCGTGCGCCGCTACCTCGACCTGCTCACCGAGAACCGCGTGCCCGGCGCCCGCCTCGACGCGTACGTCGACCAGGGGCCGGCCGCGATGGAGCTGCTGGAGAAGAGCCGCTGGATGCGGTTCTTCTGGGTCAAGGGGTACGCCGACTACCACCCCGAGTACGACGGCGGCCGCCCGCTCGGCCGGTCGGTCGAGGCGCTGCCCTTCGACACCCGCAAGCTCGGAGAGGACGAGAAACACCAGCGGCGCAACAGCCTCAAGGGCCCCCTCGGACTCTGGATCACCGCCAAGGACTACCGGAACCTCGCCATGGTCAAACGGACCTGGCGCGGACGCTGGGCCTCCGTGATCGCCGCCTGGCGCGTCTCGTCCAACATGGTCCGCCGGCGCCACATGGCGACCGGAGGCCGGGCGCTCGTGGCGCGGATGCGGATGGCGCTCAAGGAAGCCGGCGTACCGGTGTGGCTGCGCAGCCCGATGACCGAACTCGTCACCGACGCGCAGGGCACGGTCATCGGCGTCGTCGTCACCCGCGACGGCAAGCCCGTGCGGGTCGGCGCCCGGCACGGCGTGCTCCTCGCCACCGGCGGGTTCGACCACAACCGGGAGATGCGCGAGAAGTACCTGCCCGAGGGCGGCCGCGACAACCACAGCGCCGGAGCCGTCGAGAACGTCGGCGACGGCATCCTCGCAGGCCGGGCACTCGGCGCCGCGCTCGACTTCATGGACGACGCCTGGTGGATGCCGTCCGTGCACCACCCCTCCGGAGCGACGATCCCGCTGGTCTCCGAGCGGTGCATCCCGCCGTCGGTCATCGTCTCCTCCGACGGAAGACGGTTCACCAACGAGTCCTCCCCCTACGTCAACTTCGTCCACGACCAGCTCGAAGGCGGGCACACCACCGCCTGGTTCGTCATGGACGCCAAGGCCCGCGCCCGGTACCCGTTCGCGCAGATCCTCCCCGGAATGCCCTTCCCCAAGGCGTTCTACGAGAACGGCACCGTGCACCGCGCGGACACCGTCGCCGGCCTCGCCCGGAGCATCGACGTCCCGGCGGACGCCCTCACCGAGACCGTCGAACGGTTCAACGGCTTCGCCCGTACCGGCAAGGACACCGACTTCGGCCGCGGCGACAGCGCCTACGACCGCTACTACGGCGACCCGACGATGAAGAACCCCAACCTCGACGAGCTCGACAAGGCCCCCTACTACGCGATCCGCATCGAGGTCGGCGACCTCGGTACCAAGGGCGGCCTCGTCTGCGACGAGAACGGCCGGGTACTGCGCGAGGACGGCTCGGCCGTCGCCGGGCTGTACGCCACCGGCAACACCTCCGCGGCCGTAATGGGCAACGAGTACGCCGGGCCCGGCGCCACCATCGGCCCCGCCATCGTGTTCGGCTACCTCGCGGCCCGGCACGCGGCCGCCGTCACCCGCACGGGGGCCGGGGCCGCCGGAGGCGCCCCATGAGCCCGGCGCCGCTGACGGTGCGCGTGGTCGAGGTGATCCGGGAGACGGCCGACGCGCACTCGCTGGTCCTGGAGCCGGCGGACGGGGAGCGGGCCCGGTTCACCTACCGCCCCGGCCAGTTCCTCACCGTCCGGGTGCCCTCCGAGCGTCCGGGCGGAGCCGCCCGCTGCTATTCGCTGTGCAGCTCCCCGGTGCGTGACGAACATCTGAAGGTGACCGTCAAGCGGACGGCGGGCGGGTACGCCTCCCACTGGATCTGCGACCACGTCACCGAGGGCGACACCCTGGAGGTGCTGCGGCCCGCGGGCACCTTCACCCCGGACTCGCTCGACGGCGACTTCCTGCTCCTGGCCGCGGGCAGCGGCATCACCCCCGTGATGTCCATCCTCGCCTCCGCCCTGCACGCCGGAACCGGCGCGGTCACCCTCCTCTACGCCAACCGCGACGAGCAGTCCGTGATCTTCCGCGACGAACTGGCCTACCTGGCAAAGGAGTACGGAGACCGGCTCACCGTCCTGCACTGGCTGGAGTCCGTCCAGGGCCGGCCCACCGCATCCGGCCTGCGTGCGCTGGCCCGTCCGTACGCCGGGCGTCCGGCCTTCGTATGCGGGCCCGGCCCCTTCATGGACCTGGCGGCCGGTGCGCTCACCGACCTCGGCGTACCGCCCGACCGGATCACCGTGGAGCGCTTCACCTCGCTGACCGGTGACCCGTTCGCGGAACGCGACCCCGTACCGGAGCCGGACACCGCCGGGCCCGTCAGTACGGCCGAGGTGGAGCTGGACGGGGTGAGCCACACCGTCGACTGGCCCCGCAACACGCCCCTGCTCGACGTGCTGCTCGCCGCCGGACTCGACGCGCCGTACTCCTGCCGGGAGGGCAGTTGCAGCGCCTGCGCCTGTGTCCTGACCGAGGGCGAGGTGGCCATGGAACGCAACGAGGTCCTGGACGCCGCCGACCTCGCCGACGGTCTGATCCTCGCCTGCCAGGCGCGCCCGCTCAGCGGCCGGCTGAAGGCCACCTACGACGGCTGAGCCGCCCCTCCCGCACCTGTTCCCCGTTCCCACTCGACCCGGATGAGGTTCGAACCGTGACCAAGGCGACCGCCGCGATCGTCGGATCCGGCAATATCGGCACCGACCTGATGTACAAACTCCTGCGCTCGCCCGACATCGAGCCGCGCTGGATGATCGGCATCGACGAGCAGAGCCCCGGCCTGAAACGCGCCGCCGACCACGGCCTGCACGCGAGCGCCGACGGCGTCGACGCACTGCTGGCCGGTGACGAGCGCCCGGATCTGGTCTTCGAGGCCACGTCCGCGTACGTCCACCGGGCCAACGCCCCCAAGTACGCCGGACTCGGCATCCAGGCCATCGACCTGACCCCCGCCGCGATCGGCCCGGCGGTCGTGCCCGCCGTCAACCTCGGCGACCACCTCGACGCACCGAACGTCTCCCTCATCACCTGCGGCGGCCAGGCCACCATCCCGATCGTGCACGCCGTCTCCCGGGTCACCGAGGTCGCCTACGCGGAGATCGTCGCGAGCGTCGCCTCGCCGTCGGCCGGGCCCGGCACCCGCGCCAACATCGACGAGTTCACCCTCACCACCAGCCGGGGCATCGAGACGATCGGCGGCGCCGCCAAGGGCAAGGCCATCATCATCCTCAACCCGGCCGAACCGCCGATGCTGATGCAGGACACCGTCTTCTGCGCCGTCCCCGCCGATGTGGATCGGGACGCGGTCACCGCGTCGATCCAGGAGACCGTCGCCAGGGTCGCCGGGTACGTACCCGGCTACCGGCTGCGGGCCGAGCCGCAGTTCGACGGGGAGACCGCGGTCAGCGGCGGGCTCGCCCGCGTCGCGGTCTTCATCGAGGTGGAGGGCGCGGGCGACTTCCTGCCGCCGTACTCCGGAAACCTCGACATCATGACCGCCGCCGCCACCAGGGTCGGCGAGGGTTTCGCCCAGCGGATCACCGCCCGCCGCGCCGGCGCCTGACCGCCGCTCACCGAGGAGTACACGAGCCATGCCCTACAGCTCCGACCTGGACATCCGGGTCACCGACTCGTCCCTCAGGGACGGATCGCACGCCAAGCAGCACCAGTTCACCGTCGACCACGTCACCTCCGTCGTCGGCGCGCTCGACGACGCCGGCGTGCCCGTCATCGAGGTCACGCACGGCGACGGCCTCGGCGGGTCCTCCTTCAACTACGGCTTCAGCCACACCCCGGAGCAGGAGCTCATCAAGGCCGCGGTGAAGACCGCCCGCCGGGCGAAGATCGCCTTCCTGATGCTGCCCGGCCTCGGCCTCCAGGACGACATCCGCGAGGCCGCGGACAACGGCGCCGCGATCTGCCGGATCGCCACCCACTGCACCGAGGCCGACATCTCCGTCCAGCATTTCGGCCTCGCCCGCGAACTGGGCCTGGAGACCGTCGGGTTCCTGATGATGTCGCACAGCCGGCCGCCGGAGGTGCTGGCCGGGCAGGCCCGCATCATGGCCGACGCGGGCTGCCAGTGCGTGTACGTCGTCGACTCCGCAGGCGCCCTCATCATGGAACAGACCAGTGACCGGATCGCCGCACTGGTCGCCGAGCTCGGTGACGACGCCCAGGTCGGCTTCCACGGGCACGAGAACCTCGGCCTCGGCGTCGCCAACTCCGTCCTCGCCGTCCGTGCCGGGGCCAAGCAGATCGACGGGTCGACCCGTCGCTTCGGCGCGGGCGCGGGCAACACGCCCGTCGAGGGCTTCGCGGCCGTCGCCGAGAAGCTGGGGATCCGTACCGGCATCGACGTACTGAAGATCATCGACGCGGCCGAGGACGTGGTCCGGCCCGTCATGGACGGCGAGTGCCTGCTCGACAGGCTGTCGCTGACGATGGGATACGCCGGCGTCTACTCCAGCTTTCTGAAGCACGCCGCCCGCCAGGCCGCCACCTACCGGGTCTCCGGCGCCGAGATCCTCATGGAGGCGGGCCGGCGCAAGCTCGTCGGGGGCCAGGAGGACCAGCTCATCGAGATCGCGGTCGCCCTCGCGGCGAAGAACCGCTCCGGGACCGCCCAGCACTCCTCGGGGAAGTGAGAACCGCCATGTCCAATCCCGTACTCGAAGCAGTCGAGGCACGAGCCGACGAGATCCGCGCGCTCGGACCCGCCAACGAGGCGCTCGGCCGGCTCGACGACCAGGCGGCGAAGATCCTCCGGGACGTCGGGGCGATGCGCATGCTCCAGCCGAAGACTTACGGCGGCCTCGAACTGCATCCGCGCGAGTTCGCCGAGACGGTCATGAGGATCGCCGCCCTGGACGGGGCGACCGGCTGGGTCACCGGTGTCGTCGGTGTCCATCCGTGGGAGATGGCGATGGCCGACCCCCGGGTCCAGGAGGAGATCTGGGGCGAGGACCCCGACACCTGGATCGCCTCCCCGTACGCGCCGATGGGTCTGCTGCGGCCCGTCGACGGAGGCTACGTCTTCAACGGACGCTGGCAGTTCTCCTCCGGCACCGACCACTGCCGCTGGATCTTCCTCGGCGGCTTCCTCGCCGACGCCGGCGGCAACCGCGTCAACCCCCCGCAGTCCGTGCACGTCATCCTGCCCCGCGCCGACTACGAGATCGTCGAGGACTCGTGGGACGTCGTCGGGCTGCGCGGCACCGGCAGCAAGGACGTCATCGTCAAGGACGCCTTCGTACCCGACTACCGCGTGATCGAGTACAACAAGGTCGTGGACGGGTCCCTGGCCGTTGAGGCCGGGCTGACCAACCCCGCCTACCGGCTGCCGTTCTCGGCCGCGTTCCCGCTCGGCATCACCGCCGCCGTGATCGGTATCTGCGAGGGCGCTCTCGCGCACCACCTCGACTACCAGCGCGGCCGCGTGCAGATCACCGGCCAGGCCGTGAAGGACGACCCGTACGTCCTGTACGCCATCAGCGAGGCGGCGGCCGAGATCGCGGCGGCCCGTTCGGCGCTCCTGGACAACATCTGCCGGATCCACGACGCGGTGGCCGCAGGCGAGGAGATCAGCTTCGAGCGCCGGGCCGTCGGCCGGCGCACCCAGGCCGCCGCGGCCTGGCGGGCCGTTCGCGCGGTCGACGAGATCGTCGCCCGCTCCGGCGGCAACGCGATGCGGCTGGACAACCCGATCCAGCGCTTCTGGCGCGACGCGCACGTGGGCCTCACGCACGCCATCCATGTGCCGGGATCCGTCTTCCACGCCTCGGCCCTCACCGAGATCGGCATCGAGCCGCCGCAGGGCCCGATGCGCTCGATGATCTGACTCCTTCGACCGACCGCAGACCGGTTTCAGAGAGGACACCCCTATGACGCAGACACAGATCCGAGGACTCGGCTATCTCCGGGTCCAGTCCAGTGACATCGGGCGCTGGCGCGAACTCACCGTGGACGCCCTCGGCTTCGCCGAAGGATCCGGGCCGGACCCCGAGGGCCTGTACCTGCGCATGGACGAGCGCCGCTCCCGGCTCGTCGTCCTGCCCGGCGACACCGACCGGGTGCTGTCGATCGGCTGGGAGGTGCGGGACCAGTTCGCGCTCGCCGCCGTCGGCCGCGCCGTCGAGGCGTCCGGTACGGGAGTGAAGCCGCTCAGCCGTGAGGCGGCGGACGACCGGGGCGTCGAGCAGGGCATCACCTTCGAGGACCCGGCGGGCGTGCCCGTCGAGGTGTTCTTCGCCCCGGTCCTGGACCACAGTCCCGTAGTGACCGCGCTCGGCCAGCGGTTCGTGACCGGCGGCCAGGGGATGGGACACATCGTCCTGCCCACCACCAGCCCCGACGACACGATCGCCTTCTACACCGAAGTGCTCGGATTCCTGCCCCGCGGCTCGATGAGGCTCGGCGGCGGGTCGCCGCGCCGGGTGCGTTTCATGGGGGTCAACGAACGCCACCACAGCCTCGCCGTCTGCCCCGCCCCGCACGGCGAGGCGCCCGGCCTCGTGCACCTGATGGTCGAGGTCGACAGCCTGGACGCGGTCGGCCGCGCCCTCGACAACGTGGGCAGGCAGGGCTTCTCGCTCTCCTCGACGCTGGGCCGGCACACCAACGACAAGATGGTGTCGTTCTACGTGCGCGCGCCGGGCGGCTGGGACCTCGAGTACGGATACGACGGGATGCGCGTCGACGAGGCGCACTACACCGCCGAGGAGATCACCGCCGACAGCTACTGGGGCCACGACTGGTCCGGCTCCGAACCCCTGGCGGCCTTCACGCCGCCCGGGACGGCCACATGAGAGCACCCGGCCGGTGACACCGATGTCACCGGAACCGTCGGCCACTACGACGCGGAGACCGACGTGCTGGTCGTCGGCTTCGGATGCGCCGGGGCCGCCGCGGCGTACGAGTCCGCGGCGGCGGGCGCCGACGTCCTCGTACTGCAACGGGCCGGGGGCCCCGGCGGGTCCTCCGCGCTGTCCGGCGGCCGGCTGGTGATGGAGAAGCTGGTCGCCGCGGCCGAGGACGCGGGGGCCGCCGTACAGGCCGACACCCTGGCCACGGCACTGATCGTGGACGACAGCGGCCGGGTCGTCGGGGTCACCGCACGCCGGCACGGCCGGGAGGGATACGTCAGCGGCACCTCGCTCGGCGACGGCACGTTCTTCGGGCGGCGGGCGGGTGTGGCCGCCGCCGCAGGCTGAGCACGGAGCGTTGATGTGCGGACGGGCTGTGCGGTCGACACCGTTCTGGCGGTACGCCTGGAAGGCGGCCTCATCGCCGGGCTCTACGCCGTACGCAACCCCGAGAAGCTGTCCCGCGTCGACCGGGAGACCGCTGTGGCCCGCTGAGCCCGCACAGGGTCCGCGGCCCGGAGCGGCGGCGGCGGCGCCGGCCACCGGTGGTCACATGAGCTGCCGGCCGGGCCCGCCTGTCTCGCCGCCGCCGCCGCCGTCGGCGAGTTCGATCGTGCCCCGCAACGTGGCCTCGCGGATCGTGTCACGCAGTGACCCGCAGCCCTCGAAGGCCGGTTCGGCCCCCTCGAGCTCCGCACAGAGGGCCGTCGCGCCGCTGTTCCACTGCACACTCGTCTGCTGCCGGCTGCTCTTGCGTACGAGCACCTGCGCCGCGCACCGGTCGCACGCCAGGGGCCGCATCGGCACGCCGTCGGTGAGGCGGTTGTCGACCCGCATCAGACCGGCCGGCCCTCGGCGGGGGCAGCCGCGGCCTTGCGGGCGAGGTTCGCCTCGACCTCCTTCTGCCACGCCTCTACGGGCCGCGTGGTGTCCAGCTCGAACTCGAACCGGTCGGTCATCTCCGGTTTGACGTCGGCCACGTCCACGTAGAACTGCTCGTACCAGCGGCGCAGTTGGTAGACGGGACCGTCCTCCTCGCAGAGCAGCGGGTTGTCGATCCGGGCCTTGTTCTGCCAGATCTGGATGTCCTGCTCGAAGCCGAGCTTGATGAACTGCGCCATGCCCGCCGCGAGTTCGTCGGCCGCGCTGCCCGTCATCGACGGCGAACGCCTGACGATGATGCCGTACTGGAGCACGAACCGGTTCGCGTCGACCGGGTAGTGACAGTTGATCAGTACCGACTGCTGGTCACCGGTGTCGTAGTGGTAGGTCAGGTCGTCGATCATGAAGGACGGGCCGTGGTAGGCGGCCAGCGAGTTGCTGCCGGTGGTCTTCGGCTTGTCGCCCTGCTCCTGGGGGCGGGCGTCGGGGCGGCCGGTCGCGCGCATGTGCTGGGTGGCGGTGTGCCCCTCGAAGACGTTCTTGAAGAACGTCGGGAAGGAGTAGTGGACGTAGAAGAAGTGGGCCATGTCCACCACGTTGTCCACGACTTCGCGGCAGTTGGCGTCGATGGTGGTCTCGTACCAGAGCCAGTCGGTCCACTCGTCGCTCGTCGCGCCCTCGATCCGGGGAATGACCACGTCGGCGGGCGGGGGACTGCCCTCGGGGTCGTTCCATACGAAGAGCATGCCGTCCTGGTCCAGCGTGGGCCAGGACGCCGTGCGGGCCCGCAGAGGGACCCGCTTGGAGTACGGGATCTGCTTGCAGCGGCCGTCACCGCCCCAGCGCCAGTCGTGGAACGGGCAGGCGACCTCGTCGCCCTTGACGGTTCCCTGCGAGAGGTCGCCGCCCATGTGCCGGCAGTAGGCGTCCAGCACGCTGAGCGTGCCGTCGCCGGCCTGGAACACCACGAGCTTCTGGCCGAACGCCCGGACCGAGTGCGGCTTTCCGTCCCGGTACTTCTCCGAGAGGCCAAGGCAGTGCCAGCCGCGCGCGAACCGCGTGGGTGCCGCTGCGGCTTCGATGGCCCTGACGTCGTCGGGTGCTGAATCGACTGCGCTCACGTTCTCTCATCCCCTTAAGGACGCATGGTTTCCAGGTTCCCGGACGGTAGGCCCGCCCGCCGGTGCCCGGCCGGAGGAGTCCCACTGACCGGAACCGGCGCTCCGGGGCCGGCCGGCGGGCCGGTCCCGGTCGGTGGGACCCGGGCTCCGCGGTGCTGCCGGCCGCCAGTACGGTCCGCCGGTCTCTTCACCGCACGACACAGCCAAGGAGCCCGCGATGAACCGATTCGACGGCGTGAAGGTCCTGCTCACCGGGGCGGGATCGGGCATCGGGCGGGCGACCGCGCTGCGCCTGGTGTCCGAAGGCGCGCTCGTGTGCGCCGTCGACCTGTCGCGTGAAGGGCTGACGGGCACCGCCGCGGCGGCGGACGGGCCGGGGCGGATCGTGATCCGGGTCGCCGACGTCGCGGACGAGGACGCGGTGGTCGAGTGCGTACGGGACGCGGCCGAGGGCCTCGGCGGCATCGACGTCCTGGTCAACGTGGCGGGGATCCACCGGACGACACCGATCGACCGGCTGACGGTGGCCGACATGGAGCGGCTCTTCGCGGTCAACACGGTGGGAACGGCCCTGTTCTGCCGGGAGGCGCTGCGTCATCTGCCGGACGGCTCCGGTGTCATCGTCAACGTGGCGTCTTCGGCGGCGGCGCACGGGAACCCGTACATGACCGCGTACGCCGCCTCCAAGGGGGCGGTCCTCGGCTTCTCGCTGTCCCTGGCCGCCGAGGTCGCCCACCGCGGCATCCGGGTCGTGCCCGTGTCGCCCGGCACCGTCGCCACGCCTCTGGTCGGGCCGCACGTGCTGCCGCCGGACCTCGACACCTCGTACTACGCGCGGATCCGCGCACCGTTCGGTGCCGCGCGGCCCGAGCAGATCGCCGGGGTGATCGCCTTCGCCGCCTCGCGGGACGCGGCCTACCTCACCGGGGCGGAGCTGCGGGCCGACGGCGGGTCCCACATCTGACGCGGAGGCCGGCCCAGGGAACTGCCGGGCCACTGAGCGGGACTGGCTCTTGCTTGTTTCGAGAATGAATTCTAGTTTTCGAATTCATCAGTGTCCCGGCCCAACGGGCCCCTCACACCCTTATGGAGAGCCATGACCGAGGCCGTCATCGTCGAAGCCGCGCGGACACCGGTCGGCCGGCGCCGCGGTGTCCTGTCCGGACTCCACCCGGCGGAGCTCCTCGGGCTCGCACAGAAGGGGCTGCTGGAGCGGGCCGGCGTCGCCCCCGGCACCGCGGAGCAGGTCATCGGCGGCTGTGTCACCCAGGCCGGTGAGCAGTCCAACAACGTCACCCGCAACGCCTGGCTGTACGCCGGACTGCCGTACACCACCGCCTGCACCTCGATCGACTGCGCCTGCGGCTCGTCCCAGCAGGCCGTACACCTGGTCGCGGGCCTGATCGCCTCCGGCGCCATCGAGGCCGGCATCGGCTGCGGTGTCGAGTCCATGAGCCGGGTCTTCCTCGGTGCCGCGCTCACCCCGGACAACGGCTCCCCGGCCCCGGAGGGCTGGACACTGGACATGCCCGACCAGTTCACCGCCGCCGAACGCATCGCCCGCAACCGGGGCATCACCCGGGCCGACGCGGACGCCCTCGGCCTCGCCTCCCAGCACAAGGCCGCCCGCGCCTGGTCCGAAGGCCGCTTCGACGGGCAGATCATCGACATCCAGGCACCCGTCATGGGAGCCGAGGGGCCCACCGGCGAGACCGCCGTCGTCAGCCGGGACCAGGGGCTGCGCGACACCACCCCGCAGGCGCTGGCCGCCCTGCGGCCCGTACTCCCCGACGGCATCCACACCGCAGGGAACTCCTCCCAGATCAGCGACGGAGCCGCCGCCGTCCTGATGATGAGCCGGGAGCGAGCCGCCCGCGAGGGGCTGCGCCCCCGCGCCCGGATCGTGGCCTCCGCCATGGTCGGCTCCGACCCGTACTACCACCTCGACGGACCCGTCGCCGCGACCGAACGGGTCCTGCGCACCGCCGGGATGAGCCTCGCCGACATCGACCTCGTCGAGATCAACGAGGCCTTCGCCTCCGTCGTCCTGTCCTGGGCCCAGGTCCACGAGGCGGACATGGACAAGGTCAACGTCAACGGCGGCGCCATCGCGCTCGGTCACGCCGTCGGCTCCACCGGGGCCCGGCTCATCACCCAGGCCCTGTACGAACTGGAGCGCACCGGGAAGTCCACCGCGCTGATCACCATGTGCGCCGGTGGAGCGCACGCGACCGCCACCGTCATCGAACGCATCTGAGGGGCGCGCCATGACCATCGGACTCACCCAGGAGCACCTCGACCTGCGCGACGCCGTACGCGCCTTCGCCAACCGGCACATCACCGAGGACACCCTCCGTGCGGCGGCCGACGCCGGCAAGGAGACCCTGCCCGCCCACTGGAGCGGCCTGGCGGGCCAGGGCCTGCTCGGTCTGCACCTGCCGGAGGAGGACGGCGGCGCCGGGTACGGGCTCGTCGAACTCGCCGTCGTCACCGAGGAGCTGGGCCGGGCGACAGCCCCCGGACCCTTCCTGCCGACGACGCTCGCCTCGGCCGTCCTGCACGCGGCCGGACACCGGACGCACCTTGCCGCGCTCGCCGCCGGAACCAGCCTCGGCGCGGTGGGACTCGCCCCCGGCACCCTCGTCCTGAACCGCGCCGCCGACGGCACCGTCACCGTCACCGGAACCTCGGAGCTCGTCATCGGCGGACAGCTCGCCGACGTGTTCGTGCTGCCCGCGTCCGACGAGGGCCGGACCACCTGGCTGGTGCTGCCCCGCGCCGCAGCGGAGACCACGGACGTCCGCAGCCACGACCTCACCCGCCGCTCGTCCCGGGTGACGGTGCGCTCGGTGCCGGTCCCCGCCGTCGACCTGCTGGACCTCGACCCGCAGGTGCCGCGGGACCTCGCCGCGACGCTCTTCGCCGCAGAATCCGCCGGCCTCGCCGACCGCTGCGTGACCACCGCCGCACAGTACGCGGGCGTACGGGAGCAGTTCGGCCGGCGCATCGGCCAGTTCCAGGGCGTCAAGCACCGCTGCGCCCGCATGCTCGCGCAGTCCGAACAGGCCCGCGCCTGCGCCTGGGACGCCGCCCGCGCGCACGATGTCGTGGACCGGGCGGAGGCCTCGCTGGCCGCCGCGGTCGCCGCGGCGGTCGCTGTCGACGCGGGATTCGCCGTCGCCAAGGACTGCATCCAGGTGCTCGGCGGCATCGGCTTCACCTGGGAGCACGACGCGCACCTCGCGCTGCGCCGCGCCCAGACCCTCCGGATCGCGCTGGGCCCGGCCGCCGCCTGGCGCCGCCGTGTCGCCCGCCTCACCCTGGACGGCACCCGCCGCACCCTGAGCGTGGAACTGCCGGCCGAGGCCGAAGCCGTACGCGAGGACATCCGCGCCGAACTGCGCCACGCCGCGGCCCTGACCGGCAAGGACCGTCTCACCCACCTCGCCGACCACGGCTACACCGCACCCCACCTGCCGGCCCCCTGGGGCAAGGGCGCGGGGCCGGTGGACCAGCTCGTCATCGCCCAGGAGCTCCGGGCGGCCGCTCTCACCCCCGTCGACATGATCATCGGTGGCTGGGTGGTGCCCACGATCATCGCCCACGGCGACCCGGCCCAGCAGGAGCGCTTTCTCGCGCCGAGCCTGCGCGGCGACATCCGCTGGTGTCAGCTGTTCAGCGAACCGGGCGCGGGATCCGACCTCGCCGGACTCACCACCCGCGCCGAGAAGACGGACGGCGGCTGGCGGATCACCGGGCAGAAGGTATGGACGTCCATGGCCCGCGACGCCCACTGGGGCGTCCTGCTCGCCCGTACCGACGCCGACGTGCCCAAGCACAAGGGCATCTCCTACTTCCTCCTCGACATGACGAGCCCAGGGATCGACATCCGGCCGCTTCGGCAGATCACCGGCGACGCCGAGTTCAACGAGGTCTTCCTCGACGGCGTGTTCATCCCCGACGAACTGCTCGTCGGTGCACCGGGCGCCGGCTGGAAGCTCGCCCGGACCACGCTCGCCAACGAACGCGTCGCCCTCTCCCACGACTCCGTCGGCTCCGGCGCCGAGGCCCTGCTGGAGATCGCCGCCGCGTCGGACGGCCTCGACGACGAACAGCTCACCACGCTCGGCGGCCATCTCTGCGACGCCCAGACCGGTGGGGTGCTCGCGCTGCGCACCACACTGCGCACCGTCTCCGGGCAGCAGCCCGGCGCCGAGGCGTCCGTCGCCAAACTGCTCGGCGTCGAACACCAGCAGAGGGTCTGGGAGACCTGCATGGACTGGCAGGGCACCGCCGCGCTGACCGGCGAGGGCGAACGCCTGGACGCCACCTGGCAGTTCCTCAACGCCCGTTGCCTGTCCATCGCCGGCGGCACGACGGAGATCCAGCTGAACATCATCGGCGAGCGCATGCTCGGCCTGCCCCGCGACCCCGAGCCCACCGAGAAAGGCTGACCATGTCCATCGACCCCGACAAGGCGCTGACCGCGGACCCGTCCGTCCGCGAGATCCACTGGACCACCCGCGACGTGCTCCTCTACCACCTGAGCCTGGGCGCCGGTGCCGACGCGGCCACCGGGCCCGAGCTGCACCTCACCTACGAGAACGGTCTCGCTGTGCTGCCCGCCTTCGCGATGGTGGCCGGCTCCGGCATCTCGGCCGGTGAGGCGGACCCGCCGGGACTCCACCTGCCCGGCATCGACATCGACCTGAGGGCCGTGCTCCACGCCGGCCAGGGCCTGGAGGTCCACCGGCCGCTGCCTGCCTCGGGCACCGCCACGCTCACCTCGCGGGTCGCCGAGCTGTGGGACAAGGGCAAGGCCGCCCTCATCGTCCTGGAGTCCGCCGCCACGGGCCCCGACGGCGAGCCGCTGTGGACGTCCACCACCCGCATCTGGGCGCGCGGCGCGGGCGGCTTCGGCGGAGAGCCGGGCCCGGCGGAGGAGTGGGCGGCGCCGGACCGCCCCGCCGACACCGTGCTGACCTACGCCACCACTCCCCAGCAGGCCCTGTGGTACCGGCTCAACGGTGACCTCAACCCGCTCCACGCCGACCCGGCCTTCGCACGGGCGGCCGGCTTCGACCGGCCGATCCTGCACGGGCTCGCCTCGTACGGCATCGTCTGCAAGGCGCTGGTCGACGGCCTCCTCGACGGTGACGTCACCCGTCTCACCGGCCTCACCGTGCGCTTCGCGGGCCCCCTCGTCCCCGGCGAGTCACTCGCCACCTCCGTATGGCGTGAGGAACCGGCCGGCGACGGCACGCAGCGACTCGTACTGCACGCCGGCTGTCCCGAACGCGACGGCTCGCCCGTGCTCACCCACGCCACGGCGACGGTGACGGCATGAGCAGCCCCCGAAACGAGAGCGAGGCGTACACCGCACCGGTCACCGGCCCCCGCCTGGTCGCCGAACCGCACAAGGACGGCGTCGATACGGCGGTCGCCGCGGCCCGCCGGGTGGTCGCCGCCCTGCTGCGCGCGGGCGACGGCACCGGCGCGGACATGAACGAGATCGCCGCCCGCCTCGACGCCGTCGCCGACGGGCTCGGCGCGAAGGCGCTCTCCATAGAGGACCGCCTCGCCGAGATGTGGCGCGGCGAGGGCGTCACCCGGCACGACCCCGTCACCGGCCCCGAGAACGCCCTCGCGCCACCGCTGCACCTGCACGGCCAGGAGGACGGTTCCGTCGAAGGCGTCGTCACGCTCGACCTGCCCTACCAGGGCCCGCCCGGCCATGTGCACGGCGGGATCTCGGCGCTGCTCCTCGACCACACACTGGGGGTGGCCAACCACTGGGGCGGCCCGTCCGGGATGACCGCGGAACTGACCCTGCGCTATCTGCGGCCCACCCCGCTGTTCGAGCCACTGACGGTCACCGGGCGCCAGGTCTCGGTGGAGGGTTCGCGGATCCGTACGGTCGGCGAGATCCGGGCCGGCGGCCGTACCTGCGTCACCGCGGAAGGCCTTTTCATCAACAAGCAGCTTCCCCGGCCTAGTTGAGGAGGGCTGAGTCATGGGAGGCCTCGAAGGCAAAGTCGCGGTCGTCACTGGTGCGGGACAGGGCGTCGGTCAGGGCATCGCCCTGGCCCTCGCCTCCGAAGGAGCTTCGGTGGCCGTCCTCGGGCGGACCGCGGCGAAGCTGGAAACGACTTGTGAACTGCTGCGCGAACGGGGCGTGAGGGCCGATCCGTTCGTCCTCGACGTACTCGAAACGGACCGGATCCCGTCCGTGGTGGAGGACGTCGCCGAGCGCTTCGGCTCCCTCGACATCCTGGTCAACAACGCCTACTCCGGCTGCTATGGACCGCTCCTCTCGCTGAGCGACGAGGAGTTCCAACGGGGCTTCGAAAGCGCCCCGTTCGCGGCGTTCGCCTTCATGAAGGCCGCGCATCCGTATCTGAAGCGCGACGGCGGCGGCTCGGTCGTCAACCTCGTCACGTCCGCCATGGTCCGCTGGGACCTGAGCACGTACGGGGCCTACGCGGCGGCCAAGTCCGCGCTGCGCTCGCTGACCAGGACCGCCGCCAGCGAATGGGGCCGCGACGGCATCCGGGTCAACGCGATCGCCCCGCATGCCGTCTCGCCCGCCTACGAGGGCTGGCAGGCCGCCCACCCGGAGGAGGCCGCAGAGTTCTGCGCGTCCATCCCGCTCGGCTACGTGGGCGACTGCGAACAGGACATCGGCCGTGCCGTCGCGATGCTGTGCGGCCCGGACGCCCGCTATCTGACGGGCGCCACCGTGCCCCTCGACGGAGGCCAGGCCAACTTCGGCTGACCGGGCGGGGACCGCCCCACCGGTCAGCGTGACTGCCCGGGCGGGAAGGGTCCCTCCCGGTCAGCGGGACGGCCGGACCGGGCCGTCCCGCCCACGGCTAGCGTCGCCACCCCGGGCGCCCCGATCACCACGAAACGCGCCACGGCCACTACGGCACGCACCGCCCCACCACGAAACGCGCCACGGCCACTACGGCACGCACCGCCGCCCCACCACGGGACGCACCGCCCCCACCACGGGACGCGCCGCGCGACCCGCCCCCGTACCGACACCGGCAGACCCGGCCACCGGGTGAGAGGGACCGACGTTGCCACACGAGACGATTGCCGACCTGCTGCTCGCCAGGGCCGGGGACGACCACCCGGGCCTGCTGACCCGTGAACGGTCCTGGACCTGGGGAGAGGTCGTCGAGGAGAGCGCGGCCCGCGCCGCCTGGGCCAGGAGACTGCGGACCGACGGACCGTTCCACATCGGCGTGCTCCTGGACAACGAACCCGAGTACGTCTTCTGGCTGGGCGCCGCGGCCCTCGCGGGCGCGGCCGTCGTCGGCATCAACCCCACCCGCCGCGGCGCCGAACTGGAGCGGGAGGTGCGGCACACCGACTGCCAGGTGATCGTCACCGACCGGGCAGGCGCCGCCCTGCTCGACGGGCTGGACATCGGCGTCGACCGGGACCGCTTCCTCGTCGTCGATGCACCGGAGTACGGGGACCGCCTCGCCGCGCACCCCCGCCTGCCCGCCCGGGACCCCGAAGTCACCACCACCACGCGGATGCTGCTGCTCCTGACCTCCGGCACGACCGGCACGTCCAAGGCCGCGCTCTGCTCGCAGGGCCGGCTCGCCGCGCTCGGGGCCTCCAACAGCGCCAAGTACGACATCACCCGCGAGGACACCTGCTACTGCCCGATGCCGCTCTTCCACGGCAACGCGCTGATGGCGCTGTGGGCCCCCGCACTCAGTGCCGGCGCCACGATCGCCCTCACCCGCAAGTTCTCCGCCTCCGGCTTCCTCCCCGACGTGACCCACTTCGGGGCCACCTTCTTCACCTACGTGGGCAAGGCGATCGGCTACATCCTGGCCCGTCCCGAGAGCCCGGCCGACGCCGACAACCGGCTCACCCACGCCTTCGGCACCGAGGCGTCGCCGGAGGACGCCGCCCGATTCCTGGACCGCTTCGGCTGCCGTCTCGTCGAGGGCTACGGCTCCAGCGAGGGCGCCGGCATGCTCAAGCGGGTCCCCGACGCGCCCACGGGCGCGCTCGGCAGGCCAGCCCGGGACGGCGTCCGGATCGTGCACCCCACGGACCGGACCACCTGCCCGCCCGCCGTGCTCGACGTCTACGGCCGGGTGCGCAACCCGGAGGAGGCCATCGGGGAGATCGTCGACACCGAGGGGGCCGCCCGATTCGAGGGCTACTACAACAACGAGGCCGCGAACGCCGAACGCGTCCGGCACGGCTGGTACTGGACCGGCGACCTCGGATACGTGGACGAGGCCGGCTACTTCTACTTCGCGGGCCGCTCCGGCGACTGGATCCGCGTCGACGGTGAGAACATCTCGGCCCTGCTCACCGAACGCATCCTGCGCAGGCATCCCGGCGTGGTGGCGGCAGGAGTGTTCGGCGTACCCGACCCGCGCTCCGGCGACCAGGTCATGGCCGCCGTCGAGATCGCCGAGGGCGCCCGCTTCGAGGACCTGGACCTGCCCGGCTTCCTGGAGCGCCAGGAGGACCTGGGCACCAAGGGAGCCCCTCGCTTCGTCCGTGTCTCCCACGCGCTGCCGGCCACCGGCTCCAACAAGCTGCGCAAGAAGGAGATGCAGCTCGACGGCTGGCGCACCGACGACCCGGTGTACCGCTGGGCGGGCCGGGGCCGGCCCGCGTACGCGCCGATGGCCGACGGGGACAAGGCCGCGCTGCGCGCGGAGTTCCTGGCCAACGGGCGCGCACGCTTCCTGCCCTGAGAGGCACGTTCACCCCGCCCGGCGGCGACAACCAAGGAGAACCACACATGCAACTGCGCGAGAGCGCCGCGCACCAGGAGCTGCGGCGGGAACTGCGGGCGTACTTCGCGGGCCTGATGCCCGAGGACGAACGCCGTCGCGTCGGCGAGGAAGGAGTGGGCGGCGACCGCTTCCGGGAGGTCGTCAAGAGGCTCGGTTCCGACGGCTGGCTCGGCATCGGCTGGCCCACCGAGTACGGCGGTCAGGGCCGGTCGGTGGAGGACCAGTACGTCTTCTTCGACGAGGTGCAACGGGCCGGTCTGCCCTTCCCGTTCGTCACGGTCAACACCGTCGGCCCGACCCTGATGGCGTACGGATCCGAGGAGCACAGGAAGCGGTTCCTGCCCGGAATCCTCTCCGGCGACATCGTCTTCGCGATCGGCTACACCGAGCCCGCGGCGGGCACCGACCTCGCCTCGCTGACCACCCGCGCGGTCCGGGACGGCGACACGTACGTCATAGACGGCAGCAAGATCTTCACCAGTGGCGCGAACACCGCCGACTACGTGTGGCTCGCTGCCCGCACCGACCCGGAAGCACCCCAGCACAAGGGCATCTCCATCCTGATCGTGCCCACCGCCGACGACGGCTTCTCCTGGAGCCCCATCCGGACCGTCGGCGGCATGGTCGTCACCGCGACGTACTACGGCGGGGTGCGGGTCCCCGCCGCCGACGTGGTCGGCGACGTGGACGGCGGCTGGCGGCTGATCACCGCCCAGCTGAACCATGAACGCATCGGCCTCGCCGCCCTCGGCGGCCGCATGATCCAGTTGTGGGAACGGGTCCTCGAGTGGGCCCGGGAGAACGGCACGGCCGACATCCCGTGGGTGCGGCAGGAGTTCGCGCGTACGTACGCCCGGCTGGAGGCGATGCGGCTGATGAACTGGAAGATGACGTCCGCCGTCGCCCGCGACGCCCTCACCGGAGCCGACGCGGGAGCCGCCAAGGCCTACGGAACCGAGACCCACATCGCCGTCCAGCGCGGGCTGACCCAGATCCTCGGCGCCGCCGGGCGCATCCGGCCCGAGTCGCCGGGGGCCGCCCTCGCCGGGCAGGTCGAACAGCTCTCCCGGCAGGGCATCGTGAACACCTTCGGCGGCGGCGTCAACGAGATCCTGCGCGACATGGTCGCGACCCAGGGACTCGGGCTGCCGCGCAAGGGGCGTGGCGCATGACCGGGTACGGCGAGCAGCCTGGGTACGAGGAGCGGCTGCGGGCCTTCACCGGGCGCGAACTGAGGCCGCTCACACCGGCGCAGGACCCGGTCAACCAGCCGATGATCCGGCACTGGGCCGAGGCGATGGGCGACACCAACCCCGTGTACACCGACGCCGAAGCGGCCCGCGCCACCGGCCGCGAGGCGGTCGTCGCACCCGCGTCGATGATCCAGGCCTGGACGATGCGCGGATACGCGGCCACGACGGCCCCGCGTTCCGGGGGCCCGGACGGATTCGACGAGCTCGTCGCCCTCCTCGACGAGGGCGGCTACACCTCCGTGGTGGCCACCGACTCCGAGTGCACGTTCCTGCGGGAACTGACACCGGGGGACCATGTCGCCGTCCGCGAAAGCGTCGAGTCGGTCTCGGCGGAGAAGAGGACCGGGCTCGGGACCGGACGGTTCGTCACCACCCTGAAGACCTACACCGATCAGCACGGCGAGACGGTCGCCACCCAGCGCTGGCGAACCCTGAGATTCCGGCCCGCGCCCACGCCCGCGGCGGCCCCCGCGCCCACGCCCGCGGCGGCCCCCGCGCCCGC
>NZ_JAELVH010000097.1 GCF_019399235.1 Streptomyces poriferorum | reverse complement strand
TGTCTGAGTCGGTGGTATTGCGCAGGCGGGCGGCGAGCGGGGGTGTGATGGGGGTGGGGCGCCGAGTTCGGCCAGCGGATGCCGATGGGTCGATGCCGACCAGCTGCACGCGGGCGGCGTACGAGGCGTCGTCGTCACCGTCGAGCTGTTGGACGAGGGCCTTCGATGGGGGACGTCATGATGCCGCCAGGGAGGTCGCGACGCCAGGAGGTGGGGAGCCACCAGCAGAGCACCGAGCGGTCACCGGGCCACGGGACGCGGTCCTCGGCTTCCCAGTCCTCGAAGGGGTCACGCGTCAGGTCGATGGTGCGCCAGACAGGGTCGAGCGGCTCGTCCTCGGCCGGAGGACGGACGTACTGTCGGCCGGGCTGGTCGCCTCGATCAGGGAGATCTTGTTCGCTCCGCCGTCCATGGTCGGCCAGCGGAACTGGATGCCGTCGTCCTCCCAGAAGCAGACTGGGCAGATCTCGTAGGAGCCGGGCATGGCGTCGAGAACGCGGTGTCCACAGCACGGGCAGGGGTAGGAGTCGCTCACCTGCGCAGTCTCGTTACCGGTCCCGCCCGGGTGCCATGGTCTTCTCGGCCTCCGCCTGCCCGACCAGTCCGCAGTCAGTCCGCAGGAGACCCGTAAACGGCCGTCGGGAGCCAACGCCTGCCAACGAAGAAACCCCAGTTCAGAGCCCTGGAGGGAGCTCCGCCGCAGGTCAGGATCGGGCCGCAGACGTTCCGCTTCAACGTCTGACGAGCAGTCAAGAGGAGTGCCCGGCCCGCTTGTTGGCGGGTCGGGCGCAGGTGTACGTCCGCGTGGAGTCCTTGTGCCGCGGAGCGCTGAGGTGTTGGTGACGGGTCTGGTTGGTGTGACTGCGGTCGGCGTTCAGACTTTGACGACCTCTACGGCGGGGCCGCACAGGAGCGTCAGGTCCTCGGGATCGGAGGTCAGGACGGTGACTGGCTGGGGTGCGGTGCGGGCGATGACGGCGAAGGCGGCGTCGATGGCGTACTTGTGGCCGTGGAGGCGGTGGCTGCGCAGGAGGGCTGCGGCCTGATCGGTGATCTCCTTGGTGACGTCGTGAACGTCGACGCGGGAGAGGACCCACTTGATCCGGGCGGGGTGAATGCGCTCGTAGTCGGCCTCGAGGGTGGTCATGGCGCTTGTGGCCACGCGGATGCCTTCCTCTGTCGCCGCTTGGATCAGGGCCATGACGGTGCGGTCCTTGCGGTAGAGCTTGGAGAGGCCTTCGCTGTCGAGCAGTAGGGTGCCGGGCATCAGGCTGCGGCCCCGCCGACCTGCCGGTGGTCATGGCGCAGCAGCGTGCGGGCGGCTTCGACCTCCTCGCGGGTGAGCTCGTCATTGTCGGTCGCGAAGTCGGCGACGATCTCCCGGAGCTTGTCCATGGCGACCCGTTGTTCGAGGGCCTCGGCGACGTAGGAGGAGAAACCGCCGGGCCCGACGTGGGCGCGTGCGGCTTCGGCGAGGTCCTCGGGCAGGCTGATCGAGTACTTCTTGCTACCGCTCATGGTGCCCATGCTACCGGTGGTCGTAAGTCTCTGGGTGTAAATGGTCGTGGCCGCGCGGACTGTGCGGACGGGTATCCGTCCGGTCCGCAGAGAGTCCGCAGGACACCCGTAAGCGCCCGTCGCAGGCCAACGCGAGCCAACGGAGAAATGGCTGGCCAGGGCCCTGGATGAGGCTCCTTCGCAGGTCAGGATCAGACCGCAGACATTTCTGCTTCAACGTGTGGCGAGTTGATTACTGCAAGCTAGTATTTCGTCAAGAATGCTGGTCAGAGGGGTCGGACTTGGGTAAGTCCGGCCCCACCGCATCTCCGTGCTGACTTGGTGCTCACTCAGCTGTGGCGGGGTGGAGCGAGCTTCTCCAGGTCGAGGTTGATCTCGAAGGGCACCGGACGGTTGAGCGAGCCCCTGAAGATGCCAACGGGTACATAGGTGGCGGTTGGCTCGTCGAGTTCGTAGACGTGGACGACGGGTGCTCCGTCCTCGTCCTCGATGCGCCAGTAGTGCGGGATGCCGGCCTCTGCGTATTTGTGGAGCTTTACCGTGCGGTCCCGGTGCGCGGACTCGGGGGAAACCACCTCGACGGCGAGTCGTACTTCATCCGGTGCGAACCAGGTGCGGTCACCGTCGAAGTCGGCCGTCGTCACCAGCAGATCCGGCTCGGGCCGATTGCGTTGATCGAGTTTGATGGTCATCTCCCGTCCGACCCTTACGTCGGCCGGCGCCTGCTCCATGAGAGCCACGGTGAGCATCGTGACGAGATGGCCGTGCCACCACCGCTGCGGGGACATCATGAATACGAGGGCTCCGTCGATCAGCTCGGTGTGGCGCGGTGCTTCCGGGAGGCGGTCCAGGTCCTCCGCGAACCAGCCTTCCGCGCGAGGCGGGCGCATCCAGTCGGGCAGTGCGGTCATGGCTCAACCGTAGCGACTCAGCGAGGTCCGGACCACGAGGTCGACGACGGCCGAAACGAGAACCGCCCCCGTCACCCAAACGCGGGCCGTCTGCCCGCGCCTGCGCTGCACGCTCATCAGGGACTCGCCTCGTCCGAGAACATCGGGAGCGGCGAGTCGGGCGAGTAGTCGACCGGCACGTGGGCGGGCTGGTCGGGGTGGCGCTTCGTGCTTCGCGCGGAAACCCGCGCGGGCGGAGCGCCCCGGTGGCCGCTCGGTGTGGTCGGCAGCGTGACGCACGGGGTGGGGTATCGCGCCGCGGCTGTGACGGGCGGCGCTGACGTGGCGACGCCCGGGATCGATGGCGATCCACAACGACCGTTTCTCCATGGGGTGTTGGAGAACAATGCCAGCCCTGAGGGGCCTAGCGTTTGATGCCCACGCCTGCCAGCAGGCTGATCTGGGCGTCCTCGATCTCCGGCTCGCCCGCGGCGGGGGTGGCGGGCCGCCAGCGGTGGCAGCAGCAGATGCCCGGTTCGACCAGGTCGAGTCCGTCGAAGAAGCGGCGGACATCGCTGTGGGAACGGAACTGCACCGGCGACCCGGACTTCGTGTAGACCTCCGCGACCTTGTTCCAGGTGACCGGGTCGAAGTCGGGCGTGCAGTGGTTCATGGCGAGGGCGCTGCCCGCCGGGAGCGGGTCGAGGAGCCGGCGGACGATGGCGTACGGGTCGTGCGGGTCGGTGATGAAGTGCATGAGCGCGTTGAGGGAGAGGGCGATGGGCCGGTCGAAGTCCAGGACCCCCGAGTCCTCCACGGCGCTCATCAGCGCGTCGGGGTCCGTGACGTCGGCCTGTACGTAGGCCGTACGGCCCTGAGTCGTGCTGCGCATGAGGCGCTCGGCGTACTTGAGGACGAGCGGGTCGTTGTCCGCGTACACGACGTGGGCGTCGGGTACGACGGACTGCGCGACCTGGTGCAGGTTGGGCTCGGTCGGGATGCCCGTACCGATGTCGAGCCACTGGCGGATCCCGTGCTCCTGCGCCAGGGCGCGGGTGGCCCGGTGCATGAACGCCCGGTTCTCGCGCGCGGTCACGTAGATGCCGGGGTGGGCCTGGGCGGCCACCAGGGCCGCCTCCTTGTCGATCTCGAAGTGGTCCTTGCCGCCGAGGAAGTAGTCGTACATCCGGGCGGAGTGCGCCTTGCTCGTGTCGAGGTCCTGGCCGGCCTGCCTGGTGCTCATGTTCTTCCCTTCGTACGTGTTGTCTGTCGGCCCGCAGGCCTGGGACGGGAGCCGGTGCCGTCGTCCCTCACGCCCGTTGCCGGTTCACCCGGCGGCCAGGTGATCCGCCAGGCCCTCCTTGACCCCGCGGACGAACGCGGCGATCTCCTCCGGTGTGTAGATGAGCGCCGGCCCGGCCGGGTCGGTGGACTGACGTACGGCGACGCGGCCGTCGGCCAGTTGCTTCGTCTCGACGCACTGACCGCCGTTCGGCCCGCTCCAGGGCCGCTCCCAGCCCTGTTCCCCGAGATTGCGGGCCGGCATGCCGTTGTAGACGCCCTCGTCGGTGATCGTCATGAGTACTCCTTGCGCATGCGGTTCAAGAGCGCCCTGCTGTCCTCGGACGATGTCATCAGCGCCATACGGGAATGTGCTTCGAGGTGGGAGACGACGTCCGCGCGCTGGTCCAGATAGACGGAGGCGGACAGGAGTTCGCTGTAGACGATGTCGGGCAGTTCGGGTTCCTCGAACCGGAAATAGGTGAACGGCGCACACGCTCCGAGATGCGCGCCCGCGGTGAACGGCACGATGTCGATGCTCACGTGTGCGAGCTCGGAGACGTCCAGGAGCCGCTCCAGCTGCTCCCGCATCACGTGCGCGCCACCCACCACCCGGTGCAGGACGGCTTCCTCCATGACCACCCACAACGTGGGCGCGTCCTCCCCCTCCAGCAGCTTCTGGCGGTGCAGCCGCAGCTCCACGCGGCGTGCGAGTTCCTCCTCGCTGCCGTTCGGCAGGCCGCCGCGCAGCACGGCGTGTGCGTATGCGGGGGTCTGCAGAAGGCCGGTGACGTACTGGGGTTCGTACGTACGGAGGGTCTTGGCGCCGGACTCCAGGCTGACGTATGCGGTGAACCAGCTGGGGACGGCGTCGCGATAGGAGTGCCACCAGCCGGGCTTGTTGGCCTGTTCGGCCAGGTCGACGAACTCGTCGATCTCCTGACGGTCCGCGCCGAAGGTCTCCAGTAGCTTCTCGGCGTAGAGCGGCTTCAGCGCGACCTCGGCCTTCTCCAGCCGGCGGATCGTCAGGGTCGTCACGCGCAGTGCCTTTGCCGCGTCCTCCAGCGAGGCACCGGCGCCGAGCCGCATCTCCTGCAGCCGACGGCCGAGGATCATGCGCAGGACTGTCGGAGCACTGGTGCCGGAACGGGCATCACTCACGCCCAACCTCCTGAGAAACCGTCAACAACCCCATTCTTACAGCCATTTGATGTTGAGGCCAGACTGATAAGCGTGCTGCTGAAATTATCAGGGAGTCGGTTGCAGCGTGACTGTTATCACGCGCATAGTGGATGGGTGAGCGGTCAAGTCACAGCAATGACGCAGGATCCGGCCCGGAGCGGGCGGCCGTCGCTCCGCACGCCCGGTACGAGCCGAACGCACGTCCGTCCGGGCTGAGTCGAGCCCCTCCGCGTCCCCTCACGCGGTGGAATCCCTCCTCTTCGATCCACCTACGGAAGGCGCCCATGACCCCCCACGAGGAAACCGTCTCTCCCGTAGTGCTGTACGTATGTGCAGACCGCGCCCGGGGCGTGCCCGGTGAAGCGACGCAGCGCGCCCAGAAGGAAGGCCGCGCGTTCGCCCGGGAACGCGGACTGACGATCGCCGAGGTCGTCACCGATACGTACGGTGAGCCCGACCCGGCCCGGCGCAGAGGGTGGCGGCGGGTGAGACAGCTGGCACAGACGGGCGACGTCACCGCGGTACTCGTCCGCTGGCCCAGCGCCATCGCCCCGGAGTCCGCCAGCGAACTCCGGCACCGCGAGGCCGCCTGGCTGCACGACCAGGGCGTCCGCGTCCGCTACACCTGGCCGCCCCTGTCGTCACGGGGCTGATTCCCCGCCCGGGCGCCGCAGATCGGTGAGGAGCCCGTCGAGCGCGCTCTCGAGGGTGGCGGTGTTGGCCCGGTCGAACCAGGTGGTCCGGATGCGTTCGTTGTTGCCCCCGGAGGTCTCGTGGTCGGCGGCGAGGCGTTGCAGGGAGCGGCTTCCGTCACCCAGGGCGCTGCCCACGGCCTGGAAGAGGTCCCGCACATAGTGCTCCGCGTCGTCGGCGGGGATGCCGTGCCCGGTGGCCCATGAGGTGAGCGCGGCGAGGTAGGCGTAATGGGTGGTGAGTGTCCCGGTCAGGGCGGAGAAGACGTCGAACGCCGCCTCGTCCGCGACCGGAAGCGCCCCGCCGAGCTGCCCGAAGAAGGCGTCGACGACCGGGTGCGACGGGTACGTCACGGTGACGGAACGCCGTTCGCGTACGGAAGGCAGCGGGATGGCACGCACCAGCGGGGCGTCCGTGGCGAGCAGATCGCGCAGCTCGTCGTCGGGGACCCCGGCCATCACATTGACCACCACTTTGGAGCCGTCCACCCGGAGACCGTCCAGCGCCTCGTGCCGGTCCTGACGGCGTACCGCGACGACGATCAACTCGGCGCGTTCCACGACCTGTTGGTTGTCCACGCAGACGTGGACGCTGCCGTACCGCTCGGACAGTCCGGCGGCCGTGCGGGCGCCGCGCGGCGAGAGGAACACCTCGGGCGCCGGGCCGCCCGTGCCGCACAGGCCCTCCACGAGGGCCCGGCCGATCTCTCCCACTCCGATGATGCCGATGCGTTTCACGGTGTCGTTGTCCTCCCTGGTGAGTGGTGCGAGGCGAACGGGGACGGGCCGATCGATCGCGCCCCTCACTCCGGCAGGGCGGCGCGGAGGAATCCGAGGATCTCCGCGCGGGCGGGTACCGCCTGCGGCTGCACCCCCGGCAGGCTGAGGAAGGCGTGCACCGCTTCCGGGTATGCGGTGAGCCGCACCGTCGTCCCCGCCGCGTGCAGCCGCTCCGCGTAGCGGCGGCCGTGATCGGCCACCGCGTCCTGCGTCGGCACCACCACGAGCGCCGGCGCGAGCCCGCCCAGTTCCTCGGCGTACAGCGGGGAGAGCGTGCGCGCATCGGTGCCCGGCGGCAGCGCGAGGCGCTGGAGCAGCCTCAGTTGCGCAACGGTGGGGCCGGCTCCGTATCCGTGCGCGGCCATCGAGGCGTGCTCGTACATGGTCCCGGTCACGTCGACGGCGGGGTTGACCAGTACCTGCGCCATGAGCCCCAGGCCGGATTCCCTGGCCCGGATCGCCGACAGGGCGCTGATCAGCGCGCCGAGGCTCTCGCCGAAGACGGCCACCCTGGCTGGGTCGACGCCCCATCGGCCGGCGTGCCGCACCACGTGCTGGAGTACGTCCCAGCCGTCGTCGGCGGCCGCGGAGAGCGAGGTCTCCCAGTCCAGGAGCCGGTGCTCGACCGAGACGACGAGCGCCGGGAGGCGGGCGGCGAGGTGGCTGTTGGCCCAGTCGCACTGGACCGCGGTGCCCACGAATCCGCCGCCGTGCACGTGGAGTACGAGGGGGAGCGGGGCCCCGGTGGCGCCGCTCGGCCGGTACACGCGCACCGGTACGTCGCGGCCGGGCAGCGCCACCTGGCGCCAGTCGATCGTGGCGCCCGGATCGGGCTGCCCGAGGACCGTCCGTGCCGCGCCGGACGCCCGCCAGGCGTTCTCCGCGACACGGTAGGCGGCCAGACTCTCGGCCGTCACCGACGGCCAGTCCGGCTGCGGCGGCCGTTCTGCGGTAGTGATCTCGCTCATCGCTCTCTCCTCCGCGTTCCCGTGCTCCCGGCAAGCCGGTCAGTGAAACCTACGACGTAGGTTTCGAGATGCACGCTAAGTTCTACGACGTAGATTTGGCAAGGGGATCCAGAGGGGCAAAGGAGAGGGTGGGTGTGGCCAGACGCGCACGGGGCACCTCGGCGGGGCTCGACCGGGAGCGGATCGCGGTCGCGGCCGTCGCGCTCGTGGACCGCGACGGTCTCGAACGTTTCGGGGTGCGGCGGCTCGCCGAGGAGCTCGGGGTCGATCCGATGTCGCTGTACCACCACGTCAAGGGCAAGGCCGCGCTGCTGGACGTGATCTCCGAAGCGGTGCTGGCCGAGGTGGTGGCCGTTCCGGAGGGTGCGCCGCACGACTGGGAGGGCGTCGCCCGGCGAACGGCCCACTCCTACCGGGACATGGCGTACCGGCATCCTCGGGTGTTCCCGCTGCTGGTCACCCGTGCCCAGACCTCGCCCGTGGCCCTTGCCGCTCTGGAGCGCCTGGTCTCCGCGATGCGTGCGGCCGGGCTGCCCGACCGGGTGGCCGCGGATGCCCCCATGGTGCTGTTCGGCTTCCTCAACGGTCACCTGCTGGCCTGCACCGGCAGTGGCCCCGAGGGGCCCGCTCCCGTGCCCGAGTTCGACCCCGATGCGTACCCCGGCATGGCTGCTCTGGCGTCCCGGTGGGCCGGCTTCGGTTCGGTCGCGGAGTTCGACCGGATGCTCGGCATCGTCCTCGACGGGATCAGGGGGCAGGCGCCCCGCCCGGCCTGAGCGGGCGCGAAAGCGCTCAGCCGCTCCGCGGCGGCTCCGCCCGCTCCAGCCACGTCGTCAGCAGCGACTCCAGCGCCGCCGCCTCGTCCCCGCCCAGGGTGTCCAGGAGGCGGCGCTCGTTGCGCATGTGCTCGGTGAAGGCCCGGTCGATCAGATCGCGGCCGGCCGGGGTGAGGGCGACCACGCGGGCGCGGCCGTCGACGGCTGCCCGGCGGCGGGTGACCAGGCCCGCGCGTTCCAGGCGGTCGATGCGCTTCGTCATCGCGCCGGTGGTGACCATGGTGTGCGTGGCCAGTTCGCCGGGCGCCCGCTCGAAGGGATCCCCTGCCCTGCGCAGCGCGGCCAGCACGTCGAACTCGCCCTCGCTCAGGCCGAACCGGCGGTAGACCACGCACAGTTCCTCCGTGAGCAGCGCGGCCAGCCGGTGCAGGCGGCCGATCACGCCCTGCGGGCGCACGTCGAGGTCGGGGCGCTCGCGCGCCCACTCGGCCTGGATGCGGGCCACGTGGTCCAGGGGCTGAGGGATGGAGGTGGGATCAGCGGATTCCGGCATGGCCTCAATTGTAGCTTCCCAGGAAGGTATAGTAGCTTCCATGGAAGCTACCTTGCGGTGGGTGCTCATCACGGCGATTGCCCCGGTGGCCTGGGGCACCAACTACTACGTCACCCACGCCTATCTGCCCGCCGGGACCCCGCTGTACGGCGCCGCCTTCAGGGCCCTGCCCGCCGGGCTGCTGCTGCTGGCCGTCCGGCGGCAACGGCCCCGCGGCTCCTGGTGGTGGAAGGCGGCCGTCCTCGGCGTCCTGAACATGGGCGGGTTCTTCGCCCTCGTGTACGTCGCCGCGCAGCTGCTTCCGACCAGCACCGCTTCGACGATCATGGCTGCCTCGCCGGTGGCCATGATGCTGATCGCCTGGGCGCTCGTCGCCGAGCGGCCGGGGCCCCTGCCCCTGCTGGGCGCTGCCGCCGGCATCGGCGGGGTGTGCCTCATGCTGTTGACCGGAACCGTCTCCGCCGACATCCGCGGGGTGCTGGCCTCGGTGGCCGCCCTGCTGATGTCGTCCCTCGGCTACATCCTCACCAAGCGCTGGGGCGCGGGGACCGACGTCCTCGCCTCCGCCTCCTGGCAGCTGATCGCCGGCGGCCTCCTGCTGCTGCCCCTCGCCGCAGCCGTGGAAGGCACCCCGCCCGCGCTCGACGGCCCGGCCGTGCTCGCCTTCGGTTACGTCACCGTGGTGGCGACCGCGCTCGCCTTCGCCGCCTGGTTCGCGGGGCTGCGCCATCTGCCCGCCGCGACCGTCGGCCTGGTCGGGCTGCTCAACCCGGTGACCGGAGTGCTGCTCGGCACCGCGATCGCCGGTGAGCCGCTCACCCTCCGGCAGATGTGCGGGCTCGTCCTCGTACTGGCCGGGATCCTGCTCGGCCGGCCGGCAGTGCGCCGCCGGGCGGCCGGGGCCCGCCGCACGCGCGCTAAGGCTGCGTGACCCTCAGTTCCCGTACACCCGAAAGCTCGGCAGCGTCCGTCGAACGGACCGTCACCCGCACTTCGCGGGCCACCGCCCCCGCCCGGTACGGATGCCAGTTCCGGCCGTCGGCCGACGTCTCCAGGCGGTACGACGCCGGGGGCACGTCCGTCCACGCGGGCGCGATCTGCGTCACCGGGGCCGCCCGCCCCAGGTCCACCGTCAGGCTGCCCTCCTGCGCGTCGGGGGACCAAGCCGTCGCCGCACTGCCGTCCACCGCCGCGGCCGCGTACAGGCCGGGCGTCTCGGACGTCGCGGTCGCCGGGCGGCAACGGGCCGCGTCGGTGGTCGGGGTCAGGTCCGGGCGGCGCGTGGGGAGGGTGAGGGAGCCCGACAGGGTGCGGGCGCCGGACGGGGTGTGGAGGGTGAACGGGGCGCCCGAGGCGAGCCGGACCTCGGTCGTCCGGGGGCCGATCGCGATGTCGTACGTACGCCCCCGGTAGCGCAGGCCCGTCAGGTTCACGCCGTCGCTCAGCTGCGGCGGCAGCATCGGGTCCAGGCGCACCCCGTCCTCCCTCAGACGCAGGCCCGTCAGCCCGTGTGTGAACACCTGGAGGAAGCCGCCCTTGCCGGTGAGGAAGTCCTCGGCGGGGAAGCCGGACAACGGGTCCTGCGCACCCGCCTTCTCGCCCCGCGCCTCACTGAAGAGGGCGTACGGGCCGCGCATGAACGGCCGTACCGCACGCTGGAGATACGTGTACGTGGCACAGCCCGGCTCCCCGATCGCGGCCGCGTCGATCGCGTGGACCGAGTCCGTCATCGCCGGGCCGTCCGGATCGGTGTGCGCCGCGTAGTAGTCGAGCGTCGAGGCTGCCGCACCCGGCTCCATCGGCCACTCCAGCGGATAGATCAGCAGGACCGTGTCGGCCTGTTTGATCGTCGAGCCGTCGTACCCCGCGTACTGGAGGTACAGCCCCCGCTCCGGGTCGTACGGGATGCGCAGGCCGTCCGCGACCTGGGTCCACTTCTCCGGGGCCGGGTGCCCGAGGAGCTGCGCCGCGCGGGTGGCGTTGCGCAGCGCGGTGGCCGCGACGGCGTTGGTGAACACCCCGTCCGTGACGCCGTTGCTGTACTCGTCAGGGCCCGCGACCTCCTTCACCGAGTAGCTGCCGTCGTCGTTCGCGGTGGCGCGCGAGGCCCAGAAGTCGGCGATGCCCTGGAGCATCTGCCAGCCGTGGCCGGCCAGCCAGTCGCGGTCGCCGGTGGCCAGGTAGTACTGCCAGACGGCCAGGGACACATCGCCCTGGAGATGGTTCTGGGTCACGCAGTGCGGCGGGTTCCAGCTCTGGCACTCGGACCAGAGATTGCCCTTGCTCGCGCTCGTCCACGGGTAGAACAGGCCCTTGTAGCCGAGCTTCTCGGCGTTCGTACGGGCTTCGTCGCGCGTCCGGTAGCGGTACTCCACCACCGAGCGGGCCAGTTCGGGGCGGGTGGCGAGCAGCCCCGGGTACATCCAGGTCTCCGCGTCCCAGAACACCATGCCCGCATAGTTGTCGCTGGTCAGACCGGCCGGGGCGATGCTGTCGCGGGAGCCGGTGCGGGTGGAGGCGAGGAGCCCGTACTGGGCCGAGCGCAGCCACTTCTGCAGTTCGGGGCTGCCCGGCACGGACACGTCGGCGGACCAGTCGCGGCGCCAGACGGCGGCGTTCTCGGCGAGCACGGCGGACCAGCCGCGCCGCGCCGCGCGCCGGGACGCCTCGCGCGCGGTGGTGCGCGGGGCGCGCGAGGTGAGCGCGGTGTCCACCCCGACGTACTTCAGGTACGAGTAGGTACGCCCCGAAGTCACCCGGGAAGCCAGCCCGTTCGCGCCCGCGGGGCGCACCGTCTGCACGATCGCGCCCGCCGTCCCCGTGCCCCGGGTGCGAAAAGTCCCGTCGTCCTCCAGGTCGATCCGGCGTGCGCCGCGCGGGTCGAGCCGGCCGGTGACCGTCGCGGTGCCGGTCCAGTGCGGGGTCATCCGCAGCCGCACGGCACCGGTGTGCACGTCGGAGCGGTCGGCCAGCACCTCGTACGTCAGGTCGGTCGCGCGCCCGTCGGACGTGGTCCAGCGCAGCGACGTGCGCACCAGCCCGCACCGCAGGAACACCGTCTGGCGGTACCGGGAGACGCGTCCGGCCGGGGTGGCGGAGCCGTACGTCTCCGCGCCCACCCGTACATCGAGGTTCGTCCAGCTCGGCAGCGCGGCGGCCACCTCGCGGCCCGCCGCCAGATCCTCCTCGCGGCCGAAGAGCCCGGAGACGAACGCCCCGTCGTAGCGGGGGGTGAACAGCGGCCAGCCGGTCTTCTCCTCGCGATCGGCGTACCCGGCGCCCGCGGCCGGTACGCGGTGCCCCAGGTAGCCGTTGCCGACGTAGGGGTCGTAGCCCGCGGCCTCGCCGAACGTCGTGGACGTCGGCGCCCAGGCGGGATCCGTGTCGCGGCCGCAGGCCACGGCCGGCGCGGCGGGCGACGGCCGGCCGGTGGCGGACGCGACGGGCGGCAGCGGCGCGATCAGGGCGCAGGCGACGAGGGAGGTGAGGAGAGAGGTACGCGAAAGGCTCACGGTACGAACGTAGGGAAGCGGGCGCGGCGCGGCGGGGCACGGCGCGCGGGTGAACGGCTGACGTGCGGCGCGGGGACGCTCAGGCCGCGAGCCCCGTCTTGAGCCCCGCGCCGCACAGCGGTACGACGACGCTGCGGTCCGTCCAGCCGCCCACCGCCGCCCAGCAGGCCACGCCCGTCGTCTCCACGTAGAAGCCACGGGCGGCCAGATCCAGCTGCGCCGCACGGATCTGATCCTCGGTCACCGTCAGAAAGGTGCCGCCCGACTCCCGCACCGCCGCCAGGATCGCCCGCGCACGCGGCGGGCTCGGGATGGCGATGCCCTCGGCGAGGGTGGGGGTGGCGGTGGCGGGGACGTCGAGGAGGTCCTCGGCCCCGGCGTGGAAGGCCGCGGCGAGCGGGGACACGGCCTCGGCCTGGACGGCGACCAGCGCGGGGCGGGTGTCGATCAGGCCCTGCGCGAGGAGTTCCGCGGTGGCCAGGGCGGCGCCGAGGAGCAGCGTGCCGTTGCCGACCGGTACGGCGATGACGTCCGGGAGCCGGCCGCCGAGGTCCTCCCAGAGCTCGTACACGTATGTCTTCGTGCCGTGCAGGAAGTACGGGTTGAAGACGTGCGAGGCGTAGAAGGTGCCGGGTGCGCCGGCGGCGGTGCGGGCCGCTCGCGCGGTCGCCTCGCGGTTCCCGGGGACGACTTCCAGCCGGGCGCCGTGCGCCCGGATCTGCTCGGTCTTCTTCGCGGACGTGCCCTCGGGGACGTACACCGTGCAGGGCAGTGCGGCGCGGGCGCAGTACGCGGCGACGGCTGTGCCCGCGTTGCCGCTGCTGTCCGCCACGACGCGCTCCGGGGCGAGACGGCGGGCCAGCTCCGCGAGCATCACCGCGCCGCGGTCCTTGAAGGAGAGCGTCGGCATGAGGAAGTCGAGTTTGGCCGAGACCGTGCCGGTGAGCGGAACCAGCGGGGTGCGGCCCTCGCCGAGCGTGGTCGCGGGGGAGGAGAGCGGCAGGACCTCCTCGTAACGCCACAGGGAGTTGACCCGGCCGGGCAGTTCGCCGGGACGCAGCGGGCCCGCGCTCTCGAAGTCCAGGTCCCATGGGCCGCGGCAGACCGGGCAGCACCAGGTGAGCGAGGTGACGTCGGCACGGGTGCCGTCCTGCGGGCAGTGGTACGTGGAGGCCATGACGGCCAGCATGCCAGCCGGGCGGCGGGGCGGAGTCCGGGGCAGCCGCGGTGTCGCGGCTGCCCCGGAGGCGCTTACCGGTGCCGGCCGAGTCCGCGGTCGACGGCGGTCATCAGCTCGCCGTCCTCCGTGTCCCCGTCCAGCGACCAGAACATCGCGCCGCCGAGCCGGTGGTCGCGGATGTAGGCGGTCTTGGTGCGCAGGACCTGCGGGTCGTCGTACGTCCACAGCGTGGTGCCGTCGAACAGCCAGGCGCTGCCGTCACGGACGTTGCGGTGGACCTTGTACGTACCGGATTCGGCCAGCTTCTTGAGGGCCTTGTAGTCCTCGTAACCGGCGGCCCAGGTCGCGGGGGCGGGGGCCGCGGCGGGCTGTCCGAGGCCGTCGCCGCCACCGGTCACACCGGTCCAGCCCTGGCCGTAGAACGGCATCCCCATCACGAGCTTGCGGGCCGGGGCGCCGCGCTTCAGCCAGTCGCGCACGGTCTGGTCGACGCTGAAGTCGCCCTTCGCGTACAGCGCGGACTGCTGCGCGGTGGTCTTCTCGCCCGAGACGTGGAAGTCGTAGCCCTGGAGGTTCACGAAGTCGAAGTCCCGCATGATGCGCGGGACGTCGAAGCCGGCGTCGATCTTCTCGGGGGACGTGGGTACGAACGCCGAGAGGTCGTAGTGCTTGGGCTTCGAGCTGTGGTGGCCGCCCTTGCGCGAGGCCGCGCTGGTCTTCGCGTACGCGTCGAGCTGGGTACGGAACTCGTGGACCAGCGCCGTGAAGTTCCGCTTGTCCTCGGGGCGGTACACCGTGTCGGTGTCACCGGCGGATCCCGGCCATTCCCAGTCGATGTCCACGCCGTCGAAGAGACCGGCTGCCGCGCCCTCGCCGCCGCGCGTCCCGTCCACCGGCAGGTTGCCCTTGATGTACAGGTCGATGCACGAGGAGACGAAGGCCTTGCGGGAGGCGGGAGTGCGGGCCGCGTCCGAGAAGTGGGTGGACCAGCTCCAGCCGCCGAGCGAGATCATCACTTTGAGGCCGGGGTGCTTGGCCTTGAGCTCGCGCAGCTGGTTGAAGTTGCCGGCGAGGGCCTGGTCGTCGGTGTCGGCCACGCCGTCCACCGAGCCTGCCGCGTCCAGCGGGCGGACGTAGTCGGCCCAGGCGTCGGCCTCGCCGGGGACGTTCCCCGTGAAGCACTTCCCGTCGGCGCTCACGTTGCCGAACGAGTAGTTGATGTGGGTGAGTTTGGCCGCCGTGCCGCTCGTCTCCAGGTCCTTGACCTGGAAGTCGCGTCCGTAGACGCCCCATTGGGTGAAATAGCCGACGCGCTTGTAGGCGGGCGCGGAGCTTTGGTGATTGTTCCCGCGATCGGTGTCGCGGCCCGCGGTGGCGTTGGCGGCGGGGGTGAGTGTGGCGGCCAGCGAGAGGGCGCAGGCGGCAATGGCCAGTCCGGACAGGGTTCTTCGACGCATGAGGCCCGTTCCTGTGCGTGTGCGGAGGCATGTGCGTGTGCGAGGCATGTGCGTGTGCGGGGAGTGCGTGACCGTGCTGTGTGGAGAGGAAACTATTGGTCTGGACCAAATGCGGTCAAGGGGTGGAGGGGCATCGGAACGGTCGAATTCGTGGCGGCCGGGGCGGGATATGCGCACGCCGACGACGAATCATCACTTCGAGTGAAACTCTGGCCTGTGCTTGCGGTCTGGAACCGACGGTTGCGAGGCTGTTGCAGTCTGTCAACCTCTTGGGGAGTGGCCTGTGACTTTCGGTGAGCAGCCCGCCTATCTGCGCGTTGCGAGCGATCTGAGAGAGAAGATCGCCAACGGTTCGCTGCCGCCGCATACGCGCCTGCCTTCGCAGGCTCGTATCCGCGAGGAGTACGGGGTCTCGGACACCGTCGCGCTGGAGGCGCGCAAGGTGCTGATGGCCGAGGGCCTCGTCGAGGGCCGTTCCGGTTCCGGAACCTATGTGCGCGAGCGCCCCGTCCCGCGCCGGATCGCCCGTTCCGGCTTCCGGTCGGAGGCGGGGGCCAGTCCGTTCCGGCAGGAGCAGACGGCGGAGGGTGCGCGGGGGACCTGGGAGTCCCGGAGTGAACAGGAGGGCGCGAGCCCGGAGATCGCCGAGCGGCTCGGCATCGAGCCGGGTGACCGGGTGATGCGCACGCGCTATGTGTTCCGGGACGGCGGCGAGCCGATGATGCTCTCCACCTCCTGGGAGACCCTCGCGGTCACGGGGCGCACGCCGGTGATGCTGCCGGAGGAGGGCCCGTTGGGCGGTTGCGGGGTGGTCGAGCGGATGGCCGCGATCGATGTCGTCGTGGACAACGTGGCCGAACAGGTCGGCGCGCGCCCGGGGCTGGCGGAGGAGCTCCTGGCGCTCGGTGGGGTGCCGGGCCATGTGGTGATGGTGATCGAGCGGACGTACTACGCGTCGGGCCGCCCGGTCGAGACCGCCGACGTGGTGGTGCCGGCCGACCGCTACCGGGTCGCCTACCACCTGCCGGTCCGGTGAAGGGTGCCGCGCGGTCCGGTCCGGCCGGGTGGCGGGCGCTCTCGACCCGCGGTCCCGGTCGGGCGGCGGGCCTCCGGTCCTGTGGTCCCGGTCGGGCGGCGGGCCTCCGGTCCTGCGGTCCCGGTCGGGCGGCGGGCCTCCGGTCCTGTGGTCCCGGTCGGGCGGCGGGCCTCCGGTCCTGTGGTTCCGGTCGGGTGGTGGGCTCCGCGGCCTGCGATCCCGGTCGGGCGGCGGGGCGGCCGGCACGGTGTTCCTGTCGGGTGACCGATATCCGGCGGCGCCCGTCCGGCGTCCGTCACCACGAATTAACGGCAGCCCGGGCCCCGTAACGGCCGGGCAATCATCGACCATGACGGCTTGTCATGTCCCGCTCCTACCTTCCCGTTCGGACCCGCACTCCGGACTGACGAACGGGAAGTCACCGATGACGGACACAGCCGTAACGCAGACGGAGACCGCCTCCGGGGGAGACCTCGCAGGCGGCTCCGGCGCCCCGCCTCCCAGCCGCAGCTACGCGAAACTCGCAGCGGACGAGAGCAGGGAGGACTACTCCCTCCGCTATGCGCCGCACTCCTTCCGGCGCTGGTCGCCCGGCACGGTCGCGGGCACCGCGCTCGGCGGGATCGCCTACCTGGCCGACTTCGCGATCGGTGCCTCGATCGTCTTCACCTATGGCTTCACCAGCGGATTCGCCTCGATCATGGCGGCCGCGACGATCATCTTCCTCACCGGCATCCCCATCGCCCGTGCCTGCGCGAAGTACGGCCTGGACATGGACCTCGTGACCCGGGGCGCCGGATTCGGGTACTTCGGCTCGACGCTGACCTCGCTGATCTACGCGTCCTTCACCTTCATCTTCTTCGCCCTGGAGGGCTCGATCATGGCCCAGGCCATGCATCAGGCCGTCGGACTCCCGGTCGAGGCGGGCTATCTGATCACCACTCTGATCGTCATACCGATTGTCTTCCGCGGCATGGGCGCACTCGCCAAGGTGCAGGCCTGGACCCAACCCGTCTGGATCATCGGAATGGTGCTGCCGTTCGTCGTCCTCGCCTTCGAGGCGCCGGACGCCTGGGGCGCGTTCGGCTCCTTCGGCGGTACGGAAGGCGCCGGTTCGGGCTTCTCCTGGATCGGCTTCGGACTCGGCACCGGTGTCGCTCTCTCGCTCATCGCGCAGATCGGCGAGCAGGCCGACTACCTGCGCTTCATGCCGGCGAAAACGGAGGCCAACAAGCGGCGCTGGAACCTCGCCGTCCTCGCCGCCGGACCCGGCTGGGTCATCATCGGCGCGGCCAAGCAGCTCGGCGGCGCGCTGCTCGCCTTCGTCGCCCTGGAAGCGGTCGGCAAGACGCACGCGCTGGAGCCGATCGCCCCGCAGATCGAGGCCCTGAAGCCCTGGCTCGGCTCGTTCGCGCTGCCTGCGGCCGCCCTGTTCGTGATCGTGTCGCAGATCAAGATCAACGTGACCAACGCCTACAGCGGCTCACTGTCCTGGTCGAACTTCTTCTCCCGGATCACCCACCGTCACCCCGGCCGGGTCTGGTACATCTTCCTCAACCTCGTCATCGCGCTGACGCTGATGGAGATGAACATGTTCGCGGCCCTCAACAAGCTGCTGGGCTTCTACTCCAACGTGGGCATCGCCTGGATCGTCGCTGTCGCCGCCGACCTGGTCATCAACAAGCGGATCGGCCTCAGCCCCCCGTACATCGAATTCAAGCGGGCCTATCTGTACGCGGTGAATCCGGCCGGATTCGGGGCGATGGTGATCGCCTCGACCGTCTCGATCCTCGCCTTCTTCGGGCTGTTCGGCACGTACGCGGAGGCGTTCTCGACCTTCATCGCGGCCGGACTCTCGCTGACGCTCTGTCCGCTGATCGCCTGGGCGACGAAGGGGAAGTACTACCTGGCGCGGCCCAATCCCGTGAACGGTCCCGGCGCCGAGGTCGCGGACATCACCGCCACCCACACCTGCTCGGTCTGTGCCACGGCCTACGAGCTTCCGGACATCGCCGACTGTCCCGTGCAGTCCGGGCCGATCTGCTCGCTCTGCTGCTCGCTGGACGCGGAGTGCGGAGACGTCTGCCGCAAGGCCCCCGCAACCGGCCCGGTCCTCATGCCGGAGCCGGTACTGCGCGAG
Source organism: Streptomyces poriferorum (assembly GCF_019399235.1). Taxonomy (GTDB): domain Bacteria; phylum Actinomycetota; class Actinomycetes; order Streptomycetales; family Streptomycetaceae; genus Streptomyces; species Streptomyces poriferorum. Next base: position 4,862 of record NZ_JAELVH010000097.1, on the reverse strand, counting down.
GGAGCGGCCCGCACCTGAGAGCCGGTCCCTTGGAGCCGCCCCGGCCGGTCCCTGAGGGCCGCCCCCGGCCCTCTCCGTAACCGAGAAGCCGCTGGGCAACGGCCCCGGGGGCGCATCCGTCCGGATGCGCCCCCGGGGCGTTGGTCCACTCCTGGCCGGATCGGTATCCCTTTGTGTAATTACGCATGCGTTGAGTAAAGGTCAGGCGTAGGCTCGGGCATATGCGTACTGCGGTTTCCTGGGGATCCTTAGAGACATGCACGCCGTTCAGGGGAGGGGCGCAATGCTCGGGCGGGACACGATGAGCGACAGCGGTGCCGTGCTTCCTTGGCTGGTGATACGGCAGGACGACAACGGCAACCGCTACCGCGTGGGCAGGTACGCCACGCAGGACGAGGCGCAGAGAACCGCCGACAAGCTGGAGAGCCACGGCCACAAGCAGCTCTACTGGGTCGAGCGCGTAGGGCAGACCGCCCGCCCGTAGTGCGCCCCCCCCGCAGCCTTTCTCCGGGCGCCGGTGACGGGGCGTTACGCTCCGCAGCATGACTGATCGCGTAGTGGTGGCCGGAGCCGTCTACGACCGGGGGCGGCTGCTGGCCGCGCGCCGCAGCAGCCCGCCCGAGCTGGCCGGACGCTGGGAGCTGCCCGGCGGAAAGGTGGAGCCGGGGGAGAGCGGTGAGCAGGCGCTCGTACGCGAACTCCGCGAGGAGCTGGGCGTCGAGGCGGAGCCGCTGGAGCGCATCCCCGGTGAGTGGCCGCTCAAGCCCGGCTATGTGCTTCACGTGTGGACGGCCCGGCTGGTGTCCGGGGTGCCCGCGCCGCTCCAGGACCACGACGAGCTGCGCTGGCTCGGACCGGGTGAGAGCGGCACGGTGGACTGGCTGGAACAGGACCTGCCCGCAGTGGCCGAAGCCGTACGCCGGCAGCCGGGCGGCGCACACCGCTGAGCCGGGGCCCTTGGCCGAGCCCTGTGCGCCCCCTCCCTACACGTACAGCCGTTCGTGCGCACGCGCCTACACCCGTACGCCCCACGTGTCGACAGTGGCGGTATTTCGTCCGGAATTTCGGGTATGTCATGTTTGGCCCCCGCATTCAGGACGTTCCCGTTGCCGACCCTGGGAAGTGATCGGCGTGATCGATACGGAAGGCGACAGCGCAGAGTGGAGCTTTCCGGCTGTTCCCGGCGCCGTGCGCACGGCACGGCATGCCGTCCACGAGGCGCTGAGCTGCTGGGGGCTCGACGCCGCCGTCGGCGATGTGACGGTTCTGCTGGTCAGCGAGCTGGTGACCAACTCGATGCGGTACACGGCGGGTCCCATCGGAGTGCGGCTGGAGCGCCCCCGTCCTGATGGCGAAGGCCCCGCGGCGCGCCCCGGTCTCCTCGTGGAAGTCTCCGATCCGCTTCCGGATCCGCCCACCGAACGTATGGCTGGACCCGACGACGAAGGCGGCAGAGGACTGCAGCTCGTGGCCTGTTCGGCCCGCCGCTGGGGGACCCGGCGCGGAAAGAGCGGCAAGACGGTGTGGTTCGAGCTGGCCCTGCCTGGTTAGGAGTGAGGTGGGACGAACAGCGATCACGGATGGAAGGTCGGAATCGGCCGGTCGGAATCTGGCCGAAACGGACTGAGACCGTGCTGTGATCGTGAACGCCGTGTCGGTCGGGGCCGTAGTGCTGAATACTGCGGGCAGGACCGGTCCGGTGTGTGAGCTGGAGGGGACGGTCGCGTGAGCGAAATACCTGGGACAGCGGGCGACGTGGTGTGGCAGAGCAGTCCACCTGGCTCGATCTACGACTACATCAGGATCGCCTCCTTCTCGATCGGCCCCGATGGCCTGATCGAGCAGTGGAGCCGCCGGGCCGCCGGTCTCTTCGGCGTTGCCGCTCATGAGGCCATGGGCAAGGACCCGGTCGAGGCCTTCATGCCGTCCGAGCTCCGCCGGGACGGCCACCGCCGGATCGGCGAGGTGCTCGACGGCAAGGAGTGGACGGGCCTCGTCCCCTTCCGGATGCCGGGCGAGGACGCGGTGCACGGGCTCGCCGAGATCTATGTGATGCCGAGCGAGACGGCGACCGGTGAACGGGCCGCGGTCTGCATCGTGGTGGACGTCCGCGCCCTGCGGCTCATCGAGACGGACCTCGCGGCCTCGCAGGCGATTTTCGGCCAATCTCCTTTCGGGTTCGTCCTGTTCGGCACCGACCTCACCGTGGTGCGGGCCAACCAGCGGTTCGCCACCGTCTTCGGCGGCCAGGCGGACGACCACCGCGGCCGTACGGTCCACGACTACCTCGGTGCCGCGGAGGCGGACCGGCTGACGGTGACGCTCGAACGCGTCCTGGCCACCGGCGACTCCGTCACCGACCTCCAGCTCGTCGGCACCGCCCCCGGCGACGCCGAGCGCCGCCACTGGTCGATGAACCTCTACCGGGTGCACAGCGGATCGGGCCGTCCCATCGGCATCGCCGGACTGGCCACCGATGTGACCCGGCGCCACATCGCCGCCCGGGAGGCCGCCAGCGCCCGGCGCAACCTCGCCCTGCTCAACGAGGCGAGCGCCCGCATCGGCAACTCCCTCGACCTGGAGACGACCGCCCGCGAACTCCTCGACGTCGCCGTACCCGGCTTCTGCGACCTCGCGTCCGTCGACCTCTACCAGTCCCTGCTCACCGGGGAGGAGACGCCGCCCGGCAGCGGCGGCTCCCTGCGCGGGGAACTGGTCGGCGGGTCCGCGGAACTTCGCCGCGTCGCCTTCGCCAGCGCCGTGTCGGACGCCCTGCCGGGCATCCCGGATCCCTCGTCCGACGCCGAACCCCACACGGTCGACGGCCCGCCGGCCCTCGGCGCCCTGCACCGTTACCCCTTCGGCTCGCCCTGCGCCATCGCCCTGCGCACCGGCCATGTGGAGGACGTGCCCGGCGACGACCGCGGCTTCGTCCAGTCCACGCTCGCCGTGCCGCTGGTCGCCCACGACACCGTGGTCGGCCTCGTGCGGTTCTCCCGCACGAAGGGCAGCGAACCCTTCGGGGAGCGGGACCGCGCCCTGGCCGGCGAACTCGCCGCACGCGCCGCCGTCTGTATCGACAACGCCCGCCTCTACCGCCGCGAGCACGAACGCGCGCTGATACTCCAGCGCAGCCTCCTGCCGCCCGGCGACCCCGAGGCCGCCGGCCTCGACATCGCCTGCCGCTACCTGCCCGGCAACACGGCGACCGAGGTGGGCGGTGACTGGTTCGACGTGATCGAGCTCCCCGGCCACCGCACCGCCCTCGTCGTCGGCGACGTGATGGGCCGCGGACTGCGCGCCGCCGTGGCCATGGGCGAACTGCGCACCGCCGTGCGGACCCTGGCCCTCCTCGACCTGGAGCCCGCCGAAGTCCTCTCCGCGCTCGACGAGGTCGCCCGGGGCCTCGGCACCCCCGGCGCCGGCACCTCGGCCGATGCGGGCGGCGGTGCCCAGTGGCCCTCGCGGGCCGCCCACAAGTCACGCGAGGCGGACCTCTCCGAGGTCTATCTCGCGACCTGCGTCTACGCCGTCTACGACCCCGTCACCCGGCGCTGCACCTTCGCCAACGCCGGCCATCTGCCCCCCGTCGTCGTCGAGCCGGGCGAAGCCGCACTGCTCCTCGACGTACCGCCCGGCATGCCGCTCGGCGTCGGCGGCGAACCCTTCGAGGAGGTCGAGGTGGAGCTCAAGGAGGGCGCCCTCCTCGCCCTCTACACCGACGGCCTCGTCGAGTCCCGCGACCATCCGCTGGACGAGGGGCTCGAAGCGCTGCGCGAAGCCCTCGTCGAACCGGCCCGGCCCCTCGAGGACGTCTGCGACCACGTACTGAGCTCGCTCGACACCCGGCACGGCGAGGACGACATCGCCCTGCTGATGGCACGCATCCAAGGGCTGCCGGCCGACGCCGTCGGCGACTGGCGGCTGCCCCGCGAGCCCCGCTCGGTCGGCCGCGCCCGCGAACTGGCCCGCGGCCGGCTGATCGCCTGGGACCTCGACGACCTGGTGGACACCACCGAACTGCTGGTCAGTGAACTCGTCACCAACGCCCTGCGGTACGGCGAGGGCGAGATCCGGCTGAGGCTGCTGCGCGACCGCACCCTCGTGTGCGAGGTGTGGGACGCGGGCCTCGTCCAGCCGAGGCGCCGGCGCGCACGAGACACGGACGAGGGCGGGCGCGGACTCCAGCTGGTCGGGCTGCTGAGCGCGGCCTGGGGGTCACGCCGGACACCGCGCGGCAAGACCGTCTGGTTCGAACTCCCGCTGCCCGACGGCGCACCGGCCGCCGAGCGCACGGTGGAGGAACTGCTCAGCATGTTCTGAGGCCGGCGCCGAAATGCTCAGGTCGTCTTCAGGGCGGCGAGGCGGGCCTCCACCTCGGCGCTGTCGCCCAGCGTGTCCAACTGCTCGAACTGGGCGTCCAGCGAGGACGCGGCGAGCTCCTGCTTGCCCAGCGCCTTCGCCTCCTCGCGCCGCACCTTGTCCTCGAACCGGCTGATCTCGCTGGTCGGGTCGAGGACGTTGATGTTCTTGACGGAGTCCATCATCTGGTTCTGCGCCTGGGCGGACTTGGCACGGGCCACCAGCTCGTCACGCTTGGACTTCAGTTCCGTCAGTTTCGCCTTCATCTGGTCCAGGCCGGACTTCAGCTTGTCCACCACCTCGGTCTGGGAGGCGATCGTGGGCTCCGCCGTCTTCGCCTCCTTCTCCGACTGGAGCTGGCGGCCCAGCGCCACCTTGGCCAGGTTGTCGAACTTGTCGGCGTCCGGGCCCGCTCCGCCCGCCCGCAGCTCATCGGCCTTGCGGCTGGCGGCGAGCGCCTTCTCGCCCCACTCCCCGGCCGCCGCCACGTCCTCACTGTG
>NZ_JAELVH010000096.1 GCF_019399235.1 Streptomyces poriferorum | reverse complement strand
CCCCGCTCCTCAATCGCCGGAGGGGCTTGATTTGCCCCCGGCACCTCAATCGCGGGGAGGCTCGGAGGGGCCGGAACTGCTCAGGCCCCGCAGTGTCAGCGTCAGCAATCGCTCCGCCAGTTCCGGATCGTCCGGTGACTGCTCGGCGGCCAGGGCGATCGCGTTCGTCAGCTGCATCAGGTCGTCGATGGACACCTCGGCCCGTACCGCCCCGCTCGACTGCGCCCGGGCCAGCAGTACCGAACCCGCCTCGCGCAACGGCACGTTGCACGGTGACAGGGCCGATGTCTCGTCCCGGCACGTCGACATGAGTGCCTGGGCCAGCCCTCGGTACTCACCCGCATGAGTGATGAGCGCGCCCAGCCACTCCACCAGGCCGGTGCACGGCTGCTCCGCCCCGGCCAGTTCGCGGGAGCGGGTGATCAGGGCGGCCACGGCCTCCTGGAAGACCGCGCTCATCAGTGCGTGCCGGGTCGGGAAGTGCCGGTACAGGGTGCCGATGCCCACGCCCGCCCGTCGCGCGACGTCCTCCAGGGAGGCGTCGGTGCCGTGCTCGGCGAAGGAGTTGCGGGCCTCGGTGAGCAGCCGGTCGTAGTTGCGGCGCGCGTCGGCGCGCATGGGCCGGTCCGGCGTGCGGACCGGTGTCCCTGCCGTACTGATCGCCATTGCGCAGTCCTCCCTGTGTCCGCCTCGGGGTCCAGGATGCCACCGGGTAACCGGAGGTGCCCTCCGTAACGCTGAACGGGCGGTTCGTTCCCCGCAATGACCGGCGCCCCGGTCACGTCCTATGACATGAGCGGGGCGCCGGTGGAACAGGTGGGAACGGATGCCGTGAGGGTCAGTCCTTGATCTCACAGATGACGGCGCCGGAGGAGACCGAGCTGCCGACCTCGGCGGCCAGGCCCTTGATGGTGCCCGCGCGGTGCGCGTTGAGCGGCTGCTCCATCTTCATGGCTTCCAGGACGACGATCAGATCGCCCTCCTTGACCTCCTGGCCCTCCTCCACCGCGATCTTCACGATGGTGCCCTGCATCGGGGAGGCCAGGGTGTCGCCGGAGACGGCCGAGCCGGACTTCTTCGCCGCACGGCGCTTGGGCCTGGCGCCCGCCGCGAGTCCCGTACGGGCCAGGCTCATGCCGAGCGAGGAGGGCAGGGAGACTTCCAGGCGCTTGCCGCCGACCTCGACGACGACCGTCTCGCGGCCGGACTCCTCGTCCGCATCCGTGTCGGCCGGAGCGGCGAACGGCTTGATCTCGTTGACGAACTCCGTCTCGATCCAGCGGGTGTGGATGCGGAACGGGTCGGAGGTGAACGCCGGGTCGGCGACGACCGCGCGGTGGAACGGGATGGCGGTGGCCATGCCCTCGACGTTGAACTCGGCCAGCGCGCGGGCCGCGCGCTGGAGCGCCTGTGCGCGTGACGCACCGGTCACGATCAGCTTGGCCAGCAGGGAGTCCCAGGCCGGGCCGATGACCGAGCCGGACTCCACGCCCGCGTCGAGGCGGACGCCGGGACCGCTCGGCGGAGCGAAAACGGTGACGGTGCCCGGGGCGGGCAGGAAGCCGCGGCCCGGGTCCTCGCCGTTGATCCGGAACTCGAAGGAGTGACCGCGCATCTCCGGGTCGCCGTACCCGAGCTCCTCGCCGTCGGCGATGCGGAACATCTCGCGTACGAGGTCGAGGCCGGTGACCTCCTCGGTGACCGGGTGCTCCACCTGGAGGCGGGTGTTGACCTCCAGGAAGGAGATCGTGCCGTCCATGCCGACCAGGAACTCGACCGTGCCGGCGCCGACGTAGCCGGCCTCCTTCAGGATCGCCTTGGACGCCGCGTACAGCTCCGCGTTCTGCGCCTCGGAGAGGAAGGGGGCCGGGGCCTCCTCGACCAGCTTCTGGTGGCGGCGCTGGAGCGAGCAGTCACGGGTGGAGACGACGACCACGTTGCCGTGGGTGTCGGCCAGGCACTGGGTCTCCACGTGCCGCGGCTTGTCGAGGTAGCGCTCCACGAAGCACTCCCCGCGCCCGAACGCGGCGACGGCCTCACGGACCGCGGAGTCGTACAGCTCCGGGATCTCCTCCAGCGTGCGCGCGACCTTCAGCCCGCGCCCGCCACCGCCGAACGCGGCCTTGATCGCGATCGGCAGCCCGTGCTCCTCGGCGAAGGCGACGACCTCGGCCGAACCCTCGACCGGGTCCGGGGTGCCCGCGACGAGCGGCGCGCCGGCGCGCTGGGCGATGTGGCGGGCGGCGACCTTGTCACCGAGGTCCCGGATCGCCTGGGGCGGCGGGCCGATCCACGTGAGACCGGCATCGAGCACGGCCTGGGCGAACTCGGCGTTCTCCGACAGGAAGCCGTAACCCGGGTGGATCGCGTCCGCCCCGGAGTCCTTGGCCGCCTGGAGCACCTTGGCCATGTCCAGGTAGCTGGCGGCCGGGGTGTCACCGCCCAGAGCGAATGCCTCGTCGGCCGCACGCACATGCAGAGCGTCGCGGTCCGGGTCTGCGTAGACGGCCACGCTCCCGATTCCCGCGTCCCGGCAGGCACGGGCAACACGGACAGCAATTTCGCCACGGTTGGCGATGAGCACCTTGCGCACGATGGCTCCCTCCTTGAAACAAGCTGAGTTTAGGGACAACCGACACGGTCCTACGACCCGTCCCCATTGGTGAGCTTGCCCACACGGAGTGTGATTCGAGGCTTGCTCGAGTCGCGAAATCCCTTGTGGCACCACGGTACGCCGGGAACCATGACCGCACAGTAGCCACGAGGTGTGGTCCAGGTCTCTGTCGGCACGGGCACCGACTCCTGGTGTTTCTTTGTGGAATTCCTACTAAGCGGCGCGCGATTCTTTGCCCGACGCACCTGGGCGCGGACAAGGGGGCGCGAAGTGGGGGCGTACGGGTGCGGGAAGAGGGCGCCGAACCCCTTGTCCGGAGCATTACCCGTTAGTAGGGTCCGCGCTATCGCACGTACTGCAGGTAACAGGGGGTGAGCGCCGTGGTGCGCAGGCCGGTGGCTTTGATAGCCGCGCTCGTGCTGTTCGCGGAAGCCGTGGGCATCGTGATCATCAACGTCGTCCTGGGAACGGTCGTGAAGAACCAGGACATGTCCCTGGCCGGCACCGATCCCGGTGTCATGTCCAAGGGGACCTGGGTGCTGGGAGGCGTCTCGGGACTGTTCCTGGTGCTCTGCGGTGTACTGCTCCTGGTGGCCGGTATCCGCGACCGGGCCCCGGGCCGTGCCGCCCGGATCGTGCTCATCGGCTGCGCCGTCGTCCACGGCGTGCTGGGCGCGCTGACGGTCGGTCTGGTGGGCTGGGCGGCGTTCGCCCTCATGATGGTGGTGCTCGGACTGATCGTGCTGACCCTGGTGGCGTACGGCCCCGCCGACGGGGAGCCGGCCGCCGGCGCCGAGTCCGAACAGCCGGCGGCACCGGCCCCGGCCTGAACCGGGACCCTCAGACCCAGAGGTCGGTGACCTGGATCCCCAGCTCGCCCAGCAGCCGCCGCAGCAGCGGCAGCGAAAGGCCGATGACGTTGCCCGGGTCGCCGTCGATCGAGTCCACGAAGGGTGCCGAGCGCCCGTCGAGGGTGAAGGCGCCCGCGACGTGCAGTGGTTCGCCGGAGGCCACGTAGGCGGCGATCTCGGCGTCCGAGGGCTCACCGAAGCGGACCGTCGTGGACGCGGTCGCGGAGGCGGTGCGTCCGCTCGCGGTGTCGGTCAGGCAGTGGCCCGTCTGCAGGATCCCGGAGCGTCCCCGCATGGACTTCCAGCGGGCCGTGGCCTCCTCGGCGTCGGCCGGCTTGCCGAGCGCCTGGCCGTCCAGTTCGAGCACCGAGTCGCACCCGATGACCAGGGCCCCCGCGGCCTGCGGCAGCGCGGCCACGACGCCGGCCTTGGCCTCGGCCAGGACGAGCGCGAGTTCCGCCGGGGTCGGGGCGCTCAGCGCGTCCTCGTCGACCCCGCTGACGATCACCTCGGGCGCGAACCCGGCCTGCCGCAGCAGGGCGAGACGGGCGGGCGAGGCGGAGGCGAGTACGAGGCGGCGGGGCGCGGGGTCAGTCATGCGGGCCATCGTACAAATGAGCCGCATGCGCGGGCTGCCGCCCCGGACCCGGCCCCTCGGCCGCCTGAGGGGTCCGATGGGCTCACGCCGTCAGCGGGCGCCCAGTACGAACATCGCGATCACCATGGCCAGCGCGAGCACGAGGCCCGCGCGCCGGAGCATGTCCTGGGCGTCGCGCAGTTCCTTCGGCGGTTTGTTCTCGGGATCGGACCACAGCATGATCCGATCCTGCGCCGCGAACCGCGGCGGCGCCTGAGTACGCGTACTCAACCGCCGCCACACGCGTCACGCACGCCTACCCGGGCCAGTACGTACGCGCCCAGGCGCGCGGTCCCGGCAGGTGGCGCCCGCGCCGGGCCAGGCGGCCCGGGTCGGACCACTGCGCGGGCAGCTCCGGCGCGCCGGACGACACGGCGGACGCCGCCGCGGCGCGCGCCCGCACCACCGCCAGAGCGGCGGCCAGCTCCTCCGGGGTCGGGTTGCCCCGTACGACCTTGATCATGGCCAGGACCCTTTCTAGAGGGGGATGTTGCCGTGCTTCTTCGGGGGCAGCGACTCCCGCTTGGTGCGCAGCTGCCGCAGACCCTTGACCACCTGGGCCCGGGTCTCGTGCGGCATGATCACCGCGTCCACGTAGCCGCGCTCGGCCGCCACGTACGGGTTGAGGAGCGCGTCCTCGTAGTCCGCCATCAGCCCGGCGCGGGTCGCGTCCTGATCCTCGGCGGCGGCGATGGTGCGGCGGTGCAGGATGTTGACGGCGCCCTGCGCGCCCATGACGGCGATCTGCGCGGTCGGCCAGGCGACGTTGATGTCGGCGCCCAGGTGCTTGGAGCCCATGACGTCGTACGCGCCGCCGAACGCCTTGCGGGTGATCACCGTGATCAGCGGGACGGTGGCCTCCGCGTACGCGTAGATCAGCTTGGCGCCGCGGCGGATGATGCCGCCGTACTCCTGGTCGACACCCGGCAGGAAGCCCGGCACGTCGACGAAGGTCAGTACGGGCACGTTGAAGGCGTCGCACGTGCGGACGAACCGGGCGGCCTTCTCGCTCGCGTTGATGTCCAGGCAGCCGGCGAACTGCATCGGCTGGTTGGCGACGATGCCGACCGGGTAACCCTCCACGCGGCCGAAGCCGGTGAGGATGTTCGGCGCGAACAGGGCCTGGGTCTCCAGGAACTCGCCGTCGTCCAGCACGTGCTCGATCGCGGTGTGCATGTCGTACGGCTGGTTCGCCGAGTCCGGGATCAGCGTGTCCAGCTCGCGGTCCTCGTCGCTGACCGCCAGGTCCGCCTCCTCCGGGAAGGCCGGGGCCTCGGAGAGGTTGTTCGACGGCAGGTACGACAGCAGCGACTTGACGTACTCGATCGCGTCCTTCTCGTCGCCCGCCATGTGGTGCGCCACACCCGAGGTGGTGTTGTGCGTACGGGCGCCGCCGAGCTCCTCGAAGCCCACGTCCTCGCCGGTGACCGTCTTGATGACGTCGGGCCCGGTGATGAACATGTGCGAGGTCTGGTCGACCATGACCGTGAAGTCGGTGATCGCGGGGGAGTAGACCGCGCCGCCCGCGCACGGTCCGACGATCAGCGAGATCTGCGGGATCACACCCGAGGCGTGCACGTTGCGGCGGAAGATCTCCGCGAAGAGGCCCAGCGCCGCGACACCCTCCTGGATGCGGGCGCCGCCGCCGTCGTTGATGCCGATGACCGGACAGCCGGTCTTCAGCGCGAAGTCCATCACCTTGACGATCTTCTCACCGTAGACCTCGCCGAGCGAGCCGCCGAAGATGGTGAAGTCCTGCGAGTACACGCAGACGGGGCGGCCGTCGACCGTGCCGTACCCGGTGACGACACCGTCCCCGTACGGCCGGTTCTTCTCGATGCCGAAGTTCGTCGAGCGGTGCCGGGCGAATTCGTCCAGCTCCACGAAGGAACCCTCGTCGAGCAGGAGGTCGACGCGCTCACGCGCGGTCAACTTGCCCTTCGCGTGCTGCTTTTCCACCGCGCGCGCGGAACCCGCGTGGGTCGCCTCGTCGATACGGCGCTGCAGGTCCGCGAGCTTGCCCGCGGTGGTGTGGATGTCGATCTCTTCCGGCTCGGACATCGGGTGGCGGCTCCCTGCCTGGTCACGGGGACGACTGTGCTGCTGATCAGCGGATGAACGGCTGACGGCCCGCAGCGCTGTACGGCTACTGATCCGTAGCGTATCGGCGCGGATACCGTTCGGCAGTGCGTCGTTTGACACACCTAGGGTGGCTTGCATGACACCCTCGGATGCGCCACAGAGCCGTTGGTCGGACCTGGACCGGCCGCCCCTGAACGTTCCCGCGCTGCGCCGTGGACTGCTGCGGCCGGACGGGCTGTGGACCTCCCTCGACGTCGTCGACAGCACCGGTTCCACCAACTCCGACCTCGCGGGGCGCGCGGCCTCCCTCACCGAGGGCGCCGTCCTGGTCGCCGAGGAGCAGACCGCCGGCCGCGGCCGCCTGGACCGCACCTGGACCGCCCCGGCCCGCTCCGGCCTGTTCTTCTCGGTCTACCTGGCGCCGGCGCCCGTACCGATGCGGCGATGGGGCTGGCTGCCGCTGCTGGCGGGGGTCGCCGCGGCGACCGGCCTGGCGCGGTCGGCCGGCGTCGACACGGCACTGAAATGGCCCAACGACCTGCTGGTCACCATCCCCAAGGACTCCGACGAGCTCCGTCCAGGGGAGACCCCGTTCGGCGAGGAGCGCAAGACGGGCGGCATCCTCGCCGAGCGGGCCGGTGACGGCGTCGTCATCGGCATCGGACTCAACGTCTCCCTGCGCACCGACGAACTGCCCGCCCCCACCGCCGCCTCGCTCGCCCTCGCCGGAGCGGTCTCCACGGACCGGGAAACACTGCTGCGGGGCGTACTGCGCTCCCTGGAGCAGTGGTACGGGCAGTGGCGCGCGGCCGACGGCGACGCGGCGGCGAGCGGCCTCCAGGAGGCCTACGCGGCGGGCTGCGCCACGCTCGGCCGGACGGTACGGGCCCAGCTGCCCGGCGACCGCACGCTCACCGGCGAGGCGGTCGCGATCGACGGGGACGGGCGGCTGGTCCTGTCCTCGGACGACGGCCTGCGCGAACCGGTCTCGGCGGGCGACATCGTGCACTTGCGCGGCGCGGAGGGCGGACTGACCTGAGAGGCTGGCGTATGAGCTGACAGCCTCCGAGAGGCGCTTCGGAGCGGCACGCACGCCCCGACCCGTCGGGTAACGCCTCGACGACGTGAGGTAGGGCACACCTGCCGTATCGTTGAGGCGATCCACCGACAGATCGGCAGGGCAGTGCGCAGGGAACGGGCAGGAGGCGGCTGGTGACCGTCGGCGACACGACCTCCGGCGCGGGCGCGGAGCCCCCGTCGGACTCCTCGGTCCACGCGACACCGCATCACGAGGTCGACCACACGGCCGAACCGACCGACGACCCCCTGGCGATCCGGCTGGAACAGCTGATCCTGGGTGCCGACCGGCGCTACACCCCGTTCCAGGCCGCTCGCACCGCGGGCGTCTCCATGGACCTGGCGTCCCGGTTCTGGCGGGCCATGGGGTTCGCCGACATCGGCCAGGCCAAGGCGCTGACCGAGGCCGACGTCCTGGCGCTGCGGCGGCTGTCCGGCCTCGTCGAGGCGGGGCTGCTCAGCGAGCCGATGGCGATCCAGGTGGCCCGGTCGACCGGGCAGACCACCGCCCGGCTGGCGGAATGGCAGATCGATTCGTTCCTGGAGGGCCTCACCGAGCCGCCCGAGCCCGGAATGACCCGCACCGAGGTCACGTACCCCCTGATCGAACTGCTCCTGCCGGAGCTGGAGGAGTTCCTGGTGTACGTGTGGCGGCGCCAGCTCGCCGCCGCCACCGGCCGGGTCGTGCAGGCCGCGGACGACGAGGAGATGGTCGACCGTCGCCTGGCCGTCGGCTTCGCCGACCTCGTCGGGTTCACCCGGCTGACCCGTCGGCTGGAGGAGGAGGAGCTCGGCGAACTCGTCGAGTCCTTCGAGACCACCTGCGCCGACCTCGTGGCCGCGCACGGCGGCCGGCTCATCAAGACCCTCGGCGACGAGGTGCTCTTCGCCGCCGACGACGCGGGCACGGCCTCGGAGATCGCACTGCGCCTCGTCGAGGCGATGACCCTGGACGAGACGATGCCGGCGCTGCGCGTCGGCATCGCGTTCGGCACGGTCACCACCCGGATGGGCGATGTCTTCGGCACCACCGTGAACCTCGCCAGCCGGCTGACGTCGATAGCTCCGAAGGACGCCGTCCTCGTGGACGGGGCGTTCGCCAAGGAGCTGACCCGGACCGGCGACGCCCCCGTCTCCGAGGCCCGGGCCGCGGAGGAGGCGGCCGCCGCGAAGGAGAGCGCGGACGGCGAGGAGCCGGCTCCCGTACCCAAGTACCGCTACGGGCTCCAGCCGATGTGGCAGCGGCCGGTACGTGGTCTCGGCATCGTCGAACCGTGGCTGCTGGCCCGTCGCGGCACCTCCTGACCGCGCCCTGACCGCCGCCGGTCCTCACGGTCGGCTTGTCCCGGCCACCCCCTGACCTGCCGCCCCGGGAGAGCTCTAGGATCCCTCCGGTAACGCTCGTTAACCGACAGGGGTGCAGTCATGACCGTCACGTCCGAGCAGCGGTTCGGGGAGTTCGTCGTCGTACGGGGTCACGAGGGGCTGGAGCATGTCGCCGAGCTGGTCCTCGACCGGCCCAAGGCCATGAACGCGGTGTCCACGGACATGGCCCGCTCGATCGCCGCCGCCTGTGCCGCGCTGGCCGCCGATCCGGAGGTCCGGGTCACCGTCCTCACCTCCAGCCACGAGCGGGCCTTCTGCGTGGGCGCGGACCTCAAGGAGCGCAACTCCTTCACGGACGCCGACCTGGTGCGCCAGCGGCCCACCGCGCGCGCCGCCTACACCGGGGTGCTGGAACTGCCGATGCCGACGATCGCCGCGGTGCACGGCTTCGCGCTGGGCGGCGGGTTCGAGCTGGCCCTGTCCTGCGATCTGATCGTCGCCGACCGGACCGCCCTGGTCGGTCTGCCCGAGGTGTCGGTCGGCGTCATCCCGGGAGGCGGCGGGACCCAGCTGCTGCCGCGCAGGATCGGGGCGGCGCGCGCCGCGGAGCTGATCTTCACCGCCCGCCGGGTGGAGGCGGCCGAGGCGCGGGAGCTGGGGCTGGTGGACGAGCTGGTCGCGGACGGCCGGGACCGGGCCGAGGCGCTGGCGCTCGCCGTCCGGATCGCGGCGAACTCCCCGGTGGGGCTGCGAGCGGCCAAGCGGGCCCTGCGGCTCGGCCACGGGCTCGATCTGCGGGCCGGTCTGGAGGTCGAGGACTCCGCCTGGCGTTCGGTGGCCTTCTCCGGCGACCGGGCGGAGGGCGTGGCCGCGTTCAACGAGAAGCGGAAGCCGAACTGGCCCGGGGAGTGACCCGACGGTAACTACGTGTGCCCGTGTCGCGACGCACCGTGCATGATTCGGGTCGCCAAGTGATCAAATCACCGCAAACCTACATAAGCTGGGGCGATGGGTGGTGACGATGCGCGGCTGCGGGCCGTGGTTTCGCTTGCGCAGGCGATGGCTGCGGCGTACACCCCTCGGGGGTGCTGGCGGGCGGCGGCGCTGGGGGCGTGCGAGGCGCTGGGCGGCAGTTTCGCCGCGTTGTCGGTCTGGGAGCGCGGGCGCGGACGGCTGCGGGTCCTGGTCAACGCGGGCGAGCGGGCGGACGGGGAGGAGGAGTTCCCCGACGAGGAGACGTACCCCGTGCACCAGTTCCCGGAGATCACCGAGTTCCTGCACGAGCGGTGGGCCGGGGGTGGTGAGCCGGATGCCTGGGTGGAGACCGCCGACGGTCCGGTGGAGCCGGAGCCCGGGGACGCCGGCGCGGGGGGTGCGGACGTGTCGGGTGCGCATGGTTACCGGCGCGGCTACTGCCATCAGCGGGTGGCCGCGCTGCGCCGGCGCGGGCGCGGCTGCTGTGTCGTGGCGCCGATCGTGCTGCACGGGCGGGCCTGGGGCGAGCTCTATGTGGCGCGGCCGTCGGGGGAGCCGGTGTTCGACCGCCGGGACGCGGACTTCGCCACGGTGCTGGCCGCCGTCGTGGCTGCCGGGATCTCCCAGACGGAGCGCCTGGAGGAGGTGCGCAAGCTCGCCTTCACCGATCCGCTGACCGGCCTCGCCAACCGGCGGGCCGTCGACATGCGGCTGGACGAGGCGGTGGAGCGGCACCGGGAGGACGGCTCGGTGGTGAGCCTGGTCGTCTGCGATCTCAACGGTCTCAAGTGGGTCAACGACACGCACGGGCACGCCGTCGGCGACCGTCTGCTGGAACGTTTCGGCTCCGTGCTGTCCCGGTGCGGGGCCATGCTGCCCGGGGCGCTCGCGGCCCGGCTCGGCGGGGACGAGTTCTGCCTGCTGGCCCTGGGCCCCGGGGCGGACGAGGTGGTTGCGGTGGCCACGGAGCTCTGCGAGCGGGCCGCCGAGCTGGAGTTCGGCAACGGGGTCGCCTGTGGGATCGCGTCCACGGGGGACCCGATCGGCCCGGTGGTCTCCGCCCGGCGGCTCTTCCGGCTCGCGGACGCGGCCCAGTACCGGGCGAAGGCGGCCCGCTCCACGGAGCCCGTGGTTGCGGGGCGTGACGGCGAGGTCATCCGGCTGGCCGACTCCCCGCCGAAATCCGCCCACGACCGTCGCCGGCTGCGGGGAGCGCCCCCCGAGGCGACGGACGAGGTAAGGGGTCACCCCGAGGACCACTAGTGACATGAAGGGTTTCAATCCGTACGCTTCTGAATATGGATATGCATACAGTCGTGGTGGGGACGTCCGGTACCACCGCTCAGGACGTCATCGCCGTGGCCCGCGGCAACGCCCGTGTCGAGCTCTCCGCCGCCGCGGTGAGCGCCCTGGCCGCCGCCCGCGAGATCGTGGAAGCGCTCGCCGCCAAGCCCGAGCCGGTCTACGGCGTCTCCACCGGATTCGGCGCCCTGGCCAGCCGGCACATCAGCCCGGAGCTCCGTGCCCAGCTCCAGCGCAACATCGTCCGCTCGCACGCCGCCGGCATGGGCCCGCGGGTCGAGCGCGAGGTCGTCAGGGCGCTGATGTTCCTCCGGCTGAAGACGGTCGCCTCCGGCCACACGGGCGTGCGGCCCGAGGTCGCGCAGACCATGGCCGACGTACTCAACGCCGGGATCACACCCGTCGTTCACGAGTACGGTTCCCTCGGCTGCTCCGGCGATCTGGCACCGCTCTCGCACTGCGCCCTGACTCTGATGGGTGAAGGCGACGCGGAGGGCCCCGACGGGACCGTCCGCCCGGCAGGCGAGCTCCTGGCCGCCCACGGCATCACCCCGGTCGAGCTGCGCGAGAAGGAGGGCCTCGCCCTCCTCAACGGCACCGACGGCATGCTCGGCATGCTCGTGATGGCCCTCGCCGACCTGCGCAGCCTGTACACCTCGGCCGACATCACGGCGGCCCTCTCGCTGGAGGCCCTGCTCGGCACGGACAAGGTCCTCGCTCCCGAGCTGCACGCCATCCGCCCGCACCCCGGCCAGGGCGCCAGCGCCGACAACATGCTGCGGGTGCTGGCCGGTTCGGGCCTCACGGGCCATCACCAGGACGACGCGCCGCGCGTCCAGGACGCCTACTCCGTGCGCTGTGCGCCCCAGGTCAACGGTGCGGGCCGCGACACCCTCGCGTACGCCGCGACCGTCGCCGACCGCGAACTGGCCTCCTCCGTCGACAACCCGGTGGTGCTCCCCGACGGACGGGTCGAGTCCAACGGCAACTTCCACGGAGCGCCGGTCGCGTACGTCCTGGACTTCCTGGCGATCGTCGCCGCCGACCTCGGCTCGATCGCCGAGCGCCGCACCGACCGCCTGCTGGACAAGAACCGTTCGCACGGCCTGCCGCCGTTCCTCGCCGACGACGCCGGTGTCGACTCGGGCCTGATGATCGCCCAGTACACGCAGGCCGCCCTGGTCAGCGAGATGAAGCGGCTCGCCGTCCCGGCCTCCGCCGACTCGATCCCGTCCTCCGCGATGCAGGAGGACCACGTCTCGATGGGCTGGTCGGCCGCGCGCAAGCTCCGTACCGCCGTCGACAACCTCGCCCGGATCGTGGCCGTCGAGCTGTACGCGGCGACCCGCGCCGTCGAGCTGCGCGCCGCGCAGGGGCTGACCCCGGCCCCCGCCTCGCTCGCCGCCATCGCGGCGCTGCGGGCCGCGGGCGTCGAGGGCCCGGGCCCGGACCGCTTCCTGTCGCCGGACCTGGCCGCGGCGGACGCCTTCGTCCGGGCGGGCAAGCTCGTCTCGGCGGTCGAGCCGGTCACGGGGCCGCTGGCCTGACCGTATGACCTGCACGGGAGCGGCCACCGGGGAGCGAGCCCCGGTGGCCGTGTGCGGGGCCGGTCACACGGCCGGCTGTGGACCTCCGCGACGGCCCGAGTAGGTCACGAAGCCCGCTCCGATGCCCAGGAACGCCATCCCGCCGATGAGGTACGGCGTCGTGTCGATGCCGGTCCCGGTGTCGGCGAGCGAGCCGGTGTCCGACTCCGGACCGGTGGCGGCGGCGCTGTGGCCGGCCGTGCCCGGGGCCGCGTCGCCCGCGTTGGCGGACGGCACGAACCACAGGGCGCAGAGCAGTGTTCCCGCAGCGGTGGCGGTCAGGAGCGGGCGGCGGGTGATGGCCACGGAATCGATCCCCCTCGGGGCAGCCGTACGTACGAGGGCTTCCCGAATGCCGGGTCCCCTCAGGCCTGTTGCACCGATGCTAATGAACGCAGCGGGTCGCGGGAAAGCCATGGCGGCAGGCGGCTTACGCTCCGCCTCATGAGTACTTCTGAGTCATCACGATTCGTTCGCCTTCGTGTCGAAATGGTGTTGGAGATCACGGACGCCGAAGCCCTGAGCGGAACAGCCCTGGAAAGCCTCGCCGCCGAGTACGGCGAGCCCGGCGGGGAGTCCGCCGAAGAACGCACGCATGCCGAGACCGCGGTACGGGAAGACGGTGCGGAGGCCCTCGCCTCGCTGATCGACCCGTTCGACCTGGTCAGCGAGGTTCCCGGGGTCGAACTGACCCAGGCCTCCTGGAGCAGCGAGACCATCGACTACGACCCGGAGGAACCGGACGCGTGGGACCTCGATGACGGCCAGGACGGTGACGACTACGACGACGAGGAAGAGGGAGACGGCGACGGGAGCACCTCCGGCGTCCCGCACAATGGGGAGAAGGACGACAAGCACGGCAGCACGGAGCGGCGGGCCTAGCGGGTGGGAACACCGGCCCCGGCACGCTTCGGCGGACCGGGGCCGGTGCGCGTGAGCGGCCGGTGGATCCGGATCGCGGACGTGCGGTACAACCGGGTCGTGCACCGGCTGGTACATAGGTGATGAACAGCGGGAACCACGGCAGTCACCACCGCGTCGATGAGTGGTGTTCCCCACATCCGAGGCGGATATGGAACGGGGCACCCTGCCAGGGTGTTCTTGGAGCATTGACGGGCTTTCGCCGGCCGATGGGCCGGCACGGGGTTTTCGGGGATTTCGGCAACGATGGAGAAGCGTGTGATGACGGACAGCAAACGGCGCAAGGGCCTCATGGCCGCGTCCGCACTGCTCGGCGGCGTGCTGGTGCTTTCGGCCTGCAGCGACGGCGGCGACAACGGCGGCCCCAGCCCCGACAGCTCGAAGAAGTCACAGGCCGCCGAGGTCGACAAGGCGGCGGCCGAGGAGGCCTCCGAGGCGCAGATAGCGATCTCGCCGAAGAACGGCGCGACCAACGCGAGCATCAACAACGCCGCCAAGGTCACCGTCGCCAAGGGCAAGCTGACCGTCGTCACGATGACCACGGCGGCCGGCGAGAGCGTCAAGGGCACCCTTTCCGCCGACGGCACCAGCTGGAAGCCGGACGCGCAGCTGGAGCGTTCGACCACGTACAAGATCAACGCCACGGCGCAGGACTCGAAGGGCCGCGAGGCGCACGAGAACTCCTCCTTCACCACCGTGTCGCCGGACAACAGCTTCATCGGGAACTTCACCCCCGAGGACGGCTCCACCGTCGGCGTCGGCATGCCCGTCTCGATCAACTTCAACAAGCCGATCACGGACCAGAAGGCGGTCCAGGCCGGCATCACCGTGACGTCCAGCAGCGGCCAGCAGGTCGCCGGCCACTGGTTCAACTCCCAGCGCCTGGACCTGCGCCCCGAGGACTACTGGACGGGCGGCTCCACCGTCACGCTGAAGCTGGCGCTGGACGGCGTCGAGGGCGCGGACGGCGTCTACGGCGTGCAGCAGAAGACGGTCACCTTCAAGGTCGGCCGCAACCAGGTGTCGACCGTGGACGCCAAGACGCACACGATGACCGTCACCCAGAACGGCAAGACGATCAAGACCATCCCGATCTCGGCCGGTTCGTCGGACAACCCGACGTACAACGGCCAGATGGTGATCTCCGAGAAGTTCAAGGAGACCCGGATGGACGGCTCGACGGTCGGCTTCACCGACGACGACGGCAAGGGTGAGTACGACATCAAGGACGTGCCGCACGCCATGCGGCTGTCCACGTCGGGCACCTTCATCCACGGCAACTACTGGGGCGCCAAGTCGATCTTCGGCAGCGCCAACACCAGCCACGGCTGCGTCGGCCTCTCCGACGCCAAGGGCGCCGGAGACCCCAACGAGCCCGCCGCCTGGTTCTACAACAACTCCATGATCGGCGACGTGGTCATCGTCAAGAACTCCCCGGACGCGACCATCAAGGCCGACAACGGCCTCAACGGCTGGAACCTCAGCTGGGCCGAGTGGACGGCGGGCTCCCAGGCCTGAGCCGGCCGCACCCCGCTCCGTACGCCGCAGGCGGCGGCTCCGCGATCCCCACGGATCCCGGAGCCCCGCCTGCGGCGTTCCGGGGCTGTTCTCATCCCGCTCTCATCGTGGCCTTAACCCACCATCACAAGCGGTCCCTAGCCTCGCGCCATGTTCTTCACCTACCTCCGGCGCGAGCTGCGCCGCCGCAGAAAGGCGGCGCTCGTCGTCGCCTCGGGGCTCGCCCTCGGCATTGCGCTCGTCATCATCGTCAGCTCGGTCTCATCGGGCATGAGCAAGGCCCAGGACAAGGTCCTGGAATCGCTGTACGGCCTCGGCACGGACATGACCGTCACCAAGGCCGCGGCAGCTCCGGGCTCCGGCACGGGGCGCCCCAGGTTCGAGTTCGACGCCAAGGACGGCGACGACGACGCGACGCAGAGCACCGACCGCGTCATGGTCCAGGGCTTCCAGAGCCTGGCCGCCACCACGGTCGACCAGGTGGGCAAGCAGACCGGCGTCGCCGACGCCGTCGGCGGGCTGAGCCTGACCGTCATGAAGGTGGACGGCCAGTTCAAGCGCGGCGAGTTCAAGCAGGACGAGAGCGCCACGACCGGGGGCGGCGGCCGCGGCGGCCCCGGCGGCGGTGGCAGCACCCAGCCGCAGGGCGAGGTCCAGGGCGGCGGAGCCTCCTTCGACGTCAACTCCTACACCGTCTACGGCACCGACGTCACCAAGCAGGACCTCGGCCCGCTCACCTCGTCGAAGATCACCACCGGCCGTACGTTCAAGACGACCGAGACCAACGCGAAGGTGGCCGTCGTCGACGCCGCGTACGCGAAGGAGAAGGAACTCTCGACCGGCAAGACGGTGACGATCCACGGGACCAAGTTCTCGATCGTCGGCGTCTCGACGGCCGAGAGCGGTGACGCGGCCGCGAACCTGTACATCCCGCTCCAGCAGGCGCAGACCCTCGCCGACTCGAAGGACAAGGTCACCACGGTCTACGTCAAGGCCGCCGACTCGCAGCAGATCGACAGCGTCAAGGCCACGATCCAGAAGAACATCACGGGAACCACGGTCACCACCTCCGCCGACCTCGCGGACACCGTGTCCGGCTCCCTTTCCACCGCCTCCGACCTGGCCTCCAGCGTCGGCAAGTGGCTCTCCATCGCCGTGCTCATCGCCGCCTTCCTGGTGGCGGGCCTCCTCACCTCCTCCGCGGTCAGCCGCCGCGTACGGGAGTTCGGCACGCTCAAGGCACTCGGCTGGAAGAGCGGCCGGGTCACCCGCCAGGTCATCGGCGAGGCACTCGTCAACGGCCTGATGGGCGGCGTCCTCGGCATCGCGGTGGGCCTCGCCGGCGCCTACGCCGTCACCGCCGTCAGCCCCACCCTCACCGCCCAGCTCGGCTCCACGGGCGGCGGCGCGGGACGCGGCGGCGGCATGGGCGGCCCCGGCCGGCAGACCGCCTCCAAGGCGCTCGACATCGCGCTGACCGCACCCGTCTCCCTCTCCGTCATCCTGATGGCCGTCGGCCTGGCCGTGGCGGGCGGACTGATCGCGGGCGCCTTCGGCGGCTGGCGCGCGTCCCGGCTGCGCCCCGCCGACGCGCTGCGCCGCGTCGAGTAGCCCGCACGGGATGACCGGCGACCGGGCATCCCGTACCCCGTCCCCCAGCGATCCCCGGTCCGCGGGCGACCCCCGAGGCGGTCGCCCGGGATCCGCGATCACCGCCCAGCAGGAGCTGACCCATGTACACGCTTCAAGGCGTCACCAAGCAGTACACACGCGGCAAGTCCACCGTCCACGCGCTCGCCGGCGTCGACCTGACCATCGAGGACGGTGGCCGCCTGGTCATCCAGGGCCCTACCGGCGGCGGCAAGTCCACGCTGCTGCAGATGCTCGGCGGCCTGGACCGCCCCACCGCCGGCAGCGTCGAGCTCGACGGGGTCGACCTCGCGAAGCTCAGCGAGGCCAAGCTCACCAAGGTGCGCGCCGAGAACATCGGCTTCGTCTTCCAGAGCTTCAACCTCATCCCGACCCTCACCGCCCAGGAGAACGTCGAGACCGCCCTCGTCCCGCTCGGCGTCAAGACGTCCGAGCGCCGCAGAAGAGCGGCCGAGGCACTCGACTCGGTCGGGCTCGGCGAACGCCTCGCCCACCTCCCCAGCGAGATGTCCGGCGGCCAGCAGCAGCGCGTCGCGATCGCCAGGGCCCTGGTCAAGCAGCCCAAGGTGCTGCTCGCCGACGAGCCCACCGGCAACCTCGACGAGTCCATGCGCGACGAGATCATGGAGGTGCTGGAGACCCTGTGGAAGGAGCACGGGCTCACCTTCATCATGGTCACCCACGACAGCGCGATCGCCCGCAGGGCCCCGCGCCTGGCGACCATCCGCAAGGGCAAGGTCACCATCACGGAGAACGCCGCGGCCTGACCCGGCGACACCCGAGCCCGCCCAGCCGGCGGCCCCGACCCGTACGACGGATCCGCCGGCCCAGCGGCTCACAGGCCACCCGGCGGACCTTCAGCCGGTCCGTCCGGCCACGGCCCGGCGGTGCGCCACCAGATCGGTGCGGCGGACCTGGCGCAGGCCGGCCGGGTCGCTGTAGGCGGCGCCTTCCGCGCAGGCCGTACGCGGACCGGAACCGTCTCCGGCCAGCCGGGCGTGCACCCCGTACCAGGGCTGCAGCGGCAGCCAGCACAGCCCGTACAGCCAGCGCCGCACCAGCCGTACGGGGCCCGGGCGCCCCACGTCCGGCAGGCTCACCACCCGTATCCCCATGATCAGCTTTCCCACTCCGGCACCCACGACCGCGGTGAGCATGACCTGGTTGAGGAACGAGAGGACGAGCACCGGCCCGATCAGCAGCCCGACGACCTGGGGAACGGCCGCCGAGTGTGCGTACGGCCGGACGAGTAAGCCGCTGGTGACCAGGCAGAGGTAGCAGTCGAGCCCCACGGCGAGATACCGGCGCATCTCGCCGGCCCGGGGCGGCGTCCCGGGCGCGGGCCGCTCCGCCCGCCCGGGGACGTACGGGGGACCGGGCTGCCCGTAGCCGAGGAGCGGTCCTGCGGCCAACGGCGTTTGCCTGTAAGGAGTATGGGGGTCGCGGCCCTTGCGATTCCCCCGTGATGTCGTCATGACGGAATCATGTCTGATAGCCCGTCACCGCGGGCCCGGACCGCACACCTGCGGGCCTCGCGGCCGTCGGCGCCGTGGTGTAGCCCGCTACACCACGGGTCCGGGAGGCCGGTCCCTCGTGCCCGGGTCCGTCCGCCGGAAGGATGGAGGGACACAGCCGGGCAGGGGCCCGGCGTCCCGCCCGACCTCCTGGAGAACCCGTGAAACCGCTGCTCCGCACCGTGCTCCTCGTCGCGCTCGTCGCGAACGTCTCGCTGAACTTCCTGGTGGGTCAGGAAGGGCTGCACATCGCCCTGAGCGTCGTCTCGGGCGCGGTCCTGCTCGCGTCGGCGGCAGGCCTGTGGATGCTGCGCGTGCCGCGCGAGAACTGAGGCGGAGGGATGCCGTACGGCCGCGTGAGACCGGAGGCGGACGGATGTCGTACGGCCGCGCGAGAACCGAGGCGGACGGATGCCGTACGGCCGCGCGAGAACCGAGGCGGACGGATGCTGCGTGTGCCGCGCGAGAACCGGCGGCTGACCTCACAGTCGCCCGCGCGCCGTTGTGAGGTTCACCACTTCCGATGATGTGCGCCCCTGCCGCAACCCGGCAGATTCTCCCCGGAACCGGCCCGGGTCCGGGCGGCGGCGGCCTTCCCGCGCAGGGCGCGAAGGGATCATCATGTGGATGCCCGTGGAGCATCCCACCACCCCACTGGGACACTCGATACGCCACAACGGTCCTGTACGTCGCTTTCGTGAGCACGGTATGCGTGATGTCGGGCGGCGCCCTCAACGGCGAGGGAGGACCTGGTGCCCCTCGGGACGGGGGCGCCTTCGCGCATGAGCCGACCCATGGAAGGTCTTGATCAGATGACGGCCACCCCTGACTCCGCAACGCCGCCCGCCGCCCACCGCGTCATCGAGCCGCTGTACGCGGAGATCCTCCGCCGCAACCAGGGCGAGAAGGAGTTCCACCAGGCCGTACGCGAGGTCCTGGAGACGCTCGGCCCGGTGCTGGCCCAGCGGCCGGAGTTCGTGGACGCCCGGATCATCGAGCGCATATGCGAGCCGGAGCGCCAGCTCATCTTCCGGGTGCCGTGGTCGGACGACTCCGGCGACATCCACGTCAACCGCGGATTCCGGGTCGAGTTCTCCAGCTCGCTGGGCCCGTACAAGGGCGGGCTGCGCTTCCACCCCTCGGTCAACCTCGGCATCGTGAAGTTCCTCGGCTTCGAGCAGATCTTCAAGAACGCCCTCACCGGCATGCCCATCGGCGGCGGCAAGGGCGGCTCCGACTTCGACCCGAAGGGCCGCTCGGACGCCGAGATCATGCGGTTCTGCCAGTCGTTCATGACGGAGCTCCACCGCCACCTCGGCGAGTACACCGATGTCCCCGCCGGTGACATCGGTGTCGGCGGCCGCGAGATCGGCTACCTCTTCGGCCAGTACAAGCGGATCACCAACCGCTACGAGTCCGGCGTCCTCACCGGGAAGGGCCTCGGCTGGGGCGGGGCGCTGGTGCGTACGGAGGCGACCGGCTACGGCTGCGTCATGTTCACCGCCGAGATGCTCCGCAGCCAGGGCGACAGCCTCGACGGCCGGCGCATCGCCGTCTCCGGCTCGGGCAACGTCGCGATCTACGCGATCGAGAAGGCCCAGCAGCTCGGCGCCACCGTGGTGACCTGCTCCGACTCCGACGGCTACGTCGTGGACGAGAAGGGCATCGACCTCGCCCTGCTCAAGGAGATCAAGGAAGCCGGCCGCGGCCGCGTCTCCGAGTACGCGGAGCGCCGGCCCGAGGCCCGCTTCGTACCCGGCACCGGCGTCTGGAGCGTGCCCTGCGATGTGGCGCTGCCCTGCGCCACGCAGAACGAACTCCACGAGGCCGACGCACTGGCCCTCGTACGCAACGGCGTGAAGGCGGTCGCGGAGGGCGCCAACATGCCCACCACCCCCGAGGCCGTCCGCGTGTTCCAGGAGGCCGGCGTGGCCTTCGCGCCCGGCAAGGCGGCCAACGCGGGCGGCGTGGCCACCAGCGCCCTGGAGATGCAGCAGAACGCCTCGCGCGACTCCTGGACCTTCGCCCACACGGAGGAGCGGCTCGCGGAGATCATGCGCCACATCCACGACTCCTGCTACACCACGGCGGAGCGCTACGGCAGCCCCGGCAACTACGTGGTCGGCGCGAACATCGCCGGCTTCGAGCTGGTGGCGGACGCGATGCTGGCACAGGGCCTGATCTGACCGGGGCCCCGGCGCACAGACACCGGCCCGGGACGCGGACGCGTCCCGGGCCGGTGTCTGTGTCTGTGTCGGCGTCTGTGCTGGTGTCGGGGTCTACTTCGCGGGCTGCGGCCGGCGCCGGAACGTCTCCGCCAGTCCCGTGTTCACCACCACCACGACGGCCATGACCGCGGCCGCCACCGGATGCCCCACCTCGTACAGCGCGAAGGCGCCGCCGCCGAGCACCACCGCCTTGACGGCGAGTACGCCGGCCAGCGGCAGACGGACCCGGGCGCGGGGTGCGGCGAACAGCGCCCACAGGGTGATGGCGAGGGCCAGGAGCGCTGTTCCCAGCAGGAGTTGGACGACCAGGGCGTCGCCGAGAGTGAACCCCCACCAGAACAGGCAGGCCAGCGCTGCCAGTTCGACGAGGAACGCCAGGACCTCGTTGGCGGCCCACCACGGGCGGCCCTTCAGTGAAGGGACCGCCGGTCCGTCCGTACGGTTGTCGTGCATGGTGCCCCCACCCTTGGCGTTCGCGTCCGGGGTGAGGGTAACCGGCTCAGCTCCCGGCCGGGGCCACACCGATCGGGCAGGAGACACCCGTGCCGCCGATCCCGCAGTAGCCCGCCGGGTTCTTGTCGAGGTACTGCTGGTGCGCGGGCTCCGCGGGCCAGAAGGTGCGGCCCTCGGCGGGCAGGATCTCCGTGCTGATCTCGCCGTAGCCTGAGCCCGTGAGGACCTTCTGGTACGCCTCGCGGGAGGCCGCCACGGCCGCCGCCTGCTCGGGGGAGTGGGTGTAGACGGCGGAGCGGTACTGGGTGCCCACGTCGTTGCCCTGGCGGAAGCCCTGGGTCGGGTCGTGGGACTCCCAGAAGACCTTCAGGAGCTGTGCGTATGTGACGGTCTTCGGGTCGTACACGACGCGGACCGCCTCCGTGTGCCCGGTCAGGCCCGAGCAGACCTCCTCGTACGCGGGATTCTCCGTATAGCCGCCCTGGTAGCCGACGAGCGTCGTCCAGACGCCGTCCGTCTCCCAGAACTTCCGCTCGGCGCCCCAGAAGCAGCCCATCGCGAAGTCCGCGACCTCCAGGCCCTCCGGGTACGGGCCCAGCAGGGCGTTGCCCAGGACCGTGTGCCGGGACGGGACGGTGAATTCCGGGGTGGCGCGGCCGCGCAGGGCCTCCTCCGGCGTGGGGAGCTGCGGGGTGCGGCGGTGCAGGAACATGCGGGGGCTCCTCCTGGGTCGGTGTGCTGTCCGTACAACGTCCCGGGAGCGCCGCGGATTCCGGGCGCCCGCGGTCAGCGGCGGGGCGTGCCGTCCTCGGACTCGAAGGTCTCGGCGAACGAGGCGGCCCGCTTGCGGGCCCTGAGCCAGAAGTACACGCCGAGGCCGATCAGGATCAGAGGTATCAGTCGTGCCACGGGAACACCGGTCCTTGTCGTGAGGTCGGCCGCTGCTTCGCGGTATCGGTGCCTCCACGGTCGCACACCGGCTACCGCGGCAGCGTCGCCGGGCTGCCGCCGTTTGCCTCGTAACCGGCCACCGCCAGGGCCCGGTACACGGTGTATTCGGCGGCCGGGTCGGAGTTCTCCGTCCAGGGCAGCGCGCCCACGTGGCCGTCGATGTGGACCAGCTGGTTCATCGCCTCGGACCAGCGCTCCATCCGGACCAGGAACAGCACCAGGAGATGGCGGACGTGCGCGAGCATCGGATCGTCGGCACGGGCCGCGTGGACCGCGAACATCGCACCCTCGACCGCCCTGGTCACCACCTGGCTCCGGTAGAACCCCTGCACCAGGTTGACCTCGGGCAGGTGCTCGTACACCGCGAACAGCGGCAGCGCCGCCAGCAGCGAGCCCTGCGGGGCGCGGGCAGCCGCCGCGGTCGCGAAGCGGTCGGCCTCCTCGCGGGATCCGTGCCACTTCTCGCACCAGAAGTGCAGCGCCGCGATATGGGCGCCCATGTGGGCCGGCGCCCGGTCGATGACCTTCGCCCAGAGCTGGTCGAACTCCTCGTGGGAATAGCCCAGTCCACGGGCCGCGGCCAGCTCCACGAGATACGGCACCGGGTCGCCCGGCGCCAGCAGGGCAGCCTCGCCGACCACCGTACGGGCCTCCTCCAGGATGATCCGGAAGTCGTCCGTACCGGCCGTCGACGAACGCCACGCCTGCTGGACCAGGAACTCCGCGTGCACGGCCGCGCCGCCCGCGTCCTTCGGCGCCTCGGCCCGCCACTTGCGCAGCCACGCCCCGCCGACGCCCGGCCGCTGCATCAGCTCCAGCGAGGCGGCCCCGGCGAAGGCCTGCACCCGCTGCCACCGCACCTCGCCGTCCTTCGGCGTACCGGAGAGCAGCTGGGACGCCGCCCGCCACTCCTGGGTGTGCTGGACGACATCGAGCACGTCGAGGAGATCCTGGTCGGGGCCCGGCATCCGGATATCCAGCTCCTCCTGACGCGCGAAACCATAGGTGTCCGGGTCGGCGGCGTCCGGGGAACCGGGCGCCACCTGACGGATACCACCGCGGCGGCGCAGCACAAAGGGGCCGATGACCGCGGCGAGCATGCACAGCGCGAGCAGGAACCACAGAATCTCCATGCCCCCATTGTCCCCGGACGGCCCGGTGCTCCGTGAGCGGCCTCGGCGGCGGACTACGCTCGGGGCTCATGAGCGACCAGCACAGCTTCGAGACTCTCGCGATCCACGCGGGAAACACCGCCGATCCCCTCACCGGCGCCGTTGTTCCGCCCATTTACCAGGTGTCCACGTACAAGCAGGACGGCGTGGGCGGGCTGCGCGGCGGCTACGAGTACAGCCGCAGTGCCAACCCGACCCGCACCGCGCTGGAGGAGAACCTCGCGGCCCTGGAGGGCGGCCGCCGGGGACTCGCCTTCGCGTCCGGACTCGCCGCCGAGGACTGCCTGCTCCGTACGCTGCTGACCCCCGGCGACCACGTGGTCATCCCGAACGACGCCTACGGCGGCACGTTCCGGCTGTTCGCGAAGGTCGCCTCGCGCTGGGGCGTGGAGTTCTCGGTCGCCGACACCTCGGACGTGGCGGCGGTACGGGCCGCGATCACCCCGCGCACCAAGGCGATCTGGGTGGAGACCCCGTCCAACCCGCTGCTCGGCATCACCGACATCGCGGCCGTCGCCGGTGTCGCCCGCGCCGCCGGCGCCCGGCTGGTCGTCGACAACACCTTCGCCAGCCCCTACCTCCAGCAGCCCCTCGCCCTCGGCGCCGATGTCGTGGTCCACTCCACCACCAAGTACATGGGCGGCCACTCGGACGTCGTCGGCGGCGCGCTGATCGTCAACGACCCCGACCTGTCCGATGAGTTGGCGTACCACCAGAACGCGATGGGTGCCGTCGCCGGGCCGTTCGACGCCTGGCTGGTGCTGCGCGGCATCAAGACCCTCGCCGTCCGGATGGACCGGCACAGCGAGAACGCCACCAAGGTCGCCGACCTGCTGACCCGCCACCCCAAGGTCACCCAGGTCCTCTACCCCGGACTGCCCGAGCACCAGGGCCACGAGATCGCCGCCAAGCAGATGAAGGCGTTCGGCGGGATGGTGTCCTTCCGCGTCGCGGGCGGCGAGGAAGCGGCCGTCGAGGTCTGCAACCGCGCGAAGCTCTTCACGCTCGGTGAGTCGCTCGGCGGCGTCGAGTCGCTGCTGGAGCACCCGGGCCGGATGACACACGCCTCCGCCGCCGGATCCCCGCTGGAGGTCCCGGCCGACCTGGTGCGGCTCTCCGTCGGCATCGAGAACGGCGACGACCTGCTGGCCGACCTGACGCAGGCGCTCGGCTAGTCCGTCAGTCAGTCCGTCGGTCCGTGCATGCGTGGGCGGGGCCGGTTCCGCCGGTCCCGCCCACGGTGTTCTTGGCCCTCCCGGCCTCAGGCCGGGACCTTCTCGTCCTCCAGCGAGGCCCTGACCTGCTCCCGCAGCTCGGGACTGTCGGTGTGCTCATGGACCGAGACCGCGTGCTCGGTCGCGGCCCGCACGACTTCCTCCTCCTCGCCGGAGATGGTCAGCGAGCAGTTCGACACGCTCGGATACTTGCGGCAGTCGGCGATCTTCCTGGTCATCACAGCCTCCTCGGCCGATCCCTTCCAGGATAAATCGGGCAGCAGCGCGCGACCTCGGCAGTGACCGGTCAGCGACCCCGGCGGGCGTTGAGCCGGGCGGCCCGGCGGGTCAGGTGGTCGCGCTCCGCGAGGTTCGGGGCCCGGTGGGCAGCCTCCGCGTACAGCCGGGCCGCCGTCACCAGGTCACCGTCGCGCTCGTGGAGGTACGCCGCCACCGCGGTGTGGCGGGGAAGCGTGGAGTCCAGCGCCGCGAGCGCCGCCAGGCCCGCCCGCGGCCCGTCGGCCTCCCCGACCGCGACCGCGCGGTTGAGCCGGACGACCGGGCTGTCGGTCAGGCGCGCGAGCTCGTCGTACCACTCGACGATCTGCACCCAGTCGGTCTCCTCCGCGACGGGCGCGTCCGCATGGAGCGCCGCGATGGCGGCCTGAGCCTGGAACTCGCCCAGCCGATCGCGGGCGAGCGCCGCCTGAAGGATTCCGACGCCCTCGGCGATCGACGCCGTGTCCCACCGGCCGCGGTCCTGCTCGGCCAGCGGGACCAGGCTGCCGTCGGACGCGGTCCGGGCGGCGCGCCGGGCGTGGTGGAGCAGCATGAGGGCGAGCAGCCCCGCCACCTCGGGGTGGTCGACGGCGGCCGCGACCTGCCGGGTGAGGCGGATGGCCTCGGCGGCCAGGTCGACATCGCCGGAGTAGCCCTCGTTGAACACCAGGTACAGGACGCGCAGCACGGTGGCGACGTCGCCCGGCCGGTCGAACCGCACTCCGGAGACGGTGCGCTTGGCCCGGCTGATGCGCTGCGCCATGGTCGCCTCGGGCACCAGATAGGCCGCGGCGATCTGGCGGGTGGTGAGCCCGCCGACCGCGCGCAGCGTGAGCGCGACCGCCGATGCCGGGGTCAGCGACGGGTGCGCGCACAGGAAGTACAGCTGGAGCGTGTCGTCCCCCGCGGGAGCCGGCCCGGGCGCCGGCTCCTCCTCGACCCGGTCCTCACGGCGGCGGCGCGCGGTGTCGGCGCGCGCCGCGTCGAGGAACTTGCGCCAGGCCACGGTGATCAGCCAGCCCTTGGCATCCCGCGGAGGGTCGGCCTCCCAGACCCGGAGCGCCTCGACCAGAGCGTCCTGCACCGCGTCCTCGGCCGCCGCGAAGTCTGCTCCGCGGCGGACGAGGACGGTGAGCACGCCCGGGGTGAGGCTCCTGAGCATGACCTCGTTCATCCGAGGTGGCACTCCGAGATGGTGGGCGGCTCGGCCAGGAACGGGCGCAGCTCCAGCCACTCGTGGATCGGCTTGCCGCCCGCGCCGGGGGCGGCCGACAGCTCCCCGGTCAGTTCGACGGCGCGCTCGTAGCTGTCGACGTCGATGATCATCCAGCCGGCGATGAGGTCCTTGGTCTCGGCGAACGGTCCGTCGGTGACCGGCGGCCGCCCTTCCCCGTCGTAGCGCACCCACGCACCCTCGGGGGCGAGCGCCTGACCGTCGACGTACTCGCCGGACTTCTCCAGCCGGGCCGCGAAGTCGTGCATGTACCGCATGTGGGCCGAGATCTCCTCCGGCGTCCACTGGTCCATGGACACGTCGTTGACCGGTGCCGGGGCGCCGCGGTAGTGCTTCAGGAGCAGGTACTTCGCCATGACGGTTCTCCTTGGTGCTCGTGCGGCCCTCTGTGGTCGCGTTCACCCCCGGGACGGAGCCGCCCGCGGGTTCTCGACATGGCCGCCCGGACTTTTCCGGGATGTTTTCCGAAAGGTTCTCCGACTGCGCGGACGAGCGTAGAGGAGCCGTCCCGCGATGTCCGGGTCCGCCGCTCTACCAGCCGTCCAGCGGCGGTGTCGTCCCGGCGGGCGGCGCCTGCCAGGGCTGGACCATCACCGCCCACACCGTGAACGCCACGACCACCGCTCCCGCCGCCACCAGCCACAGCCTGCGCAGCACCCGCCGGCGGCGCAACAGCCGGGCGCCGCGCCGCGACGCCCGCGCCGGCAGCCCCGCGGGCACCTGCGGACGGGCGGTCTCCAGCATCCGCCGGACCTCGTCCTCGTTGCGCCGGACACCGCTCATGGCGCGGCCCGCAGCTGCCGGGTGTGACCCCACCGCCCCGTCGGGCTCCTGGTGCCGCGCATCGTGGCCACCGAGCGGTCGCAGACCGAACGGATCCGCTCCACCGAGATCCCGAGCAGCGCCGAAGCCTGCTCCTCCGGGACACCTTCGTACAGGCGCAGCACCAGGACCAGCCGCTCCTGCGGGGTCAGCCGGTCCAGCAGCCCGCCGCGCGGACGGCGGTGCCGCCACGCCTGACGGGCGAACCGGACAGCCAGATCCTGCCGGGTGCGGACGTACGGATCCTCGCCGTGCAGCTGGTCCCAGTCCGCGTACGTCCGGGCCAGCGCGGCCGTCAGAAGCCGCTGCGCGCGCTCGTCGGTCCCGGGCGGGTCCACCGGTTCGGCCGTGAGCAGGGTCGCGACGTGCAACAGCCGGCCCGCCGCGCCCGCCACGAAGGCCTCGAACTCCTGGGCACGGCGCCGCTGCCGGCCCGCTTGACGCTCTCGCACGAGGTCAATCGGAGCGCTCCGCGGGCCCCGGGTCAACCCCCGGGAGCCCGGCGGCCCGCGCTATCCCGCAGCCGGTGCCTGGTGCGCGGCCTGCCGCGCGGCCAGGGCCGCGTTGAAGCGGGTGAGGAGTGTGCAGAACGTGTCCCGCTCGTCCTCGGACCACTCGTCCGTCACCTGCGACATCAGCTCGCGCCGAGAGGAACGGACCTCGTCCAGCCGGGCCTGCCCGCGCGGGGACAGCTGGAGCACGACCGCACGGCCGTCCTCCGGGTGCGAGGTGCGCTTGACCAGGCCGGTGTCCACGAGCGGTGCGACCTGCCGGGTCACGGTCGAGGAGTCGATCCCCATCCCCGCGGCCAGCGCCTTGACACCCATGGGGCCTTCCCGGTCCAGCCGGTTGAGCAGCAGATACGCGGCGCGGTCCATGGAGTTGCGTACCTGGCCGACGCCGCCGAGGCGGGTCTGCTCGGCACGCCGGGCGAAGACCGCCACCTGGTGCTGCAGAGCGTCGAGAAGATGGTCGTGACCCGGCTTCTCCGGGGTGGCGCCCCCGGAAGGAGACGCGGCAGTCGTCATGTCCTGAGGGGGCATGGCCGGGAGCTCTCTTCGTGCGGTGTCGGATGGGTGGGGGACAGAGTACGCGGCCCCGGGGCAACGCGTACCAGTGCCGCACAAACCTGCGGACATCGGCGCAGGACGGGTCCGTTCGCGGCGGCCGCAACCCCTTTCAGCTGCAAGACTTGCGGTATGAACTTCCCGCCGCCCGGCCGATTTCCCCCACTGATCCTCGATGACGTCCGGGGTGCGCAGAAGATGCTCTCCGGCGTCTCCCGGGTCACTCCGCTCGAGGGAAGCCGCCATCTTTCGGCCCTGGTGGGCGCACCCGTCCAGTTCAAGTGCGAGAACCTGCAGCGGACCGGCTCGTTCAAACTGCGGGGCGCGTACGTACGGATCTCGGGCCTCACCCCGGTCGAACGCGCCGCCGGTGTCGTCGCCGCGAGCGCCGGAAACCATGCGCAGGGTGTAGCGCTCGCGTCTGCACTGCTCGGCGTACGGTCAACGGTCTTCATGCCGGTCGGCGCACCGCTGCCCAAGATCGCCGCGACCCGTGAGTACGGAGCGCGGGTGCGGCTGCACGGCCACGTCGTCGACGAGACGCTCGCCGCGGCTCAGGAGTACGCGCAGGAGACCGGCGCGGTCTTCATCCACCCCTTCGACCACCCGGACATCATCGCGGGCCAGGGCACGGTGGGCCTGGAGATCCTGGAGCAGTGCCCGGAGGTGCGCACGATCGTCGTCGGCATCGGCGGCGGGGGTCTCGCGGCCGGTATCGCCGTGGCGGTGAAGGCGGTCCGGCCCGACGTGCGGATCGTCGGTGTGCAGGCGGCCGGCGCGGCCTGCTACCCGCCGTCGCTGGCCGCCGGCCACCCTGTCTCGATCGGCTCGCTCCAGACGATGGCGGACGGCATCAAGGTGGGACGCCCCGGCGACGTGCCGTTCGGCCTGGTCCAGGAGCTGGTCGACAAAGTCCGTACGGTCTCCGAGGACGAGCTGTCCAGCGCCCTGCTGCTCTGCCTGGAGCGGGCGAAGATGGTGGTGGAACCGGCCGGCGCGAGCCCGGTGGCCGCGCTGCTCAGCGACCCGAAGTCGTTCCGCGGGCCGGTGGTGGCGCTGCTGTCCGGCGGCAACGTGGACCCGCTGCTGATGCAGCGCATCCTGACCCACGGCATGTCGGCGGCCGGCCGCTATCTGAGCCTGCGGCTGCGCCTGACGGACCGCCCCGGCGCGCTGGCCACCATGCTGGGCGTGCTCACGGTGGCCGACGCCAACGTCCTGGACGTCAGCCATGTGCGGACCGACCCCCGGCTCGGTCTCACCGAGGCCGAGGTGGAACTGCACCTGGAGACCAAGGGCCCCGAACACTGCGAAGAGGTCGCGGCGGCGCTGCGCGGGGCGGGCTATCTCGTGATGGGCTGAAATCGCTTGTCGGTCGCGATGTATCGCGTTACTGTGCGTGCGCCCGGTCCACCGGCGTACGCGCGTTCGTCTCGTGTGTTCACCGGGCGCGGAAACCCGGGCAAATCTAGGATCTGTGAGGAAGTCACCCGAACGCACTGGGGGAATCCCGTATGCCAGGCGCGATCTACGCAGAAGGTCTGGTGAAGACCTTCGGCGACGTCACCGCACTCGGCGGTGTCGACCTCGACGTGCCGCAAGGCACCGTCCTCGGACTTCTCGGCCCCAACGGGGCCGGCAAGACGACCGCCGTACGCGTCCTCACGACGCTGCTCAGGCCCGACAGCGGCAGCGCCTTCGTCGCGGGCATCGACGTACTCAAGAATCCCAACGAGGTGCGGCGCTCGATCGGGCTCTCCGGCCAGTTCGCCGCAGTCGACGAATACCTGACCGGCCGCGAGAACCTGCACATGGTCGGCCAGCTCTACCAGATGTCCTCCCGCGCCGCGAAGGCCCGGGCCGGGGAGCTGCTGGAACGCTTCAACCTCGCCGAGGCGGCCGACCGCACCGCCAAGACGTACTCCGGCGGCATGCGCCGCCGGCTCGACCTCGCCGCGGCGCTCGTCGTCTCCCCGCCGGTCATGTTCATGGACGAGCCCACCACCGGACTCGACCCGCGCAACCGGCAGCAGCTCTGGGAGGTCATCGAGGAGCTCGTCGCAGGCGGCACGACGCTGCTGCTCACCACTCAGTACCTGGAGGAGGCGGACCGCCTCGCCCACGACATCTGCGTGATCGACCACGGTCTCGTCATCGCCCGCGGCACCTCCGACCAGCTCAAGGCCCGCACCGGCGGCGAGCGCATCGAGGTCGTCGTCCAGCAGCGCGACCAGATCGACCCGGCCCGCGACGTCCTCGCCCACCTGGGCAAGGGCGAGGTCGCCGTCGTCCCGCACATGCGCAAGCTGACCGTCCCGGTCGACGGCGGTGCCAAGCTCCTCGCCGAGGTCATCCGCGACCTCGACGCCCGCGGCGTGGAGATCGACGACATCGGGCTGCGCCGCCCCACCCTCGACGACGTGTTCATCTCCCTCACCGGCCACGCGGCCGAACAGGAGAAGAACGACGAGAACGGGACGGACGCGCCGGTCGCCGCCCCGACGGAGGCAGAGAAGTGAGTGCCGTGACCGAGACGACCGCAGCTCCCGCACCCCGCTCCGGAGGCGGCGTCGGCCAGTCCGTCCGTGACTCGCTGGTCATCGCCCGCAGGAACTTGATTCGGATGTCACGGATTCCGGAGATGTTGCTGTTCGGGGTCATCCAGCCGGTCATGTTCGTGGTGCTGTTCACGTACGTCTTCGGCGGCTCCATCGCCATCCCGGGTGCCGGCGTCAGCGCCTCCGCCTACAAGGAATTCCTGATGGCGGGCATCTTCGCGCAGACCGTCACCTTCGCCACGGCCGGCGCGGGCGCCGGTATCGCCGACGACATGCACAAGGGCCTCATCGACCGCTTCCGGTCGCTGCCCATGGCGCGCGGCGCCGTGCTCACGGGCCGTACCCTCGCTGACCTCGTGCAGACTGCGGTGACGCTTGCCGTGCTGGCGGGCGTGGCCTTGATCGTCGGCTGGCGTACACACGAGAACATCGGCAAGGTGCTGGCGGGCTTCGCCCTACTTCTGCTGCTCGGGTACGCCTTCACCTGGATCGGGGCGCTGATCGGCCTGTCTGTGCGCACCCCGGAAGCGGCGACCTCCGGCGGTCTGATCTGGCTGTTCCCGCTGACCTTCATCTCGAACGCGTTCGTCCCGGTCAACGGCATGCCGACGTTCCTTCAGTACGTCGCCGAGTGGAACCCCTTCAGTGCCACGGTGCAGGCGGCCCGAGAGCTGTTCGGCAACACGATCGAGGGCGTCCCGAAGTCGGTCACCGGAGCCTGGCCGATGGAGCACCCCGTCTGGGCGTCGCTGATCTGGTCCGTCCTGATCATCCTGGCCTTCCGCACCCTCGCGGTGCGCAAGTACCGTCGAGTGGACGCCTGACCCGCCCCTTGGAGGCGCAGGCGGATTTACGGGCCCGCCGAATCCTGTTAGCCGAGTTGGATTTTCGTTTCACTTGGCTAGCGCCAGGGGCAGGCGGTGGGGGCGTGAAATCCACCCGCGCCACGGATAGGGGCTCGCCGGGCTGAATCCGGCGAGCCCCCTCTTTGTGTTGGAGCGTCAGCAGAAGCTTGCGTACTTCGACGACCCTTCCCAGATGCTCTTCCCGTTATACGTGGCGACAGCCCACGTCGTGAGGGCCGCGCAGCTCGGCTTGTTGATGCCCACCTTCACCGTGCCGGCGTTGATGGTTGCGCACTTGGATGCCAGGTTCACGTCCGGCCCGTACGGGTACAGCGCGTTCAGGTAGACGCAGAGCTTCGTACCCACGGGGTTGGGGCCGTTCAGGTTCGCTTCGGCGTAGACCTTGCCACCAGACAAGTAAGGAAGCTTGGCCGTCCCCGACGCCTGCTCGCCAGCCTGAGCCGCGAACGCGCTGGCCATGACGAGGACCAACGCCGCAGAGCCCGTCCCTAGTAACTTGATGCTTGCCTTCATCGCTTATCAGCTCCATGTGCGGCCCTCTGCAACGCAGGCTGCGAGACGAGCCGCTGTCGTGTGTGAATCACATCGAGGCTTCTACCTCACGCATGGTAACGGTGTGTAATCGAGTGATAACACCATGTTTTCGGACGCTGTTCGGCTTGTTCGCCGCCGGGCTGAAAGCTGGCAGAAGTCGCGGAGCCGGCAACGATGGTGCTGAGCATGTCTTGGATGGCCGTAGTGGGCATCCGGGGACCGCAGCACGACGCAGTACACACGCACGACATCAGCGTTGGCGACGACGAAGCCCCTTCCGACCAGAGAGACGACATCACCGTCTCGGAGACCTCCGCCACGCCCACACGGGGCACGGTTCCGCCTGTGGGGGTGACGATCGACGAGCAGCCGGCCCAGGCGCCGGCTGTGCGTCGTCCTCCGTCGGCTCGGGGCGCCATGTCAGGTAGTGATCGCCCGTGTCGGCGGACAAGCCCGCCCCGGCCCCCACGGAGGCCGCCAGGGTGGTCCCCAGGTCCTCGGCGGCAGCAGGGGCGGACACCGAGAAGCCTCCGGCCAGGACCCCGGCCAGGAAGAAGCCGAGCGGACCCAAGAAGGCCGCCCCGAAGAACCCGGCCGCGAAGCCCAACCCCCAGCCGTTCACCGTCCAGAACGTCGATCCCGACTCGTTCGAACTCTTCGTGCCCGAGGATGATCACGACGCTTGGGACGACCTCGGGGACTTCTGGGGTGCGTTCAACCCGTTCATGGCCTTCGCGGCGCTGCCGCCCGAGTTCCAGGAGTGGAAGGAGGACGTCATCGAGCAGTACGTGGACTCCACGCCTTCGGAGCGGGAGGGCCCGTGCTGACTGAATCAGTCGGGGACACCCCACAGCCCGACCGGTACGAGCAGCTCAAGCCCACCGAGCTGCCGCCCATCGTGCCGACTCCCGTCGAGGAAGCTCCGAGCACCTCCGTCTGAGCACCCAAGCCCTCGACAGGCCAATCCTGAAGGGGGCTTGCGCTTTTTCCGAAGGGCTTACTCTGGCTGAGAGAGGTGGTGTCGCGCATGTCCGACGAACTCGCAGACAACCTACGGAAATACCGCCGCGCTGCGGGGCTGAGCCAGGAGCAGCTCGCACATCGCGCCGGCATGTCGGTCGGGCCGATCCGCAAGATCGAGCAGGGCCATGGTGGCGTCCGGATGGAGACCCTCCATACGCTCGCCCGCGTCCTCAAGCTGAAGACCTCGGACCTGATGGCGGCCGGCCCTCCCCAGCCGGTCAAGCACGACGATCCGAACAGTCAGAACCTGCGCGAGCTGCGCATCGCACTTACGCCTGCGCTCGCCCTCGGCCCGACGACCGCCCCGGCAGGCGAGGAGCCAGACCTGCGCCGCCTGAGCCGCATGACGTACGACAACTCCGTCCTGTACTTCGGCGACACCTACAAGAGCATCGCCGCGGATCTGCCTACGCTCATCAGGGCGGCGAACGACGCCGTGGCCTACTACGACTCCGGGGATGAGCGTGCGAACGCTCTGGTGGAGCGCTCACGGGCCTTGAACCTGGTCGGGCGGTACCTGACGCAGATCCGCCAGTTCGACCTTGCCCACGTGGCAGCTCGGGGTGCCATCGAGGACGCCAAGGCGGCCGGAAACAACCTCGTGGCAGCCTCCGGGGTTGGCGGGATGTGCTGGCTGCTCGTACGAACCGAGCGGTTCGACGAGGCCGAGGACATCGCGGTCGCGACGATGGACATCGTTGAGCCGAAGATCATGGGAGCCACCCCGGACCAGTACTCGACATGGGGCGGCCTGGCGATGGAAGCGGCGGCTGCGGCAGCGCGGAACAATCGCGCGAAGGAGGCCAAGGCCCTGCGCAAGGCGGCCGGCACTGCCGCGAAGGCCGTGGGCAAGACGCACAGGAACCTGCTGCGGCACTGGTCGATGTTCGGTCCCGTCACGGCTGCCATGAAGGAGCTGGAGGACTTCATGATCGAGGGTGACGCACAGTCCGTGATCCGGAAGTCCAAGGAGGACGCCACCTTCCAGGAAAAGCACTGGAAGCAGCTCGGCGGGCCGAGTACCAACGATGGCAACCGCTACCGCCTCGACCTCGCTCGCGCCATGGTGCGTACCGGTGACCCCACCGCCGCCATGGAGGAGCTTTCGCACCTCGACGACATCGCGCCCGAGTGGTTCCGGCACCAGTCGTCCGCCGCGATCACCTTCGAGGAGATCACGAAGAAGCGCCGTACCCTCACGACAGAGATGCGCGAAGTAGGCGCTCACCTGGGCGTATTCGCCTAACTACACGCTGACGATGCGCTTCTGACGGCTAGTCGTTGGAAGTGCATCGTTGCGTGTCTGGCTCACCACGGTCACCCCTCGTAGCTTCTTCGTCATGGTGAGCAACCAGCAAGCCGAGCCCCGTATCGAGATCGGCTCGGTCATGAGGGACACAGAGTCAGGTCAGATCGGGATCGTGCAGCGCTCTCCCGAGGGGCCCTTCCGCTTACATGCCCTGTCGAGTGACAGTCACTGGGAGGTCGACCCCAACCTCCTGTCGGAGCTGACTTCGGTAGAGCGGCTCAGTGCCCGCGTAGCGGTCGCCAACTACTGGTCCAGGAACCGAGTATGAGTTCGGTCCGTTCCGTCGTCCGGCACGTCCCGTGGACCATCGCCCCGGACCGGGAACCGGACGGAGAGCCGATCACCTACGTGCTCCAGTGCGTCGTCTGCCGTGAGAGGTCGGAGCGGTCCGAGCACTGGAAGACGCCGCAGAAGTGGGCGCTCAGGCACTCGGGCAAGAACCCTACGCATCACACGTTCCGCGAGGTGATCTGGCGCCCGTGGCGTACGCACATGAACGACGAGCCTGGAGCCCGTTCATGATCTGGCGACTGATAACCCGAGCGGCCGGCCCGATCCTCGCCCTGACGATCGGGGCCTCGGTCGGCTTCGTCCTTGTGTTCGGCTGGCGGGCGGCCACCCCCTAGACCGGTCCGTCCCTCGCGGTGCCTACCCATGGCTCCCCCGTCACCCGCGCGGGACGGACCCTCAGACCCCCACCCCGGCCGCTCTCATGACGGTCAGCGTCCGGGGTGGGTTGCAAGTCCAGTGCACACTCCATCAGTGAGAGGAACACGCATGACTGTCGTAGCAAACGAGACGAAGACCGGCCGCGTCCTGGCCGGCGAGGAACTGTTCGACAGCATCGCGAACTTCGTGATGCAGCACGACGGCGAGAGCCTGGAGCGGGCCCAGCGGATCGCGGACCAGGCCGTCGCCTACGTCGCCACCGCCACGTCGCCGATGATGCCCAGTGACGACGTCGACAAGGGGTACCACGCCTTCATCCTGCACACGAAGGCATACGCCGAGTTCTGCAACCGCCACGGCGGCCGGTTCCTGCACCACAACCCCGCGCCGGCTCCGGTCGAAGGTGGCCGCCCCCTGGCGAACGTCAGGAGCACCGCCCACGCGATGAAGGCCGCGGGTTTCATGGTCTTCGACGACCTGTGGACGGTGGACGGCACCAACGCCGCCCAGTGCGACTCGGATGACGGGCGCGACTACTAAGCCGCCGCCCCAGTGACAGAGCGCGGCCGGCCTGCACACGGGCCGGCCGCGCCCCTCTGGAGGGAGACCCCCCTTGCCCGTAACAGAACTACCCATCGTCATCGTCGATGCCTACATGCCAACGTCTAAGCGTCTGGTCCTGAACCGGCGCGGCTCCTCTGTGTGGGAGATCGAGAGCGAGCGCGGCAGGCACGCGGTGAAGCTCGGGTACTCCAACGAGTCGGGCGAGGGCCCGGCCCAACCGTGGACTGCTCTTGCTCCGGGCCGAGAGGGGTACATCCTCAACCGGTTGAACGAGGAGGCCACTCCCTATGGCGAGTGGGAAGAGGGGACGTGGAACGTCCAGCCTTGGCGCGAGGGCCCCAGCCTCTGGCAGCTCTGGGAGGGCTGCCGAGTACCGGGCTCGACGATGGAGCCGCTCCAGAGGGATGCTCTCGCATGCGCCGAGGTTCTGGCCGAGCTTCACGGAAAGGGATGGGTGCACGCGGACGTACAGCCCGCGCACTTCGTGGTCGGATCGGAGCGGGTGCACCTCATCGACCTCGCCCTGGCCCGAGGCGGTCACGTGCCCGCCGGCCTCGACTTCCCGTTCCGTGGGTGCCTGGTCCACTACGAGGCGCCCGAGATCTCCCGCAGCGTGCTGGAAACCGGATGGGCCGAGCCGACACAGGCGGCCGATGTCTACGCCTTCGGTGCCTCGCTGCTCATCTCCGCTACCGGGGGGCGAGCTGTCGAGTACCCGGACGACGCCCCGCGTCCCGTGCAGCGTGAGGCCATCGTGGACGGTCGGCACCGGGACGTCACTATCCCCGGCCCGATGCGCAGCCTCGTGCGGGAGATGCTCCGCTACGACCCGAAGGACCGGCCCACGATCTATGAGGTGGGCGAGACCCTGAGCTGAACGACTGAATCCCCCCAACTCCGGCGAGTTGGGGGGTTTTTGGTGCCCTCAAGAGTGCGGTGCTAGGCTCATCGAGCTGGTTCGGACACTTGGTGTCCTGCTGGATGTTTCAGAGGTGATGTTGGCAGCCCCCTCATCGCCAGACACTTCGCGCCCTGTAGTGAGGGCATCTACGGCACGACGGACCCGAAGTGGGTCTGAACGGGTACTGCCACGGGCTGGTGCGACAGGACTCGACCGACTCCTCTGGAGGCGGTTCACGCAAGTGCGTGGACTGCGAGAGGGGTTTGACGTCATCTGCTCAGGCAGGCGGCTGGTCGAGGCTGTTGCGGCTCTCGATCGGCCACCTCCGGAAGAAGGAGGTTATCGATGAGCGCCAACCTGAAGAAGGCGTGCGCGATCCTCGGCAACATCGTTTTCTCTGCATGTATCGGGATCATCTGCGCCTTCTTGGTTTCTGCGCGCGGTGCGTCCGGGCTGGAAAGTGTCATGACCGGGGGCGCAGCCTTCGGCCTTACTTGTACGCTCGGCTTGGTGATCATCGGCATGTTCCAATTCACCGACGCCCAGCCGGCGCCCCCTGCGAGTCAGCAACAGGGGACACCGACGATGTGACTACCGGATCGGGCACGCCCCAGATGCACACTCTTCGTCCGTGGAGTCCTCGATCGAGGTCAGCTCGTAAGAGTCGAACTCTCCCTCGGTGATCCGCTCGTACGGGCTCTGGGGGCGGGTGCCGTCCGGCATCAGGGTCGTGCCCTTCAGCGACGGAAGCCACGACTCGATGATGTCCATCGCCTCGTGGACCTTGTACTTGCCCTCGGGGAAGTACACCGTGAAGGAGACGGCGTTGTCCGCCCAGCACTCCTGATACATCGCCTGGAAGGCGAGCATCTCGTGAGGGGTCAGCTCGTCGGCGGACTCGACGCTCTTCGGATCGAAGCCCAGCTCTTCGACCTCGGCGACGAGCTTCTCCTTCGTCGGGAACGCGACCACGTACGTGTTGCCCGACTGGTCGTACACGCACGGCTCGACCGCGTACCCCTGCGCCTCGAAGTCGCGGACCGTCTTGGCCTGCGCCGGGTCCGGCATCGAGAACCGCACGCGGCGGATGAAGTGGCGGGCGTAGATCGGGTGGATTCCCTCGGTCACGCCCGGCAGCTTGGCGATGGACCCGGTCGGCGCCACGGTGGTGACCTTGACCGGCTCGGGTATCCCCAGCTCGAAGGCGTACTCGCGAGCCTCCTCGCGGACCGCGTCGTACAGGTCTGCCAGATGAGCCCGGAAGAACTTGTTGTACGGGGCCTTGGAGTACCGGATGCTCTGCTTGGCGAGGAAGCCCTGGACCCCGAGGTGTCCCACGCCGATGCGTCGGTTCCGCAGGAGAAGGCCGGCCTGCTGGTCGTCGTTCACGTCGCCGTAGGTAGCCCGGATCAGGAACCGGGTCATCAGCTTGTGCGCCCTCTGGAGACCGGCGCGGTCGAGCCTGGCGCCGCTCGCCGTGGGGGCGAAGCAGACCAGGTTCACGTGGCCCAAGTTGCAGTTCTCGGCCGGCTCCAGCGCGATCTCGCCGCACGGGTTGGTCGCGATGACTGTGCCGGTCTCGCCCTCGTTCGAGGCGGGGCTGTTCCAGTAGCCGGGCTCTCCGTTCTTGAGCATCCCGGCGATGACCTGCTGGTGCACGAAGCGGGCGTTCTCGTGCTCCGG
Organism: Streptomyces poriferorum; assembly: GCF_019399235.1. GTDB lineage: Bacteria > Actinomycetota > Actinomycetes > Streptomycetales > Streptomycetaceae > Streptomyces > Streptomyces poriferorum. Next base: position 3,967 of record NZ_JAELVH010000096.1, on the reverse strand, counting down.
GTGCTCGTCATCCTTGAGGGCGGCCATGAACGTGTCGTCGATCTCGACGGAGATGTTCGTGGTCCAGTGCTTCGAGCCGTCAGCCTTGCACTCCAGGAAGTCGTCGATCGCCGGGTCGTCCCAGTGGCAGATCGCCATGCGGGCGGAGCGCCGGACCCCGCCGGACGCGACGCACTCGGCGATGGCGTGCGCTATCTCCATGGCGTCGGTCGGCGAGAGGTGCGGGCCGTGGCCGAAGAAGAACGGATCGACCGCCTTGCTCATGACGGCCGCGATCTCCAGCATCATGCGGGCGAACGGGCCCGGACCGCTGGCCGTGCCGCCGAACGTCTTCAGTCGGCTTCCCTTGCAGCGGACGCGCGAGACGTCGTACACGCGGTCGGCGTGCTGGACGTGGCGGTCGTGCATGAAGGTGTCGGACCAGCCCTCGCGGGAGTCCTCGATCTCGAAGGCGCCGGCCCAGTCCGAGTTGTACTCCTCGGAGAGGCCCCCCCCGCGGCCTTTATCTCCTCGTAGTCCTGGTGCATCGGGTCGCACACGATGTGCACCTTCAGCTCACGGCGCGGGGCGCCGTACGGGGCCAGGAAGCGCGAGCTGTAGTTCGCCCCGACACCGCCGCCTTCCATCAGGCGCATGAACTGGAACTCGAAGTGCCGGCTGCCTCTGACCTGAGAGAACACGGTGAGAGTGCGGGCTGCAACAGTGACGACATGGCTGGACTAGCTTCCCGGAGATGATCCTTTTCGGGGTCATCCAGCCGGTCATGTTCGTCGTGCTGTTCAGCTACGTCTTCGGCGGCTCGATGGTGATCGGCGGCTCGACCAGCGCCGCCGAGTACCGCGAGTTCCTCATAGCGGGGATCTTCGCCCAGACCGTCACCTTCGCCACCGCGGGCGCCGGTGCGGGCATCGCCGACGACATGCACAAGGGGCTGATCGACCGCTTCCGGTCGCTGCCCATGGCGCGGGGCGCCGTCCTCACCGGACGGACGCTCGCGGACCTCGTCCAGACCACCTTCACCCTCGCGGTGCTCGCGGGGGTCGCCCTGATCGTCGGCTGGCGTACCCACGAGAACATCGGCAAGGTGCTCTGCGGCTTCCTGCTCCTGCTCGGCTACGCGTTCTCCTGGATCGGAGCCCTGATCGGCCTGTCCGTGCGGACCCCGGAGGCCGCCACCTCCGGCGGTCTGATCTGGCTGTTCCCCCTGACGTTCATCTCGAACGCCTTCGTACCGGTCACCGGCATGCCGACGTTCCTCCAGCACGTCGCCGAGTGGAACCCGTTCAGCGCCACGGTGGCGGGCGCCCGTGAACTCTTCGGGAACACGATGCCGGGCGTGCCGAAGTCGGTCACCGGAGCGTGGCCGATGGAGCACCCGATCTGGGCCTCGATCATCTGGTCCGTACTGATCATCGTGGTCTTCCGGACCCTCTCCGTCCGCAAGTACCGCTCGGTCGCCGTCTGATCGGAACGCCGTCCGAGCCGAACACAGCAGGAAGCCCCGGCCTCATCGGCCGGGGCTTCCTGCTGCGTACGGGGTGTCCGAGGTTTGCGGATCAGCCGGAGTACGGCTTCGCCGAGAGGATCTTCACCGTGGCGGTCTTGCCGTTCGGCAGCTCGTAGTCCGCGGTCTCACCCATCCGCTTGCCGTTCACGCCCACACCGAGCGGGGACTGCGGGGAGTACGTCTCGATGTCCGAGCTCGCGTACTCGCGGGAGGCGAGGAGGAAGGTCGTCGTGTCGTCGTCATCGCCGTCGAAGGCGATCGTCACGACCATGCCGGGCTCGACCACGCCGTCGTCGGCCGGTGCCTCGCCGACCTTCGCGTGTTCCAGGAGCTGGGTCAGCTGGCGCACCCGGAGCTCCATCTTGCCCTGCTCCTCCTTGGCCGCGTGGTACCCGCCGTTCTCGCGCAGGTCGCCCTCCTCACGGGCCGCCGCGATCTTGACGGCGATCTCCGTGCGCGCGGGACCAGACAGGTACTCCAGCTCGGCCTTGAGCTGGTTGTACGCCTCCGGCGTGAGCCAGGTGACGTTTTCGCTGGTCTGGGTCACAGGGTGCTCCTCGTCGGTACTGGGAATACAAAGCATCGCCCTACCCCGAAGCATGCGCTTCCACGGGTGGGCGAAACCACGAGCCTAACAATTCGGCGGGGAAAGGGGGAGGAGGTAAACGGCTGAGAGTGTTGAACCGCAGGTCAGACCCGTCAGGAGTCGCTCAGGTCACCCGTGCGGCGGTCAACGCTACGCCCCGCCGTCATCCGTACACCCCAGGAGCTCGACGGCGGTCGCCCGGGAAGTCGTACGCAGGGTGAGGACCTGGTCGATCCGGTCGGTGTCCTCGTCGAAGCGGAAGTCCTTGCGGGCGACCTCCATGCCGTCCTCGCTCAGCGAGCGGAGCGTGCAGTAGCCCTTGGCGTCCCGGTCCTTGCGGACCTCCAGGTGCACCTCGACGTGTTCGTCCGAGGCGACCTTGAACTTGATCATCTCGGCGCTGAGGCCCTGGCCGCTCACGTATCCGAAGCCGATCCAGCCGACCACGCCCAGCAGGGCGACGCCGAGGACGGAGCCGATGATCTTGAGCTTGCGGTCCGCGCGCTGGTCCGCGGAGCGGCCGTAGCGGTTCTCGGGAAGCGCCTCGCGCACCGCCGTCATGATCGTTCCTCCCGTACCGGGTATCGAGGAATTTTCCACCCCCCGGTTCGGTCACTATAGAAGTTGCACTTCGCGACCAATCACTGAGGATCGAGTCTTGACTGAGCAGCTTCGACTGATGGCCGTACACGCCCACCCCGACGACGAGTCGAGCAAGGGCGCGGCCACCATGGCCAAGTATGTGTCCGAGGGGGTGGACGTGCTGGTCGTGACCTGCACGGGAGGCGAGCGCGGCTCCATCCTCAACCCGAAACTCCAGGGGGACGCGTACATCGAGGAGCACATCCACGAGGTACGCAAGAAGGAGATGGACGAGGCCCGGGAGATCCTGGGCGTCAAGCAGGAGTGGCTCGGCTTCGTCGACTCGGGCCTGCCCGAGGGCGACCCGCTGCCGCCGCTGCCCGACGGCTGCTTCGCGCTGGAGGACGAGACCGTGGCGGCGGGGCGCCTCGTCGCGAAGATCCGCGCTTTCCGGCCGCAGGTCATCACCACGTACGACGAGAACGGGGGCTACCCGCACCCCGACCACATCATGACCCACACCATCTCGATGATCGCCTTCGAGGGAGCGGCGGACACCGAGAAGTTCCCCGAGGCGGAGTTCGGTCCCGCCTGGACGCCGCAGAAGCTGTACTACAACCAAGGCTTCAACAAGCCGCGCACGGTCGCGCTGCACGAGGCCCTGCTGGCCCGGGGCCTGGAGTCGCCGTACGGGGACTGGCTGGAGCGCTGGAAGGAATTCGAGCGCGCCGAACGCACGCTGACCACGCACGTTCCGTGCGCGGACTTCTTCGAGATCCGCGACAAGGCGCTGATCGCGCACGCGACGCAGATCGACCCGGACGGCGGCTGGTTCCGCGTTCCGATGGACATCCAGCGGGAGGTCTGGCCGACCGAGGAGTACGAGCTGGCGAAGTCTCTCGTCGATACCTCCCTCCCCGAGAGCGACCTCTTCGCGGGCATCCGCGACAATGCCTGATATGTACGCGACTCAGGCACTGACGCACCTCGTCCCGCTCGCCGAGGAACTGGACAAGAACAAGGTGACCCCCGGGGTCCTCGGCTTCATCGTCTTCGCAGCGCTCGCCGTGGGCGTGTGGCTGCTGATGAAGTCCATGAACCGGCACATGGGGAAGGTCGACTTCGAAGAAGCGCCTGACCCGGCCGGCGCGGAGGGTGTGGCGGAACCCGCGGGTTCCGCGGGTTCCGCGGGTTCCGCGAAGCGGAAGTAGTGCGGTGCCGGGGCGGGGCGGAACCGGGGTGACCGGTGGCTCCCCGCCCCTGTGGGCCGGGTCCGTCCTCAAGCGCCGGAC
>NZ_JAELVH010000095.1 GCF_019399235.1 Streptomyces poriferorum | reverse complement strand
GAGTTCGGCAGGCCCTCGTCCAGCCACGCCATCTGGAGGCGGGTGCCGAGCGGGAAGCCGAGCTCGGGCACGACCGGGTTGGACTGGAGCCAGCCGCCACTGGGGGTCGCGGAGACCATGTTGCCCCAGCGGTCGACGACGTCGACGTGGCAGGTGTCGCCGCGGGTCGCGCCGTCCTTGGCGACGGTCGGCTCGCCCGCGCGGTCGGCGGTCACCGTCGGCTCGCCGGCGCCTTCCTTCGCGACCGTGGGCTCGCCGACGCCGGCAGCCGGTATGCCCATGGCGTCGAAGCCGGACTCACCGGCGGCGACGGCGTGGGCGTGCTCGCTGAGCACGGGGGTGCGGCCGTCGGGGCTGCCCGGGCGGAGCTCGTGCGAGGCCTCGTCGGTGACCAGGGCGCGGCGGGCGGCGTTGTACGGCTCGGAGAGCAGCGTGCCGAGCGGGACCTCGGCGGCGTCGCCGTACCAGGCCTCCCGGTCCGCCATGGCGAGCTTGCAGCCCTCGATGAGCAGGTGGACGTACTCGGCGGAGCCGTAGGCCGGCAGTTCGGCGGGCAGCAGGGCGAGCTGCTGGAGGAAGGCGGGGCCCTGGCTCCAGCCGCCGGCCTTGGCGAGCTTCCAGCCGTTCCAGTCGTACGTGGCGGGGGCCTCGTACGACGCGGACCAGCCGGCCAGGTCGGCGGCGGTGAGGGTGCCGGTGTGGCGGGTGCCGCTGGTGTCCATGGTGGGGACGGCTGCCTGGCGGACCAGGGCCTCGGCGATGAAGCCCTCGCGCCAGATGGCGCGGGCGGCCTCGATCTGCGCGGTGCGGTCGTCGCCGCCGGTCTCCTCGGCCTCGGCGATCAGCCGGCGCCAGGTCGCGGCGAGGGCGGGGTTGCGGAACAGCTGCCCGGGGACCGGGGACTTCCCGCCCGGGAGGTAGACGTCGGCGGAGGACTGCCACTCGGTCTCGAAGAGCTCGCGGACGGTCTCCACGGTCTGGCCGACGCGCTCGACGGGTGCGTGGCCGTCCTCGGCGTAGCCGATGGCGTACCGCAGCACCTCGGCGACGGTCTTGGTGCCGTGGTCGCGCAGCAGCAGCATCCAGGCGTCGAAGGCCCCCGGCACCGCGGCGGCGAGCGGTCCGGTGCCGGGGACCAGGTCGAGGCCGAGCGCACGGTAGTGGGCGACCGTCGCGCCGGCGGGTGCCGGGCCCTGGCCGCAGAGGACCCGGACGTCGCCGTCGCGGGGCGCCAGGATCATCGGCACCTCGCCGGCCGGGCCGTTGAGGTGCGGTTCGACGACGTGCAGGACGAATCCGGCGGCGACGGCGGCGTCGTAGGCGTTGCCGCCGTCCTCCAGGACCGCCATCGCGGACTGCGAGGCGAGCCAGTGGGTGGACGACACCATGCCGAAGGTGCCCTGGAGGGTGGGCCGGGTGGTGAACACGGATGCGGCTCCTTGCTGCGACGTTCTGTGGTTCGTTGCGGATCGTACGTACGGGAGGCCGGCCCCGGGAACGGGGCCGCCTCCCGTACGGGGGTCAGACGGCCGCGTCCGGGGCCGTTCCGTCGTCGCCGACGAGGTGGCAGGAGACCTGCCGGCCGCCGGGCAGCTCCCGCAGGACGGGGACCTCGGTGCGGCAGCGTTCCGTGGCAAGCGGGCAGCGGGTGTGGAACCGGCAGCCGGGCGGCGGGTCCAGCGGACTGGGCAGCTCGCCGTGGAGCACGATGCGCTCGCGGGAGCGCTGGAGCACCGGGTCGGGCACGGGCGCCGCGGAGAGCAGCGCCTGGGTGTAGGGGTGCTTGGGGTCGGCGAACAGCTCGGCGGTGGGGGCCTGTTCGACGATCTGGCCGAGGTACATCACGGCGATCCGGTCGGCGAGGAACTCGACCGCGGCCAGGTCGTGGGTGATGAACAGGCAGCCGAAGCCGCGGTCGCGCTGGAGGTCGGCGAGCAGGTTGAGGACGGACGCCTGCACGGAGACGTCGAGCGCGGAGGTCGGTTCGTCAGCGACGACGAGATCGGGGTCGCAGGAGAGCGCGCGGGCGATGGAGATGCGCTGGCGCTGGCCGCCGGAGAGCTCGTGCGGGTGCCGGTCGGCGTGTTCGGGGCGCAGTCCGACCTGGGCGAGCAGTTCCTCGACGCGCTCGCGGACGGCGGCGCCGCGGGCCCGGCGGTGCAGCCTGATGGGTTCGGCAATGATCTGGCCGATGGTCATGCGCGGGTCGAGCGAGGACGAGGGGTCCTGGAAGACCAGGTGGAAGTCCTTGCGCAGCGGGCGCACGGCTCGGCGGGACAGGTGGGTGATGTCGGTGCCGTTGATGTGGACGGTGCCGCCGGTGGGTTCGTCGAGGCGTACGGCGCAGCGGCCGACGGTCGACTTGCCGCTGCCGGACTCCCCGACGAGGCCGACGACCTCGCCGCGCCCGACGGTGATCGAGACGCCGTCGACGGCGCGGACGGTGCCGCCGCCGGAAGCGGCGAAGTGGCGTTCCATCGAGTCGATCCGCAGCACGGGGTGCTGCTGGTCCGCGGCGCCCTCGGCGCTATCGCGCGGGGCGGGGACGGTCTGTGCTGCGGTCACTTTCCGGCCTCCTGGTCGGGTCGCGCGGGCTCGGTGGCAGGGGTGGCCGTGAGGGTGTCGGACGCTTCACCGGCGCCGTACGGGTGCCAGCACGCCGCCCGGTGGGCGGCGTCCGTCCCCGTACCCGGGTCGACGGACCCGAAGCCGGGCCGGCCGGCCGTGCAGGTGTCGTCGGCGCGGCTGCACCGGGGTGCGAAGGTGCATGCGTCGGGCTGGCTGTCGAGGCTCGGCACCAGGCCGGGGATCTCGGGCAGCCGGCGCTTGCCCTCGCCGCCGGGGCGCAGGACGGCTCCGAGCAGCCCGCGGGTGTACGGGTGCCGGGCCGTGGCGAACAGGTCGTGGACGGGGGCCTCCTCGACGGAGCGCCCGGCGTACATCACGAGAACCCGGTCGGCCGCGTCGGCGACGACGCCGAGGTCGTGGGTGACCAGGACGATCGCGGTGCCGAGCCGTTCGCGCAGCGACTGGAGGACTTCGAGGATGCCGGCCTGGACGGTGACGTCGAGTGCGGTGGTCGGTTCGTCGGCGATGAGGACCGAGGGATCGCAGGCGACCGCGATGGCGATCATCACGCGCTGGCGCATACCGCCGGAGAGCTGGTGCGGGTACTCGTCGATGCGGCTGCGCGGGGCGGGGATGCCGACCAGGTCGAGGAGGTCCACGGACCGCTCCCTGGCCTCCTTGCGGCTCAGCCCCTGGTGCCTGCGGAGCACCTCGCCGATCTGCCGGCCGATGGTGAGGACCGGGTTCAGCGAGGTCATCGGCTCCTGGAAGATCATCGCGATGTCCTTGCCGCGGATCTTCTGGAGTTCCTTCTCCGGCGCGCCGACGAGTTCCCGGCCGCCGACGCGGATGGAGCCGCCGATGCGTGCCGTGGGCGGGAGCAGTCCCATCACGGCCATGGAGGTGACGGACTTGCCGCAACCGGACTCCCCCACGACGGCGAGGACCTCGCCGGGGTGCAGGTCGTAGGAGACGCCGTCGACGGCGTGCACGGTGCGGGTGTCGGAGCGGAAGGAGACCGACAGGTCGCGGACGCTCAGGACGGGCTCACCCACCCGTCCCCGTACGGATTCGAGAACGGTCTCGGTCATCGGGTCCCTCCACGGGGGTCGAGGACGTCGCGCAGTCCGTCGCCGAGCAGGTTGAAGGCCAGGGTCGCCGCGACGATCGCCAGGCCGGGGAAGACGGCGAGCCAGGGCGCGGGGGCCAGGAAGGACTGGGCGCCGGAGAGCATCACGCCGAGGGACGGGTCCGGGGGCTGGACGCCGAGGCCGAGGAAGCTGAGCAGCGCCTCGCCGATGATGGCGGCGGGGATGCCGACGGTCGCCTGGACGATCAGCGCGGAGGTGGCGTTGGGCAGGATGTGCCGGAAGAGCACGGTCCCGTCACCGCCGCCGTTGGCGATGGCCGCTCCGACGTAGTCGACGTGCTTGAGCCTCAGCGTCTCGGCCCGGGTGATGCGGATGACGGCGGGGATCTGCGAGATGCCGATGGCGATGGTCGCGTTGGTCAGCGAGGGGCCGAGGATCGCGGCGAGACCGACGGCGAGCACCAGGAAGGGGAAGGCCAGCATGGTGTCGGTGAGCCGGGAGATCGCGCCGTCGGCGAACTTCCCGTAGTAGCCGCCGACCAGGCCGAGCGGTACGCCGATGACGAACGCCAGCACGACGGCGACGAGGCCGACCTGCATGGAGGCGCGCGCGCCGTACACGATGCGGGACAACTGGTCGCGCCCCAGGTCGTCGGTGCCGAGCCAGTGGGCCGCCCCCGGTTCCGCGAGGACGTTCCCGAAGTCCGGCTGGGAGGGGTCGTACGGGGCGATCAGCGGGGCGAGGAGGGCGACCAGGATGAAGACGGCGGCGATGATGCCGCCGGTCATGGCCAGCCGGTTCCTGCGCAGGGCGCGCAGCCGTCCGTTGGCGTTCCGCTTCTTCGCGGTCTGCGGGACGGTGGGGAGCGCTGGGGTCGCTGTGGTCACCGGGCACCTCCGAGCCGGATGCGCGGGTCGATGACCGAATAGACCACGTCGACCAGCAGGTTGATGAGGATGTACGCGGCGGAGGTGCAGAGCACCACGGCCTGCAGCGTCGCGTAGTCACGGGTGAAGACGGCGTCGATGGTGAGCTTGCCGAAGCCGGGCAGGACGAAGATCTGCTCGGTGACGACGGCGCCGGAGATCAGGTGTCCGAGCTGGAGCCCGAGCACGGTGACGACGGTGACGAGCGAGTTGCGCAGGGCGTGACCTCCGACGACGGACCGTTTCGACAGCCCCTTGGCGCGGGCGGTGCGGACGTAGTCGGCGGAGAGCGAGTCGAGCATCGCCGCCCGCGTCTGGCGCATCACGACGGCGGCGAGGCCGGAGCCGAGCACGATCGCGGGCAGCACCATGCGGCGCAGGTTGTCGACCGGGTCCGTCCCGAACGGGACGTATCCGGAGGCGGCGAACACGGGGACGGCGATGGCGAAGCCGAGGACGAGCACGATGCCGAGCCAGAACGTCGGGATGGAGAGCCCGATCAGCGCGATGACGTTGGCGATCCACTCCTCGGGCTTCCCGCGCCGCACGGCGGCGACGACTCCGGCGCCGATGCCGAGGACCACGGCGAGCAGCAGGGACAGCGCGGCCAGTTCCAGCGTGACGGGAAGGGCCTGGCCGATGGCGTCGGCGACCGGAAGCCCGGTACGGGAGGAGTTGCCGAGGTCGCCGGTGAGGGCGTGGCCGATGAAGCGGGCGTACTGCACGACGATGTTGTCGTTGAGGCCGTACGCCTCGCGGATCGCGGCGAGCGCCTCGGGACTGCGCTCCTCACCGGCCAGGGCGAGCGCCGGGTCGCCGGGCAGTGCCCGGATACCCGCGAACACCACGATGGAGACCAGGAAGAGGGTGATGAGGGACTGGCGCAACCGCGTCAGCAGGTATTTCGTCATCGGGTGTACCCCGCATTCGTGACCCGGACCAGTCCGTCGCCGTAGACGCGGATGCCCGCGACGTCCTTGGTGGCGACGACGTAGTTCTTCTGCCGGTAGAGGTAGATCAGCGTGTGGGCGTCCTGGACGCGCCGGGTGAGCTCGTCGTAGATCCCGGTGCGCCGCGCCGGGTCGGCGACGGTGCGGCCCTGCGCGATCAGTCTGTCGATCTCGGGGTCACCGAGGCCGTAGGCGTTCATGGCGCCCGCGGTCTTGAGGAAGTTGGAGACGTTGCCGTCCGGGTCCAGCCGGCCGGACCAGCCGCTGGTGAAGACGTCGTAGTGTCCGGCGTCGGTCTCCGAGAGCATGGTGGCGTACTCGGTGGGCCGCAGCGAGAGGTCGAAGCCGGCCTCCTTGACCATGGCCTGGAGGACCTGTCCGACCCGCCCCTGCTCGGGGGTGGTGGAGGTCTTGAGCTCGATCTTCAGCGGGGTCTTCACCCCGGCCTCCTTCAGCAGCTTCTTCGCCTTGGCGATGTCACGCTTCGGGCAGTCCTCGGGCTCGACGCCGGGGGCGATGGCGGACTGGGGGGAGATGGGGCCGCAGGCCGGCTCGTACATGCCCTGGAAGACGACCTCGTTGAGGGTGTCGCGGTCGATCGCGAGCTCGAACGCCTCCCGGACCCGCACGTCGCGGGCGATCGGGGTGTCGAGCTTGCCGGGCTTCTGACCGAGACCGTTCACGTTGCCGACGTTGAGGCCGATTCCCTGGTAGCCGAGCGAGGGCGAGTTGAAGAGCTGGAGCTTCGGCTCGGTGAGGGCGCTCTGTACGTCGACGGGGCCCATCTGGTCGCCGACCTGGAGGTCGCCGGAGCGCAGGTTGGCGAGCCGGACGTTGCCGTCGGGGATGGGCTTGTAGACGACCCCGTCGAGGTGGACCTTGTCCGCGTCGTAGTAGTTCGGGTCCTTCTTCAGCACGATCCGGTCGCCGCCGACGCGCTCGACGAAGCGGAAGGGTCCGACGCAGGAGGGGTGGTTCGTGAAGTTCTTCCCGTACTTCTTGAGCGCGGCCGGCGACATCACCATCCCGGCCCGGTCTGCGAGGACGCCGGTGAGCGGTACGTAGGGCTGCTTGAGCCTCATCCGTACCGTGTCGGACCCGGTGGCCTCGATGGAGGTGACGGGTGCGAGCTCCGTGCCGCGGGCGGATCCGGGAAGATCGCGGTGGCGCAGCAGCGAGGTGACGACCGCCGCGGCGTCGAGCCGGGTACCGTCGCTGAACTTCAGGCCGGGACGCACCTTCAGGGTGACGGTGCGGCCGTCGGCCGAGGTGGTGGGCAGTGCGGCAGCGAGCTGCGGCACGACGACCCCGTCCTCGTCGATGTCGTAGAGCTTCTCGCACATGCCCGCGAAGACCGTGCGGCCGACGAGGGTCTGGGCGAGCGTCGGGTCGAGTTTGTCCGGGTCCGAGTTGAGAGCGACGGTGAGTGTCCCGCCGTCGCGTACGGACCGGTCGTCGGTTTTGCGTACACCGCCGACCTCGGTCGCCGAGGACTGCAGCGACGCGCAGCCCGAAGTGAAGGACACCAATGCAACCGCCACCAGGGCAACCGCTTTTCGGCGCACGAGGGCCTACCTCCCGCCAAGGGGTGATCAGGGAATATCGCAGACCGTATTTCGCATACAGTCCGCAAGGCAAGGGGCCTGCCCACATAGCGGACGGTTTTTACTGACGATCGGATAACGGGGGTGCAGAAGGCGTGAAGACGCCGGTCCGCACCCCCGCGATCAGCCCTGCGTGACGAGGCGGTAACTCTGCGCGGCCGTGCCGTCACAGGTCCGCTGGACCAGCTGGACGCCCGCGGCCGCGGAGGCGGGCGCGCTCAGGCACTTGCCGCTGTGCCGGGCGATGAAGTGGTACCGGCCGGAGGCCTCCCGTACCGGCTTCCACTGCTGGTTCGCGCCGCCCCCGTAGGTCCACAGCTGGAGCGGGGCCTGCTCGGCCACGGACACGTCCGCCACATCGACGACCTGCCGGCCGTCCCCGTCCGCGGCGATCCGCACATGACCGCCGTCCGTGGCCGGGAACCTGTACCGCTGGGCGGCCGTGCCGTTGCAGGTGTACTGCTGGACCACCGTGCCGTTGGCGGTGGCCGCGGCGCGCGCGTCCACGCAGTTGCCGTTGGCCTCGGCGACCAGTGCGAACGCCGACGTCTGCGAGATCGGGTCCCCGGGCGCCGGATCTCCTCCGCCGCCGCCCAGCCATTTCAGCCCGTCCACCACGAACCGGTTCTGGGTCTCGCTGGCGAAGGTCGAGGACAGCGTGGTCCCCGAGCCGTAGTCCATGGCGTTGTGGCCGAAGTTCGCGTACAGCATCCGGTAGCCGGTGTTCGTCCACAGGACGGGATAGTCGCCGCTGTACCAGGACTGGTCCGGATCCGTCCCCAGCGGGAAGCTCACCGGGTCCACGGAGGCCAGGACCTTGATGTCGGGACGGTCGCGAAGGCTGTTCTCCCAGGCGTACCACTCGCTGACCGACGAGGTGAACGTGGCCGGCAGGCCCGTGGTGGAGGGATGCGTCCGGTCCTCGGTACGGAGCACTGCCGTGGTCGGCCCCCAGGTGTTCGACCTGAAGTTGCCGCTGCCGAGGAACTGGTCGTAGAACCAGGGCCATTGACGGGCCTCGGTGGCGAAGGCGGAGACGTGGAATCCCATCCACGCGCCGCCGGAGCGCATGTACCGCTCGAAGCCGGCGCGCTGGGAGGCGGTCTGCGGGGCGTCGTCGAGGAACAGCACCACCTGGTACTGGTCCGGGGTGATGCCGGCGAGCCGCTCCCAGTCGTTGGTGGAGGTGTACGAGAAGTTGTTGGCGGCGGCGGTGGCGGGGAACCACCGGTCGGCCTCCTGGACGAAGCTGATGTGCGCCGCGTCCCAGGTGCCGTTGTAGAAGGCGATCACCCGGAAGGCCGGTGCCTGCCCGGCGTTCGGCGCGGCGTGTGCGGGGACGGTGAGCCCCAGCAGTAACGCCGGCAGCAGGAGCAGCCATCGGCACAGCCGGCCCACGCCGCCCCTGAGGGCCGCGGTGGCCCTGATCGTGTTCATACGAAACCGTCCTCTCCGAACCGGGCGGGGGCCGGGCCGGACCCGGCGGGTGCCGGATCCGGCCCGGTGTGTCGTGGAGGCGTCGCGCTGTTCAGGGTTGCTGACGAGGTGGCCGGACGGTCATCCCGCGTACTGGGCGAACACCTTCGTGAAGTCCCAGGGCTGCTGGGAGACGCCCGAGCAGGTGTCGGCGCCGCCGCCGGTGCAGGGGCGGTCCCGGTTGACCGACCAGAAGGTCAGCCGGGCCAGGTGCCGCTGCTGCGCGTAGCCGAGGATGGTGCGGAAGTCCGCGACCGTGACGGTCTCGCTGTTGTCCGTGATGCCGTTCATCGAGGAGATGCCGGTGTGCCGGTAGGCCTGGTCGTCCGTGTAGCCGTAGGCGCTCTTGACCGTGTTCTTCAGCCCTTCGGCCGCGCTGACGGTGAGGTTGCCCATATTCTGGCCCGCCCCGCCGAAGTTGAACGGCATGATCGTCCAGCTGTCCACGGTCAGCCCGGATGCCGAGGCCTTGCGGATCAGGCTGTCGTCGGGGCCGTTCTGTCCGGTGCCGAAGGTGACGTAGACCTTGATCCCGGGGTTGTTGGCCTTGACCGTCTTCAGCGCGTCGACCGTGCGCTGCTGGACGGTGGCGCTGTCGTACGCCTCGGCCTCGATGTCGATGTCGATCGCCTTGAGCCCGTAGGCGTTGATGACCTTCTGGTACGCGGCGGCCAGCTCACCCGCGCTGGAGCAGGAGCTCTCCAGCTTGTTGCCGCTCCAGCCGCCGAAGGACGGGATGACATCGCCGCCCGCGCCCCGGACGGTGTTGATGGTCTGCTGGTCGACGCCCCCGGACAGCGGTCTGCCGCCGTCCCACTGCGGGTTGCAGTAGCCGTTGCTGAGGACGAAGGCGAGGGTGAACCACTTGACGCCGGTGGCGTTCATGACGGTGGCGGGGCTGGGCGGGCTGCCCCAGCCGTTGTAGAGGTACGGGGCGACGGCCATCGCCCCGGCGGGCGGCGTCGTCGGGTCTCCCCCGCCGCTCGGCGCGGTCCACTTCTGGTTGGCGGCGCCGGTGCACGTCCAGATCTGGAGCCGGGTGCCGTTGGCCGAACTGTTGCCGGTGGCGTCCAGACACTTGTCCGCCTGCGGATTGACGATGTCGTGGGCCGAGGTGACGGTCCAGCGCTGGGCGGCGGAGCCGTTGCAGTCCCACAGCTGGACCGTGGTGCCGTTCGCCGTTCCGGCCGAGGTCACGTCCAGACACTTGCCGAGGGCCTTGACGCTTCCGTCCGAACCGACGTCCCACTGCTGGGCGTTGCTGCCGTTGCAGTCGTAGAGCTGCACCAGAGTGCCGTTGGCACTGCTCGCGGCGGCGACGTCCATACACTTGCCGGCCAGGCCGGTGATCTGCCCGGTCGCCGCGGCGGCGCCGAGGGCGGGCGATCCGGTCAGTCCGGCCAGCAGCGCCGCGGCCGCCCCGGCACCGAGCACGCCCCGGAGGGCGGGAGCACGTCTGCCGGCGAAGTGAGCGCCCATCAACTGTTCGCCGTCCACTTCTGGTTGGCCGCACCGGTGCAGGTCCAGATCTGCAGCCGCGCCCCGTTGGCCGAGCTGTTCCCGACGACGTCCAGGCACTTGTCCGCCTGCGGATTGACGATGTCGCGCGCTCCGCTGACCGCCCAGCGCTGGGCCGCCGACCCGTTGCAGTCCCACAGCTGGACGACGGTGCCGTCGGCCGTGCCGCCCGATGCCACGTCGAGGCACTTGCCGAGCGCCCGGATCGTTCCGTCCGCGTTCACGCTCCACTTCTGGGCGTTGGTGCCGTTGCAGTCGTAGAGCTGGACCGGGGTGCCGTTGGCACTGCTCGCGGCGGCGACGTCCACGCACTTGCCGGCCAGGCCGGTGATCCGGCCGCCGGTCTCCGGCTGCTGCGTGTCGCTGGTGGTGACGCGCACGTGGTCGACGACGAGCTGCTGGGGGAAGGTGGTGTTGCCGTCGGGGTCACCCGGCCAGTAGCCGCCGACCGCGAGGTTGAGGATGAGGAAGAAGGGCTTGTTGAAGGCCCAGGTGTTGCCGCCGGTGTCGGCGGGCGTGCGGTGCTGGTAGACGTTGCCGTCGACGGACCAGGTCACCGAGTTCGGGGCCCAGTCGATGGCGAAGGTGTGGAAGTCGTCGGCGAAGGCCTGCCCGTTCGCAAGGGTGTATCCGGCGCCGATGCCGGCGGAGCCGGAGTAGCCGGGACCGTGCAGGGTGCCGTGGACGGTGGAGGGTTCGAATCCGACGTTCTCCATGATGTCGATCTCACCGGAGTTGGGCCAGCCGACCTGTCCGATGTCGTCGCCGAGCATCCAGAAGGCGGGCCACATGCCCTGACCGCGCGGGATCTTCATCCGGGCCTCGACGTGACCGTAGGTCTGGGTGAACTTCCCGGAGGTGTTCAGCCGGGCCGAGGTGTACTGGCAGGTGCCGTACCAGCACTGGTAGTTGTTCGGGTTCTCCTTGCGCGCGGTGATGACCAGATGGCCCTGGCCGTCCAGCGCGGCGTTGCTGTTTCCGGCCGTGTAGTACTGCCGCTCGTGGTTGTTGACGTTGTCGCCGGTCTCGATCTGCCACTTGCTGCCGTTCACGGCCGAGCCGGCGGAGCCGTCGAACTCGTCGGAGAACGTCGTGACCGCGGCCGCTGCCGCTGTTTCGGACATCGTGGCGGCGGACGCGGGAGCGGGACCGCCGCCACCCGCGAGAGCCGTCGTGACCAGGGCGAGGGTGAGAACCGAGAGTACGGAGTGCAGCAGGCGCCGCGTACGGCGTGGGGAGTCCATGACTCTCCCTTCCGGTGTATGAGGGGGAGGAAGGGGAATCTGTCATGCATATGACATCCATGCGCATGACAGACACAGGGCGCGAGGGTGGTGCGGGAGCTGCGCCGACCGAGGTGGGGGTGCCGTGTGAAGTACCGCGTGCGGGGTGTGGCGGTGGAGCCGCTTAGTTCACTACGTGATTTAAGAAGTGAACTAAGCGAGTGTCAAGACCTTGGTCCATACCACTGGCCGACCGTCCGAGATGCGCCTCCGGAGTGCGAAAACGCCCGCACTCCCCCGCCCGCCACCCTCCGCCGGGGGCGCGCACCGGCCAAGAGTCGAAGCGACGGCACGGCAGGAGCCGCTCCAGCCTGCACACTTTCGCGGAATGTCCACGGCCGGCGTCACCACGGGGCCGCCCGGATTCACGCTCCGCCGGCGGACTAAATGTCGCGGCGATGACGTTATGGCTGCTCGGAGCCGATTCGTCAGCAGAAGAACCGGCGGAACTGGAGGCATGGCCGTGCACGGTGAATACAAGGTCCCCGGCGGCAAACTGGTCGTCGTGGACCTGGACGTCCGGGGCGGGGCGCTGCGGGACGTACGGGTGGCGGGTGATTTCTTCCTGGAGCCGGACGAGGCGATCCTCGCGATCGACGCGGCGCTGGAGGGAGCCCCGGCCACCACCGACACCGTGGGCCTGGCCGCCCGGATCGACGCGGCACTCCCGGAGTCGACGGTGATGCTCGGGCTCACGTCGGAGGGTGTCGCCGTCGCCGTACGCCGGGCGCTGGCGCACGCCACGGAGTGGAGCGACTACGACTGGCAGCTCATCCACGACGCCCCGCAGTCCCCCGCCCTCCACATGGCCCTCGACGAGGTCATCACGGCCGAGGTCGCCGCGGGCCGCCGGCCGCCGACGCTCCGGGTGTGGGAGTGGGACTCCCCCGCGGTGATCATCGGCAGCTTCCAGTCCCTGCGCAACGAGGTGGACCCGGCGGGCGTCGACCGGCACGGTGTCACGGTGGTCCGGCGCGTGTCCGGGGGCGGGGCCATGTTCGCGGAGCCGAGCAGCACCATCACGTACTCGCTCGCAGTGCCCCACTCACTCGTCTCCGGCCTCTCCTTCGCCGACAGCTACGCGTATCTGGACGACTGGGTGCTCGAAGCGCTCGGCGACATGGGCATCAAGGCCTGGTACCAGCCGCTGAACGACATCGCGACGGAGGTCGGGAAGATCGCGGGTGCGGCACAGAAGCGTGTGGTGGGGCCGGACGGAGGGCCCGGCGCGGTGCTGCATCACGTGACGATGTCGTACGACATCGACGCCGACAAGATGCTCGACGTCCTGCGCATCGGCAAGGAGAAGATGTCCGACAAGGGCACGAAGAGCGCCAAGAAGCGCGTCGACCCCCTGCGCCGGCAGACCGGTCTTCCCCGTCAGGCCGTCATCGAGCGGATGATCGAGTCGTTCCGCAACCGTCACGGCCTCACCCAGGGCGAGGTGACCCCGCAGGAACTGGCCCGGGCCGAGGAGCTCGTGCGCACCAAGTTCGGCACGGCCGAGTGGACCGCCCGGGTGCCGTAGAACAGGCCCCGGTCAGCGCTCACGCGGTGTGACGAGCCCCGACTCGTAGGCGAATACGACGAGTTGGGCGCGGTCGCGGGCGCCGAGCTTGGTCATGGCACGGCTGATGTGCGTCTTGGCGGTGAACGGGCTGATGACCATGTGCGCGGCGATCTCCTCGTTCGTCAGACCCCGGGCCGCCAGCGCGCTGACCTCCCGCTCCCGGCGGGTCAGGGTCTCGAAGCCCGGTGCTGTCGCCCGGTCCGGGGGCCGGGCGACGAACTCGCCGATCAGTCTGCGGGTGATGGCGGGCGAGAGCAACGCGTCGCCGCGGGCCGCGACACGGACGGCGTGGAGCAGTTCGGCGGGTTCGGTGTCCTTGAGCAGGAAGCCGGCCGCTCCCGCGCGCAGCGCGTCGAACACGTACTCGTCCAGGCCGTAGTTCGTCAGAATCACCACATGGACCCCGCTGAGCAGTGGGTCGGCGGCAATCGCCCGGGTCGCCTCGATGCCCGTCATCACCGGCATCTGTACGTCGACCAGAGCGATGTCGGGCGTGTGCAGCCGGGCCAGCTCCAGCCCCTCCCGGCCGTCCGCGGCCTCGCCGACCACCTCGATGCCGTCCTCCGCGTCGAGCAGCGCCCGGAAGCCCGCCCGCATCAGCGCCTGGTCGTCCACGATGAGGACCCGGAGCGGGGCGTCCGGCTCGCCGCTCATCCGGTGGATCCTGCGGTGTTCAGGGGCAGTTCGGCGTGGACGGAGAAGCCGCCCGCGCGGCGCGGTGCGGCGGCCAGGGTGCCGCCGAGCGCCGTGACGCGCTCCCGCATGCCGGTGAGGCCGGTGCCCGCCGTGACGGTGTCGCCCGCGGCGCACGGGCCGCGGTCGTCGACGCGCACGGTCAGCCCGCTCCGCCCGTAGGCGAGCTCGACCGTGGTCGGCGCCCGGTCGGCGTGCCGGGCCACGTTGGTGAGGGCCTCCTGCACGATGCGGTACGCGGCGTGGTCCACGGCCGCGGGAAGGGGCCGTTCGTCGCCGCTGACGGTGACCGCGAGCGCGATGCCGGCGCTGCGGGCCCGTTCGGCCAGCTCGCCGATCCGGTCGAGTCCGGTGCCGGGTTCGACCACGTCCGTGCGCAACACCTCGAGTGTGGCGCGCAGTTCACGCATCGCCTCGCCGCTCGCCTCCTGGATGGCGAGCAGCGCGGGCTCCACCTCGGCCCCGCGCTTGCGGGCGAGGTGGACGGCGACTCCCGCCTGGAGCTTGACGATCGAGATGGAGTGGGTGAGCGAGTCGTGCAGCTCGCGGGCGATCCGCAGCCGCTCCTCCCCCGCCCTGCGCAGCGCCGTCTCGTCCCGGGTGCGTTCGGCGTCGAGTGCCCGCTGCTCGGTCTGGCGCAGATAGGCCTGCCAGTTCTTGTCGATGAGCCCGGTGACCCCGGCACAGAGGAACCAGCCGAGCAGCAGCAGGGTCCGCTCCACGACGCTCTCGGCGGCGGGTGCGGCAGTGATCATGACGGTGAAGTAGCCGACGAGGAAGAGCGCACCGGCCGTGACGCCCCAGGCGCGGTGTCCGCTGCGGGCGGCGGCGTGCACGGCGACCAGCACGGGGCACGCCGCCCAGGTGCCCGGGTGCGCGTGGAGCACGTAGCCGGAAAGGGCGAGCGTGGTGACGGCGAGGACCGTGCGAGGCGCCCGGCGGTGCGCGGCGAGGACGAGCGAGCCGGTCGCGACGAGCACCAGGTCGAGCACACCGGGCGCCGAGGCCACCCACGCCGCGGCGCTGACCGCCACGCCGATCGCCGCCGCGAGCACCGCGTCCAGCAACCGGCCGCGGCGGCCCGCGTCGCCCGCCTCCCCCGTGTCCCCCGTCATGTGCCGCACCCTA
Source organism: Streptomyces poriferorum (assembly GCF_019399235.1). Lineage (GTDB taxonomy): Bacteria > Actinomycetota > Actinomycetes > Streptomycetales > Streptomycetaceae > Streptomyces > Streptomyces poriferorum. The sequence goes on along the minus strand of NZ_JAELVH010000095.1, from coordinate 6,548 downwards.
ACTCCCGCACTGCCGCGTGGACATCAGCCCTGAGGACCGGCCGGGCACTACTCCCCGGGCAGTAGTGCCGGGGCGCCCGCGACCGGTGGGGACCAGCGGCGATTGCCTCCGGCGGTACGACGCCCCGGCCCCGGTCCGCGGGCGAGCATCGTCGCCATGACCGGACCTTTCCGCTACACCTCACCCGTACCTCCGAAGTCGGCGACCGGAGTGGTCGCCGACGTGTACGCCCAGATGTCCACCGACTTCGGGATCGAGCGCGCCCCGACCTTCGTCGTCCTGTCCGCCTCCCCTCCGCTCCTCACCGCGGCCTGGGCCCTGACGCGCGAGTCGCTGCTGGCCGGGCAGGTGTCCCGTACGGACAAGGAGGTGGTGGCGGCCGGGGTGTCGCTCGCCAACCGCTGCCCGTTCTGCGTGGACGCGCACACCGTGCTGCTGCACGCCACCGGAGACCACCGGCTGGCGGAGACGATCGCCCGCGGTGAGCAGCCGGCCGACCCCGCCCATCGCCGGCTGCTGGCCTGGGGGAAGGACATGAGCACACCGCGGCCGTTCGGGCCCACCGCGGCACCCGAACACATCGGGACCGCGCTCGCCTTCCACTTCATCAACCGGATCGTCTCCGCGCTGCTGACCGAGAGCATGCTGCCCGGCGGTCTCCAGCGGATCCGTGCCGTACGGAGTGCGGCTGGCCGCTCCCTGGCCAGGACCGTGCGCCGCGAGCTGGTGACGGGCCTGAGCCTGCCGCTGCTCGAAACGGGGGGCGAAGCACCCGCCTGGGCGGTGGGCACCGCCGTCGGCACGGCGTACGGGGCCCTGCGCACCGCGGCGGAGCTGGGCGCCGGGTTGCTGAGCGAGGAGGACGCGGCGTTCGTACGGCAGTCGGTGGCGGCCTGGGACGGTGTCACTCCGCTCCCCCTGCACGGAGCGGATCTGCCGGACCGGGCCGAACGCCCGGGTGCCCGGCTGGCGCTGCTCGCGGCCCGCGCCCCGTACCGGATCACGGACGGGGACGTGGCCGCCTGGCTCGCACCGCCGTTCACCGATCACTGCCTGGTCCATCTGATCGCGTTCGGTGCGATCTGCGCCATGGGGCGCGTCGAGGCCACGCTAACCCTGGAGACGAAGGAGCACGCATGACGGTCGCCGAAGCCTGGAACGGACCGCTCGGGCGGCACTGGGCCGCCCACCCGGACCGCTACGACGCCATGCTGGACGGGTTCGACGCCGCCCTGTTCGACGCGGCGGCGATCGCTGCCGGGGACCGGGTGCTGGACATCGGCTGCGGCAGCGGGCTCACGACGCGGATGGCGGCGCGGCGGGCGCCGGCCGGCCGGGTCACCGGTGTCGACATCTCGGCGCCGCTCGTCGGACGGGCCGGCGAGCTCACCGATGCCGAACGGTTCCCACAGGTGGACTACCGGTTGGGTGATGCGCAGACCTGCGCGTTCGAACCCGGCGGGTACGACCTGGCGATCAGCCGGGGCGGCGTGATGTTCTTCGCGGACCCCGTCGCCGCGTTCACCAACATCGCGGGGGCGCTGCGGCCCGGCGGCCGGCTGGCGTTCATCTGTCCGCAGCCCGCACAGCCGGACGGGGAGGAGCGCAAGGCGCTTGGCCTGCTGGCCTCGTTGCTGGGACGGGATCACACCGCCGAGAACGCGGTGGCCACGGCGATGGCCTCGCTCTCCGACCCGGAACGCATCCACCAGGTCCTGGGCGCTGCGGGCTTCACGGACATCGGGGTGACGGGCGTGAGCGCGGACACCAGCTGGGGGAAGGACGCGGCGGACGCGGTCGGGTTCTTCGTCTCGCGCGCCCCCGGCCTCACCGTCTCCGACGCCACACGGGCAGCGATGACCGAGGCCCTGCTGCCGCACGAGTCGCCGCGCGGGGTGATGCTCCGGGCGGGCGTGTGGGTGGTGACCGCGCACACGGGCCGTCGAGCGTCACGGGCCGGACAGGACTGTGCGGACAGGGCCCAAGGGCCATGTGCGGACGGGGCCCAAGGGCTGATCCGCCAGGAATCGCGGGACAGCGCTTAGGGTGCGGCCGGCGGGCGGTGCTCGTACCACCGCCGGTCGGCCTCCAGTTGCGCGGCGAGCGAGATGAGCCGCTCCTCGCTGCGGGAGGGGCCGAGCAGCTGGGCCCCGACGGGGAGCCCGTCGGGGGTGAAGCCCGCGGGGACGTTGATGCCGGGCCAGCCCAGCACGTTCCACGGCCAGGCGTACGGGCAGGCCTCGGTCATCGCCACATCGGTGCGCCAGGCGCTCATTCCGTCGAACCTGCCGATACGGGGAGGCGGCAGGGCGGTCGTCGGGGTGAGCAGCACGTCGAATCCCGCGCCTGCCGATCCCGCCCTGCCGCGCACGGGGTGGAACAGGGCGCCGATCCGCCGGTGCTGGCGCACCTCCCGCGCGCGTGCCGCCCGCACCACCCGGCCGCCGAGCCGGGTGCCGGTGCGCAGGGCGCTGCGGGTGCGGGGGTCCAGGAGCGCGGGTTCGGGGTGCAGGGCGGCGAGTTCGGCGATGCCGGCGGTCGCACGGGGGAGGAAGCCGAGGCCGATCAGCCCGTAGCGTGGCCGGGCCTCCTCGACGTGGTGGCCGAGCCGGGCCAGCGCCTCGGCGAGTTCGGTGACCGCGCGGCGCACGTCCGGGTGGGGCGCCGTGCCGGTGAGGGTGAGCGGGGGGCGCCAGGCGAGTGCGATGCGCAACCGGCCCGGGTCGCGGCGGGCGGCAGCCGAGGCCTGGACGGGCGGCGGGCGGTGCGGGTCGTCGGGGTGGGCTCCCGCGACGGCGTCCAGCAGGAGCGCGGCATCGGCGACGGTCCTGGCCAGGGGGCCGTTGACGGTGAGCCCCTGGAAGGCGTCGCTGCGGGGGTGCACGGAGATCCGGCCGCGCTGCGGTTTGATGCCCACGAGGTGGGTCCAGGCGGCGGGGATGCGGACGGACCCGGCCCCGTCGGAGCCGAGCGCGGCGGGCACCAGTCCGGCGGCGACGGCGGCCGCCGAACCGCCGGACGAGCCGCCGGGGGTGTGCTCGGTGTTCCACGGATTACGGGTGACCCCGAAGGCGGATCCCTCGGTGAACGGCCACTGGCCCAGTTCGCAGGAGTTGGTCTTCCCCACGATCACGGCCCCGGCCGCGCGCAGCCGGCGTACGGACTCGCTGTCGGCGGTCGCGGCGGGCAGTTCCCCCGCGCAGCCGAAATGGGTGGGCAGCCCGGCGACGTCGGTGTCGTCCTTGACGGCGACGGGCACCCCGAGCAACGGCAGCCGCTCCCCCGCGTCGAGCCGGCGGTCGGCCTCGGCGGCCTCGGCGAGTGCGGCGCTCGCACGCAGGTGCCGGAAGGCGTTCAGAGTGCCCTGGCTCGCCTCGATGCGGGCGAGGGCCTCGGTGACCAGCCGGGTGGAGGTGGTACGGCCTTCCGCCAGCGCCCGCGCGCTTTCGGCCAGCCCGGCCGGGGCCGCCTCGACGCCCGTTCCGGTGGATTCCACTGAGGACATGGGCTGCCCGCCTCCCTCGTACCGCCAGGTGCGCGCACCTGTCCGCCCGAACGAAATTACTGAAGGGTAACGAGTGACGGCCGGTCCCTCAACCGCTCGCCCCGGCCCGCGGCGCCGCTCGCTCCGGAGCGGCACCGCGGAGAGCAGGCGCTACGGCTGAACGGTGATCTCACCGATTCCGGTACCGAGCCCGGCACAGTGCGCGGTCGACTGACCGGACTGCCCCGGGTTCAGCGTGACGTGCTCACCGTCGACGTCCGGGGACCAGCCGCAGACGAGGTGCACCCAGAAGGTCTGCGGCGCGGAGCCGTTGTTGCGGCAGAGCGCGTAGCCGGTGTAGTCGTCGATGGCGTGCTTGCCCGTCTCGCAGGAAAGCCCCGGCGGCGTCTTCGCCGGAGCCGTGGCCGAGGCCGCCGTGACCAGGCCGGTGGACACCGCGAGTGCCGCGGTCAGCCCTGCGACGGCGGCGGCCCGGACGGCAATCCTGGACCGGCTCCCCATGGACTTCTTCATGTCTGCCTCTCGGTCGTGACGAGGACGGCGCCTGCGGCCGTCCCCCGCCCCTTAACCGATCACGGCACACAACGTCACGCTGTGTCCACACCCGAGGTGGAGCGTCGCTACGCCGCCGGGCGGCCACCACCCGCCCGGCGTACTCTCGGAAGATCGGGCCGCAGACCCGGACAGTCCCGCCACGACCCTTCGAGGAGGCGACGTGACCGGTCCACACCTCGGCACACGCCCCGCCGCATGGACTGCGGCGTTCGTTCTCTCCGTCACCGGCAGCGCGATCGCCGGAGCCGGCACGGCCCACGCGGAGGACATCGACCACCTCACCGCGCAGCAGATCGCCGACCGCTCCCGCGACGCGCTGCTCAGCGCGCAGTCCCTGCACCTGAGTACGAGCGGGGACCTCGGCAAGGGCAGTACGCCCATGTCCCTGGAGCTCACCCTGGACAGGGACGGCAACTGCAACGGCTCGGTTGACCTCGGCAACAGCCAGGGCTCGGCGCTGATCGTGAAGCGGGGCGACGACATCTGGATCAAGCCGGACGCGGACTTCTGGAAGAACCAGGTCCCCAACGGCGGTTCGGCCTTCGCCGCGATCGTCGGCGACCGCTACATGAAGGGGGCGGCCGACGACCCCCGGCTGAGCGCCCTGACCAGGACCTGCGACCTGAACACCTTCCAGAAGCTGGTCAGTGACAACGCGAACGACGACAGGGGCACGCTCAACAAGGGCGCGAAGACCACGCTCGGCAAGGCCTCCGTCATCCCGCTGACCAGGATGCGCGACGGCGCCACACTGACGCTGGACGTCGCGGCAACCGGAAAGCCGTATCCGCTGCGGCTCACGATCGAGGGCAACGGCGCGGACGCGGTCGTGGGCTTCTCCGCCTTCGACGAGCCCGTACCCAGGACCACGCCCTCGCCGGCCGACTCGTTCGACGTCAGCGCGCTGCTGGGGCGGTCGACGAGCCCGGTGTGACGCTCTCGCGTCCGGTGAGCACCACGTACAGCACCAGCGAGGAGGCCAGGCCGACCGCCCAGCCGTAGTCGGCGAGGGGTTTCAGGAACGGGATCAGGCCGTCCGCCGGGAACGGCCCCTTTCCGGGCTCCGAGTGCGAGCCGCCGACCGCCAGCACACCGCCGACGGCGAAGGCGACGACGGCACGCCAGTTCCAGCCGTTCGTGTACCAGTAACGGCCCCCGGGCCGGTAGAGGTCGGCCAGGTCGAGCACCGTGCGCCGGACGATCCAGTAGTCGGCGATCAGGATGCCCGCCACCGTGCCGAGCAGACCGCCGACGAGTCCGAGCCAGGTGAAGATGTACAGCTCCGGCGTCTCGGTGAGCTTCCACGGCATGATCACGACGCCGACGACACCCGTCACCAGCGCGCCCGTACGGAAGTTGATCAGCTTCGGTGCGAGGTTCGCCAGGTCGTACGCCGGTGAGACCACGTTCGCCGCGATGTTCACGGAGATCGTCGCCACCAGCACCGTCACGAGCGCGTACAGCAGCCCGAAGACGTTGTCGGTACGGGCGACCAGCTGGACCGGGTCCCAGATCGCCTCGCCGTACACGGCCTGGGAACCGGAGGTCACCAGGACGGAGAGCAGCGCGAAGAGCGTCATCGTCGTGGGCAGACCGAGCGACTGACCACGGATCTGGGCGCGTTGGCCGGCGCCGAAGCGGGTGAAGTCGGGGATGTTCAGGGAGAGTGTCGCCCAGAAGGCGATCATGCCCATCAGCGAGGGGAAGAAGACCGGCCAGAACTCCTTGCCCCAGCCGAGCTTCGAGGGCTGGTCCAGCAGCGGGCCGAAGCCGCCGGCCTTGACGGCGACCCAGACCAGCAGCGCGAGCGCGCCGACGATGACGAACGGCGCCGCCCAGTTCTCGAACCGGCGAAGGGTGTCCATTCCCCGGTAGATGATGGCCAGTTCGAGGGCCCAGAACAGGATGAAGCAGAGCCAGAGCGTCCACGGCTGTCCGCCGATCTCGCCGGCGTTCGCCCAGCCGCCGAAGATCTTCCCGAGCAGGGTGAAGATGCCGACGCCGCCGATCCAGGTCTGGATGCCGAACCAGGCACACGCCACCGCGGCCCGGATCAGGGCGGGCAGATTGGCCCCGCGCAGCCCGAACGAGGCGCGGGCCAGCACCGGGAAGGGGATGCCGTACTTGGGCCCCGCGTGCCCGGTGAGCAGCATGGGCCCCAGCACGATCAGGTTGGCGAGCGCGATGGTGAAGACCGCCTGTTTCCAGTCCATGCCGAGGGCGACGAGGCCGGAAGCGAGCAGCCAGGACGGAATGTTGTGGGCCATGCCGACCCAGAGGGCGGCGAAGTTGTACGTGGTCCAGTCGCGCCGCTCGAGGGGGACGGGCAGGAGGTCCGCGTTGACGAACCGGCTGTCGTCGGGAGCGGCGCCGGCGGGGAGTTCGACGCGGTCCGGGGCCGCGGGTATCCGGTCCTGGGGCGGTGGCGGTGGGGCGGTCGATGTCAAGGCGGCTGGACCCTTCGCTCGGGGACGGTGCCGTGCGGGGC
>NZ_JAELVH010000094.1 GCF_019399235.1 Streptomyces poriferorum | reverse complement strand
CGGGGCGCTGCGCCGCTCGTCCCGGCTGGTGCGCGGCGACTGGTGGAGGATCTTCGGAATCACGCTGCTGGCCGGCGCCGTCGCCGGGTTCGCCGGCTATCTGATCCAGATCCCGTTCTCGGTGCTCGGCACGTTCTCGGGCATGCTCGGCACGGGGAACCTGGGCGACGACCCGAACCCGACGGCGGTCATCACCGCCGTCAGCGGCTATGTGCTGGCGATCATGGTCGGCCAGCTGGTCTCGCAGCTGGTCGTGGCCACCTTCCCGCCGCTGGTGACCGGCCTGCTGTACGTCGACCGCCGGATCCGCACCGAGGACCTCGGGCCCGTACTCGCCGAGGCCGCCGCGGTACCGCCGCAGTACACGCAGTAGCGGCCCCCGGAGGCCTCGCCCGTCGGCGGGACACTCAGTCGATGAGCGAGTTCTTCGGGGACAGCACACAGAACTCGTTGCCCTCGGGGTCCTCCAGCACCACAAAGGTCGCGCTGCCCGGCTGGCCGACGTCGGTGCGCCGGGCACCGAGCGCGATGATGCGCTCGACCTCGGCGTCCTGGTCGTCGGGGGCCAGGTCGATGTGCAGCCGGTTCTTGATCTCCTTCGCCTCGGGCACGGGGACGAAGGTGATGCCCGGCAGCGCGTCCTTGTCCGCGCCGATGACGATCTCGTCGTCCGCCTCGAAGAGCACCTCCCAGTCGAGTACCGCGCACCAGAAGCGGGCGAGCGAGGGAAGGTCACGGGCGTCGACGACGATGCCTTAAAAGGAAACGGCCATGCCCGCCAGTCTGCCTGGCGGGCATGGCCGTTCTGGTACGAACCGGCGAGATGGACCCGGAAGGCCCAGCCGGTCGCGTCCGGAGTGCTCAGACGTTGAAGCCCAGCGCGCGCAGCTGCTCGCGGCCGTCGTCCGTGATCTTGTCGGGGCCCCACGGCGGCATCCAGACCCAGTTGATCCGGAGTTCGTTGACGATGCCGTCGGTTGCGGACTTCGCCTGGTCCTCGATGACATCGGTCAGCGGGCAGGCCGCGGACGTCAGGGTCATGTCGAGCGTCGCGATGTTGGCGTCGTCGATGTGGATGCCGTAGATCAGGCCCAGGTTGACGACGTCGATGCCCAGCTCGGGGTCGACGACGTCGTACAACGCCTCGCGGACCTCCTCCTCGGAGGCAGGCTTGGTGGTAAGAGTCTCGTTGTCGCTCATGCCGTCTTCCCTTCGGACAGCGCTTTCGCCGTCGCGTCCTTCCACGCCATCCAGCTCAGCAGCGCGCACTTGACCCGGGCCGGGTACTTGGAGACACCGGCGAACGCGACCGCGTCCTCCAGCACCTCCTCCATCGCATCGTCCGGCTCCAGCTGTCCCTTGGACTGCATCAGCTCCAGGAACGCGGCCTGGATCTTCTGGGCCTCGCCCAGTTCCTTGCCGACCAGCAGCTCGTTCAGCACGGAGGCACTGGCCTGGCTGATGGAGCAGCCCTGGCCCTCGTAACTCACATCGGCGATCGTCTCGCCGTCGTACCGCACCCGCAACGTGATCTCGTCACCGCACGTCGGATTGACGTGATGCACCTCGGCGTCGCCGTCCCGCAGGCCGCGCCCGTGGGGGTGCTTGTAGTGGTCCAGGATCACTTCCTGGTACATGGAATCAAGCTTCACCAGTCAACCCTCAGCCGCTGTCTAACCGAAAAAGTTCCGGACGTGGTTCAGACCGTCCACCAGGGCGTCGACCTCGGCGGGCGTGGAGTACAGATAGAACGACGCTCGCGTCGTCGCAGGAATTCCGTACCGCAGGCAAACCGGCCGTGCGCAGTGGTGTCCGACCCGGACCGCGATGCCCTCCTCGTCGAGCACCTGCCCCACATCGTGCGGGTGGATGTCGCCGAGCGTGAAGGAGATCGTGGCGCCGCGGTCCTCCGCGGTGGCCGGACCGATGATCCTGAGGTCCGGTACCTCCAGCAGGCGCTTCACCGCGTACGCGGTGATGGCCTGCTCATGGCGGTGGATGTTCTCCATGCCGATCGCCGAGAGGTAGTCCACGGCCGCACCGAGGCCGACGGCCTGCGCGATCGGGGGCGTACCGGCCTCGAACTTGTGCGGCGCGGGGGCGTACGTCGACGAGTGCATCGACACGGTCTCGATCATCTCGCCGCCACCGAGGAACGGCGGCAGGTCCTCCAGGAGTTCCTGCCGTCCCCAGAGCACGCCGATGCCGGTCGGGCCGACCATCTTGTGACCGGTGAAGGCCACGAAGTCGGCCTGCAGCGCCTGCACGTCGAGCACCATGTGCGGGGCGGCCTGCGAGGCGTCGATGCAGACCAGTGCACCGACCTCCTGGGCGCGCCGGACGATCTGCTCGACCGGGTTGATCGTGCCCATGATGTTCGAGACCAGCGTGAAGGAGACGATCTTCGTCTTCTCGGTGATGATCTCGTTGATGTTGGACAGGTCAAGCCGGCCGTCGTCCGTGATGCCGAACCACTTCAGCTTCGCGCCCGTGCGCTGCGAGAGCAGCTGCCACGGCACGATGTTGGAGTGGTGCTCCATCTCCGTGGTGACGATCTCGGTCTCGTGGTCGACCCGGTAGGGCTCATCGGCCCAGCCGAGCATGTTGGCCACGAGGTTGAGCGACTCCGAGGCGTTCTTGGTGAAGATCACCTCGTTGCGACTGGGCGCGTTGATGAACGCGGCGACCTTGTCACGGGCGCCCTCGTACAGCGCCGTGGCCTCCTCCGCGATCGTGTACACGCCGCGGTGCACATTGGCGTTGTGCCGCTCGTAGTACTCGTTGAGGGCATCGAGCACCTGGCGCGGCTTCTGCGAGGTCGCAGCGCTGTCCAGATAAACGATCTTCTTCCCGTCGTGGACCGTGCGATCCAGCAGGGGGAAGTCCTTGCGGATCGCCTCGGTGTCGAGGAGGCCCGGCAGCTGTGTCACGCGGAAGCGCCACCCTTCACATATGCCTCGTAGCCCTCGTTCTCCAGCTTGTCGGCGAGCTCGGCACCCCCGGACTCGGCGATGCGGCCGTTGGCGAAGACGTGCACGAAGTCGGGCTTGATGTAGCGGAGGATCCGGGTGTAGTGCGTGATCAGCAGGGTGCCGACCTCGCCGGTCTCCCGGACCCGGTTGACGCCCTCGGAGACGACACGCAGGGCGTCGACGTCCAGGCCGGAGTCGGTCTCGTCGAGGATCGCGATCTTCGGCTTGAGGAGCTCCAGCTGAAGGATCTCGTGGCGCTTCTTCTCGCCGCCGGAGAAGCCCTCGTTGACGTTGCGCTCGGCGAAGGACGGGTCCATCTGGAGGCCGGCCATCGTCTCCTTGACCTCCTTCACCCAGGTACGCAGCTTGGGCGCCTCGCCGCGGACGGCGGTGGCGGAGGTACGCAGGAAGTTGGAGACCGAGACACCGGGGATCTCGACCGGGTACTGCATGGCGAGGAACAGGCCGGCACGGGCGCGCTCGTCGACGGTCATGTCCAGGACGTTCTCGCCGTCCAGGGTCACCGTTCCACTGGTGATCGTGTACTTGGGGTGACCCGCGAGCGAGTACGCGAGGGTGGACTTGCCGGACCCGTTGGGGCCCATGATGGCGTGGGTCTCGCCCTGCTTCACGGTCAGGTCGACGCCCTTGAGGATCTCCTTCGTGGCGTTGTCGGCCTCGACGGTGACGTGCAGGTCGCGGATTTCAAGCGTTGCCATGGGTGACTCAGGACTCCTGGGTGACGGAGACGAGCACATCGTCCCCTTCGATCTTGACGGGGTATACGGGGACGGGGCGCGTCGCGGGGAGGCCGGACGGCTTGCCGGTGCGCAGGTCGAAGCTCGACCCGTGCAGCCAGCACTCGATCATGCAGTCCTCGACCTCGCCCTCGGACAGCGACACGTTCGCGTGCGAGCAGATGTCGTTGATCGCGAACACCTCGCCCTCGGTGCGGACGACGGACACCGGCGTGCCGGCGAGCTCCACCCTCTTCGGGGTGTCGTCCTCCAGCTCACTCAGCGCGCACGCCTTGACGAAGGTCATCAGACCGACGCCTTCAGCTCGGTCTCGATCTTGTCGAGGAGACGGGCTTCGACATCCGGCAGACCGATCTGCTGGACCAGCTCGGCGAAGAAGCCGCGCACGACGAGGCGGCGGGCCTCCTCGGCCGGGATACCGCGGGACTGGAGGTAGAACAGCTGCTCGTCGTCGAAACGGCCGGTCGCGGAGGCGTGACCGGCGCCGACGATCTCGCCGGTCTCGATCTCCAGGTTCGGCACCGAGTCGACCCGCGCACCGTCCGTGAGGACCAGGTTGCGGTTCATCTCGTAGGTGTCGGTGCCCTCGGCCGCGGCCTGGATGAGGACGTCCCCGATCCATACGGCGTGGGCACCGTCGCCCTGCAGCGCGCCCTTGTAGGCCACGTTGGACTTGCAGTGCGGGGTGTTGTGGTCGACCAGGAGGCGGTGCTCCTGGTGCTGGCCCTTGTCGGTGAAGTACAGGCCGAAGAGCTCGGCCTCACCGCCGGGGCCCGCGTAGGCGATCCGCGGGTGGAGCCGGACGAGGTCGCCGCCGAAGGTGACGATGATGGACTTGAAGGAGGCGTCGCGGCCGACCAGCGCGTTGTGCTGGCCGACGTGGACGGCCTGCTCGTCCCAGTCCTGGACGGAGACGACGGTCAGCTTCGCACCGTCGCCGAGGACGTAGTCGACGTTGGCGGCGAGCACCGCGTCACCGGTGTGGTCGATGACCACGACGGCCTCGGCGAAGGCGCCCAGCTCGATGACCTGGTGGCCGTAGGCCGCACCGCCCTCGCCGTGCACGGCGATCCGGATCGGCTCGGTGAGCACGGCTTCCTTGGCGACGGTGACGACGGAGGCCTGCTCGAAGGACGAGTACGCCTGCGCGGCGACCCGGTCCACCGGCGTACCGGCCTTGCCGAGGCGTGCGTCGTCGCGGCCGACGGTCTCGACCGTGACGCCGGCGGGCGCCTCGATGGCGACCTTCACGCCGCCGCCGTCGGCGACGGCCGTGCCGTCGTGCAGCCCGCGCAGCCGCTCCAGCGGAGTGAACCGCCACTCCTCCTCGCGACCGTGCGGGACCGGGAAGTCCGCGACGTCGAAGGACGGGGGCGCGCTCATGCGCGTGGCGACGGTCGACTCGGCGGCCACCGCGATGGACCCGGCGGTCGTGGAGCCCGCAGGGATGTTCTGAGCCTCAGCCATGGCTGTCGTGGTGCTCTCTTTCTCAGTCGGACAGATATCGGGGGGATCCGGGCAATCGGCGCACTAGCCGACCGAACCCTCCATCTGCAGCTCGATCAGCCGGTTGAGTTCGAGGGCGTACTCCATCGGGAGTTCCTTCGCGATCGGCTCGACGAAGCCGCGCACGATCATCGCCATTGCCTCGAACTCGGTCATGCCGCGGCTCATCAGGTAGAAGAGCTGGTCCTCGGAGACCTTGGAGACGGTCGCCTCGTGACCCATCGACACGTCGTCCTCGCGGACGTCGACGTACGGGTAGGTATCGGAGCGCGAGATGGTGTCGACCAGCAGCGCGTCGCACAGCACGTTGGACTTCGCGCCGGGCGCGCCCTCGCCGATCTCGATCAGACCGCGGTAGGAGGTACGGCCGCCGCCTCGTGCCACCGACTTGGAGACGATGTTGGACGAGGTGTTCGGAGCCATGTGGACCATCTTGGCGCCGGCGTCCTGGTGCTGGCCCTCGCCCGCGAAGGCGATGGACAGGGTCTCGCCCTTGGCGTGCTCGCCCATGAGGTAGACGGCCGGGTACTTCATGGTGACCTTGGAGCCGATGTTGCCGTCGACCCACTCCATCGTCGCGCCCTCGTAGGCGACGGCGCGCTTGGTCACCAGGTTGTAGACGTTGTTCGACCAGTTCTGGATCGTCGTGTAGCGGCAGCGGCCGCCCTTCTTCACGATGATCTCGACGACCGCGGAGTGCAGGGAGTCCGAGGAGTAGATCGGCGCGGTGCAGCCCTCGACGTAGTGGACGTAGGCGTCCTCGTCGACGATGATCAGCGTCCGCTCGAACTGGCCCATGTTCTCCGTGTTGATACGGAAGTAGGCCTGGAGCGGGATCTCCACGTGCACGCCCTTCGGCACGTAGATGAACGAGCCACCGGACCACACGGCCGAGTTCAGCGAGGCGAACTTGTTGTCACCGACGGGGATGACGGTGCCGAAGTACTCCTTGAAGAGCTCCGGGTGCTCCTTCAGCGCGGTGTCGGTGTCCATGAAGATGACACCCTGCGCCTCCAGCTCCTCGTTGATCTGGTGGTAGACGACCTCGGACTCGTACTGCGCGGCGACACCGGCGACGAGGCGCTGCTTCTCCGCCTCCGGGATGCCGAGCTTGTCGTACGTGTTCTTGATGTCCTCGGGCAGGTCCTCCCAGGACTCCGCCTGCTTCTCCGTCGACCGCACGAAGTACTTGATGTTGTCGAAGTCGATGCCCGACAGGTCCGAGCCCCAGTTCGGCATGGGCTTCTTGCCGAAGAGCTTGAGGCCCTTGAGCCGCAGCTTCAGCATCCACTCCGGCTCGTTCTTCTTCTCCGAGATGTCGCGGACGACGGCCTCGGAGAGGCCGCGCTTGGCCGCTGCGCCTGCCGCGTCGGAGTCGGCCCAACCGAATTCGTACGTGCCCAGGCCATCGAGCTCAGGGTGGGCAGTCTCCGTAGGGAGCGTCATGCGGGGTTCCTCCCGGCCGTTCTTGCAGATGCTGAATCAGTGGTCTGTGGGGTGGGGTGGCCACTGCGCGGAATGTACGTCGTGCACACCCCGTCGCCGTGGGCGATGGTGGCCAGACGCTGCACATGGGTCCCCAGGAGGCTGGAGAAGAACTCCGTCTCCGCCTCGCACAGCTGCGGGTACTGCTCGGCGACATGTGCGACCGGACAGTGGTGCTGACACAGCTGTTCACCCTGCTGCGGGCCCGGCGCGCTACGCGCCGTAGCAGCGTACCCGTCGGCGGACAAGGCCTTGGCCAGCGCCTCCGTCCGGGCTTCCGGCTCCGCGGCCTCGACGGCCGCGCGATAGGCGGCCGACTGGCCGGCGATCCTGGCCCGGGCGAAGGCCATGACCGCTTCGTCGCCCGAGGTCTCGGCGATCCAGCGCAGGGCGTCCGCGGCGAGCTTGTCGTAGGACTGGTCGAAGGCGTCCCGGCCGCAGTCGGTCAGGGCGAACACCTTGGCCGGACGGCCCCGGGTCCGCGCCCCGTAGACCCGCTGTTCGCGGGCCTCCACGACATCGTCGGCGACGAGGGCGTCGAGGTGGCGGCGGACCGCCGCCTGGGTGAGCCCCAGCCGCTTCGCCAGGTCGGCGACGGTGGACGGGCCGTGGTCCAGGATGGAGCGCGCGACCCGGTTGCGCGTCGAGCGCTCACCGGTCGCGAGTTCCTCCTGCGGAGCCTCGCCCATGTATTTCACAACGCCATTGTTGCGTAATTCATCCGGCCCTGACAACCACGGTCCGGAACGATCACGGGTGGAATCCATCACTTAGGGTTACCTAATCAAGCCCCCGGACCGGGACCTCCCGGGCGGCTGCCTAGACTTACCGCCCATGAAGAGCGAGCCCGCCCCACCCCCCACCGGCCCGGTCGTCCAGGTCCGTGGCCTGGTGAAGCGGTACGGCAGCAGAGCCGCGGTGGACGGCCTCGACCTGGACGTCCGGGCCGGCGCGGTCACCGCGGTCCTCGGCCCCAACGGCGCGGGCAAGACCACCACGATCGAGACCTGCGAGGGATACCGCCGCCCGGATGACGGGACGGTCCGGGTCCTCGGCCTCGACCCGGTCGCCGACGCGGCGCGCCTGCGCCCGCGCATCGGCGTGATGCTCCAGTCGGGCGGCGTCTACTCCGGCGCACGCGCCGACGAGATGCTCCGCCACATGGCGAAACTGCACGCCCACCCCCTGGACGTGGACGCCCTCATCGAGCGTCTGGGGCTCGGCGGGTGCGGCCGCACCACCTACCGCCGGCTCTCCGGCGGCCAGCAACAGCGGCTCGCCCTGGCGATGGCCGTCGTCGGCCGCCCCGAGCTGGTCTTCCTGGACGAGCCGACCGCGGGCCTCGACCCGCAGGCCCGCCGCTCCACCTGGGAACTCGTGCGCGAGCTCCGCACCGACGGTGTCTCCGTCGTCCTGACCACCCACTTCATGGACGAGGCCGAGGAGCTCGCCGACGACGTCGCCATCATCGACGCCGGCCGGCTCCTCACCCAGGGCAGCCCCGAGGCCCTGTGCCGCGGCGGTGCCGAGAACACCCTGCGCTTCACCGGCCGCCCCGGCCTCGACCTCGGCTCACTGCTGAAGGCGCTGCCCGACGGCACGGAGGCCGCGGAGCTCACCACCGGCGCCTACCGCATCACCGGCGACGTCGACCCGCAGCTGCTGGCCACCGTGACCTCCTGGTGCGCCCAGCACGGCGTGATGCCCTCCGGCATCTCCGTCGAGCGCCACACCCTGGAGGACGTCTTCCTCGAACTGACCGGCAAGGAGCTGCGCGCATGAGCGCCGGTACGTACGCCCCCCGGCCGGGCGCGGCCCCACTGGGCCGCATGATCGCCGCGCAGACCGCGCTGGAGACACGGATGCTGCTGCGCAACGGCGAGCAGCTGCTGCTGACGGTGATCATCCCGACGCTGCTGCTCGTACTGTTCAGCGCGGTCGACATCGTGGACACCGGCTCGGGCGAGTCGGTCGACTTCCTGACGCCCGGCATCCTCGCCCTCGCGGTGATGTCCACGGCGTTCACCGGCCAGGCCATCGCCACCGGCTTCGAACGGCGCTACGGCGTGCTCAAGCGGCTCGCCGCCTCGCCGCTGCCCCGGTGGGGGCTGATGACCGCCAAGACGCTCGCGGTCCTGGTCACCGAGGTGCTCCAGGTAGTGCTGCTGACGGTGATCGCCTTCGCGCTGGGCTGGTCGCCGCACGGCAACCCGTTCGCCGTGCTGCTGCTCCTGGTCCTCGGGACCGCCGCGTTCTCCGGGCTCGGCCTGCTGATGGCCGGGACGCTGAAGGCGGAGGCGACGCTGGCCGCCGCCAACCTGGTCTTCCTCCTGCTGCTGGTCGGCGGCGGGGTCATCGTGCCGCTGGAAAAGTTCCCGGACGCGGTGCAGTCCGTGCTGGGCCTGCTGCCGATCGCGGCCCTCTCGGACGGGCTGCGGGACGTGCTGCAGAACGGCGCCGCGATGCCGTGGGGCGACCTGGGGATCCTCGCGGTGTGGACGGTGCTGGGTCTTGGCGCGGCGGCGAGGTTCTTCCGCTGGGAGTGAGCCCGCGGGTGCGCTCCGTAGACGGTTCGGGGTAATCGTCCCCCTCGTGAAAGCTTGCACAAGCGGCCGCCTACGATGGTGCGCGTGCCCAAGCTGACCCGAGCCGAAGTCGCTCAAGCCGTGCGGAACCCGCTCCTCTACATCGCCGAGCGCTGGACGCCGTCCCCCAGGACCGTCCGCCGTGCGGCGATGTCGGCGGTCGTCATGACCGTCGTCATCGTCGTCACCGGCGGTGCCGTGCGGCTGACCGGTTCCGGCCTCGGCTGCCCGACCTGGCCCAAGTGCACGGACGACAGCCTGACGGCGACCAGCGCGATGGGCTTCCACGGCGCCATCGAGTTCGGCAACCGGATGCTCACCTACGTCCTGTGCGCGGCGGTCGGGTGGGCGATCATCGCCGCCCGGTCCGCCAAGCCGTGGCGCCGCAGCCTCACCCGGCTCGGCTGGACGCAGTTCTGGGTGGTCATGGGCAACGCCGTGCTCGGCGGCATCGTGGTGCTCGTGGGCCTCAACCCGTACACCGTCGCGGCGCACTTCCTGCTCTCCACCGCACTGCTCACGATCGCCCTGGTGACGTGGCAGCGGGTCAGGGAGGGCGACGAGGCGCCGCGTCCCCTGGTGGGCAAGGCCGTCGTACAGCTCACCTGGCTGCTGGCGGTCGCCGCCGGGCTGCTGATCGCGGTCGGCACGGTGGTCACGGGGGCCGGGCGGCACGCCGGTGACTCCAGCGACGTCCACCGCATCCCGATCGACTGGAAGATGATCGCGCAGCTCCACGCCGACCTGGCGTGGGTCGTGGTGGCGCTGACCGTCGCACTCTGGTTCGTCCTGAAGGCCGTCGACGCGCCCGTCGGCCCGCTGCACCGCGCCCGGGACCTGTTCGTGATCCTGATGGCGCAGGGCGTGATCGGGTACGTGCAGTACTTCAACGACACTCCCGAGATCCTGGTCGGGGTGCACATGTTCGGCTCGTGCCTGGTCTGGATCGGCGTGGTCCGCGTCCTGCTGTCGCTGCGTGAGCGGCCGGTGGCCGTGGCCCCGGTGCCAGGGCCGGCGGCCGGGCTGCCGGAGCCGGCCGCGGCGGGCTGAGGACCTCCGCACCGCTCAGCACACGTCAGGGGCTCCTTCGCGGGACGGCTTGCAAGCCGTCCCGCGAAGGAGCCCCTGTTCACGTTGTGTGCCGTTCCTCAGGCCTTGTTCGCCGGGCCGCCGATCTGGATACCGGCCATGCGGGTCCACTCGTACGGGCCCGTGTGGACCTTCGCCGCGAACTCGCCGTCGAAGGACTCGTGCATCGTGATGCCGGACTTCTGCGCGGCGCTCTCGGCGACCGCGTACGAGGGGGCGACGAGGTCGCCCCAGCCGCCGTCCTCGCCGACGAGGACGATGCGGGTGCCCATCTGTCCGATGTAGGCGAGCTGCCCCTCGGCACCGCCGTGCGCCTTCGCGAACGCACCGATCTGCTTGGCCAGCCTGGCCGCCCTGCGCTCCGCGCGCGCCGCCTGCTTGCCGTCCACCTGCTGGGTCTCAGCCGTCTCTGCCATGCACCAGATGCTACCGATGGGTAGATCAACGTGCGACGGGCGGGGAGCGTGGCCTGTGCCACGCTCCCCGCCCGTCGGCAGGTCGAAAGGAGGAGGTGCTACCGCAGGAAGGGGTCCACCGCCACGGCGACGAACAGCAGGGACACATAGGTGATCGACCAGTGGAACAGCCGCATCTCCTTGAGCTTCCCGCCGGTCACGCCGGACTTGGCCCGGCTCAGCAGGGCGTGCGCCTCCCAGAGCCAGAAGCCGCCCGTCAGCACCGCCACCACCGTGTAGAACCAGCCGGTGTAGCCCAGCGGGGTCAGCAGCAGCGAGACGGCCACCATCACCCAGCTGTAGAGGACGATCTGGCGGGCCACCACCCGATTGGACGCAATGACCGGCAGCATGGGAACGCCGACCCGTGCGTAGTCGTCCTTCACCTTCATGGACAGCGGCCAGTAGTGCGGCGGCGTCCAGAAGAAGATGACGGCGAAGAGGATCACCGCGGCCCAGGACATCGAGTTCGTCACGGCGGACCAGCCGATGAGCACCGGCATGCAGCCCGCGATGCCGCCCCAGACGATGTTCTGCGAGGTACGGCGCTTCAGAATCATCGTGTACACGACGACGTAGAAGAGCAGGGCGCCGAGCGACAGTGCCGCCGACAGCCAGTTCACCAGCAGCCCGAACCAGACCGTCGAGATCACCGCGAGGGCGATACCGAAGGCCAGGCACTCGCGCGGGCTCACCATTCCGGTGACCAGCGGGCGCTGCGACGTACGGTCCATCAACGCGTCGATGTCGCGGTCGATGTACATGTTCAGTGCGTTGGCACCGCCGGCGGACAGGTATCCGCCGATCGTGGTCGTGAGTACGAGCCACAGGTCGGGTACACCTTGAGCGGCCAGGAACATCACCGGAACAGTGGTGATCAGCAACAGCTCGATGATCCGAGGCTTGGTCAGCGCCACGAATGCCTTGACACGGGCCCCGAACGGGCGATGGCCCCCCGGGCTCGGAGTCAAGGCGACCCCTGCGGGTCGGGACTCGACGGCCGTCACGCACACCCCTGACAGAGAAATCCCAGCAAGCTCCGGGCGGGAAGGCCCGGTGAAGACTTGCGCGAACCAGACCACTGTAGACGTTGGGGACAGGCCGCCCTTCGCGGGGGTGGGGTCGTGTTGATGTGGCGCGGGGCGTTGCCGCGGCACACGCGCGAACGCCCGCACGGGCCCGCGCGGAGTGCGGGGCCGCAGGGGCGCGCAAACGCTCGCACGGATGTGCTCCGGACCACTCGACGGGGGGTCTCAGGAGTGGGTCCCGGCGCTCATCGGAGGCCTCAGGAGTGAGGCCTCACGCTCATCGGAGAGGGCCCATCGGTGAGCCTCCGCGCTCATACGGGAGGCGGATCCGACGGGCCGCCCGCACCCTGGAAGGAGCCGGAAATCGCGGGTGCCGACGGGGGTAGGCTCGGCAATGTCCGGTGCGGTCACAGTCACCGGTTTACGACAGTGGAGAGGAGCCCTGACTCAGGGTGAGCACCAAGCCGACCACCACAGACCTCCAGTGGACCGAATTGGACCAGCGGGCCGTGGACACCGTCCGCGTCCTCGCCGCGGACGCCGTACAGAAGGTCGGAAACGGCCACCCGGGTACGGCCATGAGCCTGGCTCCCGCCGCCTACACCATCTTCCAGAAGGTGATGCGGCACGACCCCGCCGACGCGGAGTGGACCGGCCGCGACCGGTTCGTGCTCTCGGCGGGCCACAGCAGCCTGACCCTCTACATCCAGCTCTACCTGGCCGGGTACGGCCTGGAGCTCGATGACCTGAAGGCCTTCCGTACCTGGGGCTCGAAGACCCCGGGGCACCCGGAGTACGGCCACACCACCGGTGTGGAGACGACGACCGGCCCGCTGGGCCAGGGCGTCGCCAACGCCGTGGGCATGGCCATGGCCGCCCGCTACGAGCGCGGCCTGTTCGACCCGGAGGCGGCCCCCGGCACCTCCCCCTTCGACCACATGGTGTGGGCCGTCGCCGGCGACGGCTGCCTCCAGGAGGGCATCTCCGCGGAGGCGTCCTCGCTGGCCGGGCACCAGAAGCTGGGCAACCTGGTCCTGCTGTGGGACGACAACCACATCTCCATCGAGGGCGACACGGAGACCGCGGTCTCCGAGGACACCCTGAAGCGCTACGAGGCGTACGGCTGGCACGTCCAGCGCGTCGACCAGCTGCCCAGCGGTGACCTGGACCCGGCGGGTCTGTACAAGGCGCTGCTGGCCGCCAAGGCCGAGACCGGGCGCCCGTCGTTCATCGCGGCCCGCTCGATCATCGCCTGGCCCGCACCGCACGCCCAGAACACCGAGGCCTCGCACGGCTCCGCCCTCGGCGACGACGAGGTCGCCGCGACCAAGCGGGTCCTGGGCTTCGACCCGGAGAAGACCTTCGAGGTCGCCGACGAGGTCATCGCGCACACCCGTGAGGCACTGGACCGCGGCCGCGAGGCCAAGGCCGAGTGGGAGAAGTCGTTCGCCGCGTGGCGCACCGCCAACCCGGAGCGCGCCGCCGAGTTCGACCGGATCTCCGCGGGCGAGCTGCCCGAGGGCTGGGAGGACAAGCTCCCCGTCTTCGAGCCCGGCAAGGGCGTCGCCACCCGCGCCGCCTCCGGCAAGGTGCTCCAGGCGCTCGGTGACATCGTGCCCGAGCTGTGGGGCGGCTCCGCCGACCTCGCGGGCTCGAACAACACCACGATCGACAAGACGTCGTCGTTCCTCCCGGCCGGCAACCCGCTGCCGGAGGCCGACCCGTACGGCCGCACGATCCACTTCGGCATCCGCGAGCACGCCATGGCCGCGGCCATGAACGGCATCGCGCTGCACGGCAACACCCGCATCTACGGCGGCACCTTCCTGGTGTTCTCCGACTACATGCGCAACGCCGTACGGCTGTCCGCGCTGATGCACCTGCCGGTGACGTACGTGTGGACGCACGACTCGATCGGTCTCGGCGAGGACGGCCCGACCCACCAGCCGGTGGAGCACCTGGCCTCGCTGCGCGCCATCCCGGGCCTGAACGTGGTCCGCCCGGCCGACGCCAACGAGACCTCCCTCACCTGGCGCGAGATCCTGCGCCGCTACACCAAGGTGTTCGGCAAGGGCGCTCCGCACGGTCTGGCGCTGACCCGCCAGGGCGTACCGACGTACGAGGCGAACGAGAACGCGGTCAAGGGCGGCTACGTGCTGTTCGACGCGGAGGGCGGCGACGCCCAGGTCGTCCTCATCGGCACCGGCTCCGAGGTGCACCTCGCCGTCGAGGCGCGCGAGGAGCTCCAGGCCGCCGGCATCCCGACCCGCGTGGTGTCGATGCCGTGTGTCGAGTGGTTCGAGGAGCAGGACCAGGCGTACAAGGACAGCGTCCTGCCGCCGTCCGTGAAGGCCCGCGTGGCCGTCGAGGCGGGCATCGGCCTGACCTGGTACCGGTACGTCGGGGACGCCGGCCGGATCATCTCGCTGGAGCACTTCGGTGCCTCGGCCGACGCCAAGGTCCTCTTCCGCGAGTTCGGCTTCACCGGCGAGGCCGTCGCGGCCGCCGCCCGGGAATCTCTCGCCGCCGTCACGCGCTGACGCCGTTATACGACTAGTAGGAGATGCAATTCTCATGACAGACGCACTCAAGCGCCTCTCCGACGAGGGCGTGGCGATCTGGCTCGACGACCTGTCCCGCACACGGATCACCTCCGGCAACCTCGCCGAGCTGATCGACCAGAGTCACGTCGTGGGTGTCACGACCAACCCGTCGATCTTCCAGAAGGCGATCTCCCAGGGCCACGGTTACGACCAGCAGCTCACGGACCTCGCCACCCGCAAGGTCACCGTGGACGAGGCCATCCGCATGATCACGACGGCGGACGTCCGTGACGCCGCCGACATCCTGCGTCCGGTCTTCGACAGCACGGACGGCCAGGACGGCCGGGTCTCCATCGAGGTCGACCCGCGTCTGGCGCACCACACGGCGGCCACGGTCGCCGAGGCCAAGCAGCTGGCCTGGCTGGTGGACCGGCCGAACACGCTCATCAAGATCCCGGCGACGAAGGCCGGTCTGCCGGCGATCACCGAGGTCATCGGCAAGGGCATCAGCGTCAACGTCACGCTGATCTTCTCGCTGGAGCGCTACCGCGAGGTCATGGACGCCTACCTGGCGGGTCTGGAGAAGGCGAAGGCCGCGGGCCTGGACCTCTCCAAGATCCACTCGGTGGCTTCGTTCTTCGTCTCCCGCGTGGACTCCGAGATCGACAAGCGTCTCGACGCGGTCGGCACCGACGAGGCCAAGGCACTCAAGGGCAAGGCGGCTCTCGCCAACGCCCGGCTCGCCTACCAGGCGTTCGAGGAGGTCTTCTCCTCGGACCGCTGGGCCGCGCTCGACAAGGCGCACGCCAACAAGCAGCGTCCGCTGTGGGCCTCCACCGGTGTGAAGGACCCCGCGTACAAGGACACGCTGTACGTGGACGACCTGGTCGCCCCCGGCACGGTGAACACCATGCCCGAGGCCACCCTGGAAGCGACCGCGGACCACGGGCAGATCACGGGCAACACCATCGCCGGCACCTACGAGCAGGCGCGTGCCGAGCTCGACGCCGTCGAGAAGCTGGGTGTCTCCTACGACGACGTCGTCCAGCTCCTGGAGGACGAGGGCGTCGAGAAGTTCGAGGCTGCCTGGATCGACCTGCTCAACTCGACCGAGGCGGAGCTCAAGCGCCTCGCCCCTTCGGAGGGCTGACCACTTTGTCTGGTGTTCCCGGAGCCAACCCGCTCCGTGACGCCCAGGACCGACGGCTCCCGCGTATCGCGGGGCCGTCGGGCCTGGTCATCTTTGGCGTCACGGGCGATTTGTCCCGTAAAAAGCTGATGCCCGCCGTCTACGACCTGGCCAATCGCGGCCTCCTGCCGCCGGGCTTCTCGCTCATCGGTTTCGCGCGCCGCGAATGGCAGGACGAGGACTTCGCACAGGAGGTCCACGACGCCGTCAAGCAGCACGCCCGTACGCCGTTCCGCGAAGAGGTCTGGCAGCAGCTCATCCAGGGGATGCGCTTCGTCCAGGGCAACTTCGACGACGACGAGGCCTTCGAGACCCTGAAGGCGACCATCCAGGAACTGGACCAGGCGCAGGGGACGGGCGGCAACTTCGCCTTCTACCTCTCCGTGCCGCCGAAGTTCTTCCCCAAGGTCGTCCAGCAGCTCAAGAAGCACGGGCTGGCCGACCAGAAGGAGGGTTCCTGGCGGCGTGCCGTCATCGAGAAGCCCTTCGGTCACGACCTGAAGAGCGCGCAGGAGCTCAACCAGCTCGTGCACGACGTGTTCCCGCCCAACGAGGTCTTCCGGATCGACCACTACCTGGGCAAGGAGACGGTCCAGAACATCCTGGCACTGCGGTTCGCCAACACGATGTTCGAGCCGATCTGGAACCGGAGCTACGTCGACCACATCCAGATCACGATGGCCGAGGACATCGGCATCGGCGGCCGGGCCGGGTACTACGACGGCATCGGCGCCGCCCGTGACGTCATCCAGAACCACCTGCTCCAGCTGCTGGCGCTGACGGCGATGGAGGAGCCCGGCTCCTTCCACCCGAAGGCCCTGGTCGCCGAGAAGCTCAAGGTCCTCACGGCCGTCGAGCTGCCGGACGACCTGGGCAAGCACACCGTGCGCGGTCAGTACGCGCACGCGTGGCAGGGCGGCGAGGAGGTCCTCGGCTATCTGGAGGAGGACGGTATCGACCCCAAGTCGAAGACCGACACCTTCGCCGCGATCAAGCTGACGATCAACAACCGCCGCTGGGCGGGCGTGCCGTTCTACCTCCGTACCGGAAAGCGGCTCGGCCGCCGGGTCACGGAGATCGCGGTCGTCTTCAAGCGCGCCCCGTACCTCCCGTTCGAGTCCGGGGCAACGGAGGAGCTGGGCGGTAACGCCCTGGTCATCCGGGTCCAGCCGGACGAGGGCGTGACCGTGCGGTTCGGCTCCAAGGTGCCCGGCACCTCGATGGAGGTCCGGGACGTGACGATGGACTTCGCCTACGGCGAGTCCTTCACCGAGTCCAGCCCGGAGGCCTACGAGCGGCTCATCCTCGATGTGCTGCTCGGAGACGCCAACCTCTTCCCCCGCCACCAGGAGGTCGAACTCTCCTGGAACATCCTCGACCCGATCGAGCAGTACTGGGACAAGCACGGCAAGCCCGCGCAGTACCCGGCGGGCACCTGGGGCCCGGCCGAGGCGGACGAGATGCTCGCACGAGACGGACGGAGCTGGCGCCGGCCATGAAGATCGATCTCACGGAAACCACTTCCAGCAAGATCAACCAGGCGCTGGTGTCGGCCCGCCGTGCCATCGGCACCCCGGCGATCGGCATGGTGCTCACGCTGGTCATCGTCACCGACGAGGAGAACGCCTACGACGCTCTCAAGTCGGCCGGCGACGCCTCGCGCGAGCACCCCTCGCGGATCATCGCGGTGATCAAGCGGGTCAGCCGTTCGCCTCGCAGCCGGCGTGACGCCCGGCTCGACGCCGAGGTCCGGGTCGGCTCCGACGCCGGTACCGGCGAGACCGTGGTGCTGCGGCTCCACGGCGAGCTGGCCAACCACGCCCAGTCGGTCGTCCTGCCGCTGCTGCTGCCGGACGCCCCGGTCGTGGTCTGGTGGCCCGAGGCGGCGCCCGCCGATCCGGCGAAGGACCCGCTGGGCGCGCTCGCCCAGCGCCGGATCACGGACGCGTACTCGGCGGAGCGGCCGATCGCCGAACTGTCGGTGCGCGCGAAGTCGTACACCCCCGGGGACACGGATCTGTCCTGGACCCGGATCACGCCGTGGCGTTCGATGCTGGCCGCGGCACTCGACCAGCAGGCCGTGGACGTCATCTCGGCGACGGTCGAGGGCGAGTCCGAGAACCCGAGCTGTGAGCTGCTGGCCATGTGGCTCGCGGACCGGCTGCAGGTCCCGGTCGAGCGCACCATGTCCGGCGGCCCCGGTCTGACGGCTGTCCGGATGGAGACCGAGTCCGGCACGATCGTGCTGGACCGGGCCGACGGTTCGCTGGCCACCCTCTCCATGGTGGGCCAGCCGGACCGTGCGGTGGCGCTCAAGCGCCGGGAGACCGCGGAGCTGCTCGCCGAGGAGCTCCGCCGGCTCGACCCGGACAACACGTACGAGTCGTCGGTGAAGTTCGGCGTGGAGCGCCTCGGGGAGGCGGCGAAGCCCAAGGCTGCCGCACCTTCCGGCCAGACCGCGCCCGCCGCCAAGAAGACGGCCGCGCCGGCGAAGAAGGCGGCGTCGAAGTGAGCGTCGTCCCGCAGCTCGTCGTGCACCGCGACAAGGAGCTGATGGCGCAGGCCGCGGCGGCCCGGCTGATCACGAAGATCGTGGACGCCCAGGCCGCACGCGGTTACGCCTCGGTGGTGCTCACCGGCGGCCGCAACGGCAACGGCCTGCTGGCCGCGCTCGCCGACGCGCCCGCCCGGGACGCGATCGACTGGTCACGGCTCGACCTGTGGTGGGGCGACGAGCGGTTCCTGCCGGACGGCGATCCGGAGCGCAATGTCACGCAGGCCCGCGAGGCCCTGCTGGACTCGGTGCCGCTGGACCCGGCCCGGGTGCACGCGATGCCCGCGTCGGACGGGCCCTGGGGCCCGGACGCCGACGCGGCAGCGGCCGCGTACGCCGCCGAACTGGCCGCCGCGGCCGGTCCGGAGGACCACGGGCCGGTGCCGGTGTTCGATGTGCTGATGCTGGGTGTCGGCCCCGACACCCATGTGGCCTCGCTCTTCCCGGAGCTGCCCGCGGTACGGGAGACCGAGCGCACCGTCGTCGGTGTGCACGGGGCGCCCAAGCCGCCGCCCGTCCGCGTCTCGCTGACGCTGCCCGCCATCCGGGCGGCACGCGAGGTGTGGCTGCTCGCCGCGGGCGAGGACAAGGCGGAGGCCGCGGCCATCGCGCTGTCGGGTGCCGGGGAGATCCAGGCCCCGGCCGCGGGTGCGTACGGTCGCAGCCGCACGCTGTGGCTGCTGGACGCGGCGGCGGCCTCGCGGCTGCCACGCGCCCTGTACCCGCCGGCCTCCGCCTGATTCGCCGTCAGCGGTAGCCCTCGCAGGCCCGGTTCGCTCTTCGGAGCGGACCGGGCCTGCGGCGTGAAAGGCTCGGCCCATGCATATCGGAAGCGTGGTGATGGGCGCGTCGGACGTACGGCGTGCCGCGACGTTCTGGAAGGCGGCGCTCGGTTACGTCGAGCGCGAACCGCTCACCGAGGACTGGGTCGTGCTGGTCCCGGCCGAGGGGCCCGGGCCGGGGGTGTCGCTGGGCCTGAGCGATGTCCCGGTGCAGGAGGTCCCCCGGGTCCACCTCGACCTGTACAGCGAGGAGCAGGACGCCGAGGTGGCCCGGCTGCTCGCGCTCGGCGCCGTCCGGGCGGACTGGAAGCTGTACCCGGCGGATCCGGACTTCGTGGTCCTCGCGGACACCGAGGGCAACCGTTTCTGTGTCATCGACACGACGCACGGCTGACCGGGCTCACTCCCCGGCCCGCTCCTTCGCCCCCACCCTCTCCTTCGTCGCCACGCGCTCCGGGGCCGGCGGGACCCGCTCCAGGAAGGGCTCCAGCAGCCCCGGGACGGCCTCGGAGGCGAAGGCCAGCCCCTCGGACGCGTCCGCGTCGTACACCGTGTACGCGCCCGCCCCGGCCGCTGTCGTCGCCGTGATGTTCAGCAGCCCGGCCCGTCGCTGGAAGTACGACTGCCGGACCGTCCAGCCGATCACCCCGGCCCGTTCCAGCGCGGCGGTGGAGCGGCGCAGGGAGCCCGAGCGGGTCACCAGGTAGCCGCCGCTGAGCGCGTGACCGAGACCGCGGTAGGCGTCGCGGGCCAGGAGCACCCCGGCGGGCAGTCCCACGACCGCGCAGCCGAGCGCGGTCCAGAGCAGGACGGGTGTCAGCAGCGCGCCGAGCAGGGCCTGGACCAGGACGGGCACGCCGACCGCCCAGCAGGCCCGGCGCAGGCGCCGGCCGCGCGCGGCCGGCGGGTGCGGGGTCAGCACGGCGGCGGTCGGGGACACCGTCTCGCGCAGCACGGCGGCGGCGGCCCCGTCGGCGACCGGCCGGGGCGCGGCGGGCAGCAGGGTGTTGTGGTCGCCGTGCTGCTCCTCGTCGTCCTTGGCCAGTCCGGTGGTGATGGCGTCGACCCGGGCGGCGCCCAGAAGCCGGACGCCGAGCGGCTCGACGAGGTCGACGCCGCGCAGCCGCCGCTCCTCGATCGATACGGACCGGGAGGTGAGCAGTCCGCGCCGGATGCGCAGGGTTCCGCCCGGTTCGCGTTCGAGGCGGTAGTTCCACCACATCTCGACCCAGAGGCCCAGCGCGCCGACGGCTCCGGCGAGTGTCGCGGCGACGGCGAGGAGCACGAGCACGGAGGGCAGGGAGAAGTCCCGCAACCGGTCGCTCGCCCACTCGATCACCTGGCCCTGTGCCCCGAACCAGTCGCTGACCTGCAGCACGGCCCCGGCCGCTGCACCGCCGAGTGCCGGTGCGACGAACGAGACCGGTGCGTAGCGAATCCAGCGCGGGTCGAGCGTGGCGAGTTCGCCCTCACGGTGACTGCCGGACGCCCCCGTGAGGCCGCGTTCCAGGAGCGAGCGGCGCAGTCGTTCGCCCTCGGCGCGCAGGACCGGGTCGAGTTCCAGGGTGGAGTCGTCGCCGTGGTGCTCACCGGTGCCGATCCGGACGGTGACGAGGCCCAGGACGCGCTGGAGCGGGTGGGCGGTGAGGTCGACGCTGCGGATGCGTTCCCGCGCGAGGGAACGCCTCCTGATGAGCAGGAGGCCGGTGTGGAGCTCGACCCGGTCGGCTCCGATCCGGTAGCGGGTGCGGCGCCAGCGTACGTAGTCGGCGCCGGCGCTGCCCGCGATCAGCAGGGCCGCTCCCGCCGCCACCCAGGCGACGGCGGAGGCGAAACCGAACCGTCCGGAGAGCCCGAGCGTGGTGGGCACGGCGGCTCCGGCGGCCACGCCCGCCGTGACGAGGGCGGTGGCCAGGACCGTACGCCGGTCCAGCCGGCGCCAGTCCGCGGGCGGGGCGGCGGTGCTCATGTGGCGTCGCCGGGGGTGTCCTGGGTGATGCGGGTCAGCCGCTCGGCGAGCTCGGCCGCCATCTCGTGGTCGAGGCCCTCGATCCGGACGGCGCCCTTGGACGACGCGGTGGTGACGGTGACCGTGGCGAGCCGGTACAGCTGTTCGAGCGGGCCGCGCATGGTGTCCACGGTCTGGATCCGGGACATCGGCGCGATCCGCCATTCCTGCCACAGCACACCCGTACGGACGTACACCGCCTCGTCGGTGACCTCCCAGCGGTGCGTACGGAACCACCAGAGGGGGACGAGGACGGCGCAGCCGGTACCGAGGACCGCGAGCACGGCCGCGGACAGCAGCAGCCAGAACCGGGCGGCCGGGACGAACACACCCAGCAGGGCCAGGACCACCACCGGCAGCGCCGTCAGCAGCAGCCACTGCGCACGCCACCAGCCGACGGCCCGCGGGTCCAGCGTGTGTGCCGGAGCCCTGAGACCGACCGGTGATCGGGGGATGGCGTCGCGGGGCTGGGCACGCACATCTGCTGCGTTGTCGTCATTCACCATGGCTCCGCCACGCCTCAGTCCTCCGCCTTGCAGCTGCA
>NZ_JAELVH010000093.1 GCF_019399235.1 Streptomyces poriferorum | reverse complement strand
GGCCCGAGCGGTGGGGGAGGGCTGGGGCGGCGTTCCCGCCGAGCAGATCATCCACGTCGACACGGACCCGGAGATCGCCGACACGGCGGCCTTCGTCGCACACCACGGGGCCGACCTGCTGCGCCGGTCCGCCAACTGCGTCGTGGTGGCGGGCAAGCGCGGGGGTGAAGTCACCCTGGCCGCCTGTCTCGTCCTGTCCCACTCCCGCGTCGACGTGAACGGGGCCGTGCGCAAGCATCTCGGTGCCCGCAAGGCCTCGTTCGCCCCGATGGAGACGGCGGTCGGCGAGACGGGAATGGAGTACGGCGGCATCACCCCGGTCGGACTCCCCGCCGACTGGCCCCTGTTGATCGACTCCGCCGTGGTCGACGAGGAGTGGGTCCTGATCGGGAGCGGTACCCGCCGGGGCAAGTTGATCATGCCGGGCAAGGCGCTGGCGGCGCTGCCGGGCGCGGTGGTCGTCGAAGACCTCGGAGTCTGACCGAATCGTGTCTCGGGAGCCGGTGCTCTTTGTGCATCTTCTGGTCCCCGCCCCCGCACTGCGGGAGGCTGGGCCCGGTGTGCCCCGAACCCGGTCCGGGCTGGGCCGGGCGGGTCACTGCTCAATCCGTTCCTTAATCCGTTCGGGGGTGCGCGTGAACGCGACCGCAACTGCGGGGCCTGTGCGCGCGTTGTGGTGCGCAGCGCCCCCCCGCGTGTCACAAGTGGCTGTCTTTGCAGATCTGTCCTATTTATAGGGAAAGACGGGGATTTCTTCCCTGTTCGTATGGGGGTTCGCAGCGATCGTGGACGTCCTCAACATGAAGGGCTTTAAATGAAAACTACTCTCGTCTCGGCGGCCGTCCGGCCGGGGATCCTTCCCCGCAGCCAGGCCGTGCCCCGGGTGCCGCTCGCTCAGCGAGCCGCTGTCCAGGGCGGCGGGGCCCTGCCCGCATCGATCAGTCGACTCCTGTCGACCGACGCCGGGGCGAGTCCGTTGGTGATCGCAGCCTTTCAGTCGTCCGTCTGAGTAGCCGAACAGATACTCGTCATGGACCGGCCACCCCCTTCTTTGAGCCAATTCGTGCTGAAGATGCACAGCCGCTGTGATCTCGCCTGCGATCACTGCTACGTGTACGAGCACGCGGACACGAGCTGGCGTGGCCGGCCCCGGGCAGTCACCGAGCAGACCCTGGCCAGGGCGGCGGATCGCATCGCCGAACACGCCCTGGCACACGGTCTTCCCATGGTCCACGTGGTCCTGCACGGCGGGGAGCCGCTGCTCGCGGGCCCCGAGAGGATCCGGTGCGCGGCCGAGGAGCTCACCCGCGCACTCGACGGGATCAGCGCACTCGATCTGCGCATCCACACCAACGGCGTTCTGCTCAACGAGGAGTTCTGCGAGCTCTTCGCCGAACTGGGCATCAAGGTCGGGGTGTCGCTCGACGGCGACAGAGCCTCCAACGACCGTCATCGCCGCTATGCGGACGGGCGCACCAGTCACCCCCAGGTCCTGCGTGCGGTCTCGCTCCTCAACCGTCCGGGCTACCGAAGACTCTTCGCCGGACTGCTCTGCACCATCGATGTCGAGAACGATCCGGTCGCCGTGTACGACGCCCTCGTGGCCCTCGACCCGCCGCGCATCGACTTCCTGCTCCCGCACGCGACCTGGGACGTGCCCCCGCCCCGTCCGCACGGTTCCGCGACGCCCTACGCCGACTGGCTCGACGTGATCCACCGGCGATGGACCGCGGCCGGGCGGCCGGTTCCGGTACGGATCTTCGACTCCGTGCTGCGCACGCTGCGCGGCGAGAGCAGCCTCACCGAGTCGCTGGGCCTGGCGCCGGCGGACCTCGTGGTCATCGAGACGGACGGTACGTTCGAACAGGCCGACAGCCTCAAGACGGCCTACGACTCGGCACCCGCCACGGGGATGAACCTCGTCGATCACAGCCTCGACGACGTGTTGGCCCATCCGGGCATGCTCGCCCGCCAGCAAGGGCTGGAGCAGCTCAGTGACGAGTGCCGGGCCTGTCCGGTGGTCAGCTCCTGCGGAGGCGGTCTCTACGCGCATCGCTACCGGACCGGAAGCGGCTTCCTCAACCCCTCGGTGTTCTGTCCCGATCTGATGGCCTTGATCACGAACATCCGTGACCGGGAGGCGGCGGTGCCCATGGTGAGTGCCCCGGAACCGCTCGACGCGGCCGGACTCGACGAGCTGGCCTCCGGCTTCGGTGACGCCGCGACCGTGGGCCGGCTCGTGGCGGCCCAGGCGGAGATCAACCACGAACTGCTGGCCGCCGTCGGCGAACGGGCCCCGCGCGGCGACCGCACGGCGATGCAGGCCTGGGAACTGCTCATCGACCTCGACGCCGGAGCTCCCGAGGCGCTGGACGCGGTACTGGCCCACCCGTACACCCGGCCCTGGGCGCTGCGTGTGCTGGAAGGCGGGCCGCAGTGGTCCGCCGTCGCGGGGCTGGCCGAGATCGCGGCCGCCGCCGCGCTGCGGGCCGGCCGCGGTGACACCGTCGCCGTCCCCGTGCGGGAGGGGCTGCTCCGCCTTCCCGGCCTGGGCGTGGTGACCCTGCCCGCGGACGCGGCACTCGCCGAGGTGTCCGCGGACGCCGAGGGGTTCTCGGTACGCGC
The DNA here is from genome assembly GCF_019399235.1 of Streptomyces poriferorum. Lineage (GTDB taxonomy): Bacteria > Actinomycetota > Actinomycetes > Streptomycetales > Streptomycetaceae > Streptomyces > Streptomyces poriferorum. The sequence goes on along the minus strand of NZ_JAELVH010000093.1, from coordinate 19,528 downwards.
TGCGGGCCGCCATGTGCGGATCGACCGGGAGGAAGGGGTGGACGGGCTCACTCCGCACTGGCAGCCGGTGCGGGTGGTCGAACCTCCGGGCTGGTCCGTCGCGCTGGAGGACACCGACCCCCTGCGCGACCGCCATCAGTGGCCCGTCGCCGGGCGGCTCTCCGCGGGTGAGGCCAAGCTGTGGGCGCAGGACCTGGGCCAGGCCTGGGCGCTGATCCAGGACGAACTCCCGTCATACGCACCCGGAGTGTCGGCCGGTCTCCGGGTCGTCACACCGCTGCACGCGCCGGGCGGCAGCGATGTCAGTGCGGCCTCCCGTGACGCGTTCGGGGCGATCGGGGCGGCCCGGCCCGAAACCCCCGAACTGCTGGCCCTGTTGATCGTCCACGAGTTCCAGCACGTGAAGCTGGGCGCGGTCATGGACAGCTTCGATCTGCATCAATCCGTCGGCGACGGCAGGCTGTTCTACGCACCCTGGCGCCCCGATCCACGCCCCCTGGACGGTCTGCTCCAGGGCACGTACGCCCACATCGCCGTCACGGACTTCTGGCGCGTGCGCCGGCACCGCGCGCAGGGCGCGGCGGCCGGCGCCGCCGAGGCGCAGTTCGCCCGGTGGCGGGAGCAGACGACGCGGGCCGTGCGGGTACTGGCCGGATCGGGGCTGCTGACCCCTCTCGGTGAGCGGTTCGTGGCCGGAATGGGCCATACGGCCGAGACGTGGGAGGCGGAAGAGGTCTCTGCCGCGGCCCTGGACCGGGCGCGGAGTTCGGCCGAACGGCACCGCGCCGACTGGACGGCTCGCAATCCGGTGCATGCTGCGCAGCTCGGCCCTTGATCCTTTTCGGAATTGGCGGTTATGGCAGCAATTGATTGTCCGGTACCGAAAACGGAGGGGCGGGCTCAATAAATAGGCGCGTTCCTGCCGTTCCGTCGAAGATTCGATTCTTCCTAGACTGAGGTCCCACACGTGGACCGGGGGAAACGTTGGATCTTGAAGCTGCCGGAGCACAGGGAGATGAGCCGAGACCGTACTTCTTCCTCAGCTATGCGCATACACCCAGGAACGATCCGAAGGACAAAGATCCGAATCTCTGGGTCGAGAGATTCTTCCGGGACCTGTGCGCCCACGTTCTGCAGCTGACATCCCTGCCCGCCGGGGTGCCGGCCGGGTTCTTGGATCAGCAGATGCAGCCCGGGGAGGGGTGGCAGGAGCGCCTCTCCGAATCACTGGCGTACTGCAAGGTCTTCGTGCCGCTCTACTCGCCGCGCTATTTTCTGAGCGAGCAGTGCGGCCGGGAGTGGTACGCCTTCTCCAGTCGCGCGGTGCACTATCAGGCGGCCCGCAGCAACGGTGGCCAGATGTCCGGCATCGTGCCCGCGCTCTGGGTGCCCGTACCGCCCGGGCAGCTGCCGCAGCCCGCGGAGCGGCTGCAGTTCAACCACGCCGCCTTCGGTGAGGAGTACGCCGACGAGGGCTTCTACGGGCTGATCAAACTGCGCTATCTGCGGGACCAGTACGAAAGAGCCGTGTATCTGCTGGCCAAGCGGATAGTGAAGGTGGCGGAACAGAGCCGGATGCCCGAAGGGGACCCGCAGCAGGACTACGCGGCGGTGCCCAGCGCCTTCGGGCCGCCCGGCAGGGCGCGGCAGATGGAGATCTCCGTCCTCGCCTGCTCCCGCTCCGATCTGCCTCCGGGCCGTGCGCCGGACTGCTACGGGCCGGCCCAGCGCGACTGGAATCCGTACCACCCCAAATCGTCCAGGCCGCTGGCCGATCACGCCGTCGACCTCGTGCGCAACCTCGACTACCAGGTGCGGGTGGGGGAGTTCGAGGCGGAGTCCGAGCGCCTGCTCGGCACCGAGCGGCCCCAGGGGCCGGGGCTGCTGCTGCTGGACCGGTGGGCCCTGGACAGCCCGCGCCGCCAGGAACTGCTGAGACGGCTGAGCGAGAACAGCAGGCCCTGGATCAGCGTCATGGTCCCGTGGAACAGGGACGACCCCGACTCCGGCCACCGGGAGGCCGACCTCCGTGCCGTGCTGGAGGGGGTGCTCGAATCCGGGCCCGCGACCGAATTCGGCCATCGCTCGCACAGCGGAGGCGTCCCGACCCTGGAGGCCTTCAGCCAGGAACTCCCGGGAGCGGTGAAGGCCGCCGAGCGCCACTACGCGGCCCACGCCGAGACATTCCCGCCCGCGGGTTCGAGCGGCGCTATGCCGCGACTGCTGATCGACGGCGTGGGCTACGGAACCAGCAATTCCGCTCCACCCGTCACCGGTACGGACCACGACACGGGCGATCCCGGCGACGGTGACGCCCCCGAGGGGGAGGACCCAGCAGATGACCGAGAACCGTGACGGTACCGTCGTCACCTTCTACTCCTACAAAGGCGGAACCGGCCGCACCATGGCGCTCGCCAATACCGCCTGGATTCTCGCCGCGAACGGCTATCGCGTACTCGCCGTCGACTGGGATCTGGAAGCCCCCGGTCTGCACCGCTTCTTCCATCCTTTTCTCGATCTTTCCGACCTGGCCGCCACACCCGGGCTGATCAATCTGATCACCGAATACCAGGAAGAAGCCCGCAGGCCTGCGGCCCGTGATCCGGAATGGCATCGCGAATACGCGCGCGTGAGGCCGCACGCCACCTCACTGAACTGGTCCTTCCCGCGAGGCGGAAGCCTCGATTTCCTGTCCGCCGGACGCCGTAACCGGGACTATTCCTCGACCGTCGGCCGGATGGACTGGGACGACTTCTACGAACGCTACGGTGGCGGTCACTTCTTTGACGCCATGCGGGCCGACATGCAGAAACACTATGACTTCACCTTGATCGACAGCCGGACCGGGCTGAGTGACATCGCCGATATCTGCACCGTCCAGATGCCCCAGGTGCTGGTGGTCTGCTTCACCCTCAGCGACCAGAGCATCGAAGGCGCGTCCGCCGTGGCCCGCGACATCGAGGAGCGGTTCCACGACCAGCACATCCGGATCCTGCCCGTGCCGATGCGCATCGACGACGGGGAGAAGGAGAAGGCGGACGCGGGACGCGCGCTGGCCAGAGAGAGCTTCCCCGGCTTCCCCAGTGGCCTTTCCAACGACGAACTGGCCAACTACTGGGGCACGGTGGAGATCCCCTACCGGCCCTTCTACGCCTATGAGGAGATCCTCGCCACGTTCGGTGACGCCCCGAACATATCGAGTTCCATGCTCACTTCCTGCGAACGGCTGACCGCGGTACTCACCGAGGGCCGGGTCACCGCGCTGCCCGCGATGGACGAGGCGGAACGGCTGGCCTACGTGGCGGCCTACACCCGTCGCAGGCCCGTCCCGCCGTCCAACATCGTCCTCACTCATGTGGCCGAGGACCAGATGTGGGCGGACTGGCTGGAGTCGGTCCTCACCCGCGCCGGCTTCCACGTCATGCCCGTGGACGTGCGCAGCTCGCACAAGGCCTGGAACGACGCCGAATGGGCGGCGGCCGGTGCCTTCCGCGTCGTCCCCGTCGTCTCCCAGGCCTACCAGAACTCGCGGCGCGCCCGGAGCCTTTGGGAGTCCGCGCTGGGACTCGATCCCTCGGGCAGCCGACGCCAGCTCGTGCCGGTGCGGATCAGCGACGTCCGGCTGACCATGCCGCTCAACAGCAGGGGCATCGTCGACGTCGCCCGGCTGGACGAACGGGAGGCCACCGCCGCCGTACTGACGGCGCTGGACCGGCCGGAGGCCCTCGACGCGGCGCCGGCCGCGTCCGGGGGCCCGCGGTTCCCCGGCACGGTCCCCGGGGTGTGGAACGTACGGCCCCGGCACACCGAGTTCACCGGCCGCGGATCCGTACTGGTGCGGCTGCGCGACCAGTTACGGGGCAGCAGCCGCTCCGCACAGCATCTCCCGCAGGTCCTCTACGGGCTCGGCGGGGTCGGGAAGACCCAGGTGGCCCGGGAGTACGCGCACCGGTTCCGGGCCGACTACGACCTGGTCTGGTGGGTCGAGGCCGAGCAGCCCGACCGGGTGGTGTCGTCCCTGGCGGAACTCGCGGAGAAGATGGGTCTGCGCGCGGGCGAGGTGGTCGCCGAGGCGGCCAGGGCGGCGCTCCAGGCGCTGCGCAGCGGAGCGCCGTACGCGCGCTGGCTGCTGATCTTCGACAACGTCGAGGACCTCGACAAGGCGCTGGAGCTCTTCCCCGACGAGACCGGACCGCTGATGACCGGTCTCTACGGTCATATTCTCGCCACCTGCCGCAACAAGCCGATCTCCAGCCGCGTGGAGCCGGTCGAAGTCGAGGTCTTCACCCGCTCGGAGAGCGTGGAGCACCTGTGCCGCAGAGTGCGCAAGCTGCCGGCCAGGGACGCGGAGCGGGTGGCCGAGGCCGTCGGCGACCTGCCGCTCGCGGTGGAGGTCGCCGCCGCCTGGCTGGCCGAGACGGCGACCCCCGTCGACGCCTACGTCGAACAGCTCAGGGAGCAGAGCACCAAGGTCCTCTCCCTCGGGCGGCCCGAGGACTACTCCCTCCAGATCGGCGCCACCTGGAACATCTCCATCGCCCGGCTGCGCAAGGAGTCCAAGGCCGCGGTCCGGCTGCTGGAACTGTGTTCCTTCTTCTCCGCCGAACCGATATCGATGACGCTCATCGGCAGCGACTCGATGTTCCGGTCGCTCCTGCCCTACGACTCGGATCTCCGCGAGCGGTACATGCTGGGGCGGGTCATCCAGGCGCTCAACCGCTTCGCGCTGGCCAAGGTGGAACCGGCCGACAACAGTATCCAGGTCCACCGGCTCGTCCAGGCCGCCGTCCGTGCCGGGCTGTCGCCCGAGGAACGGGACACGGCCGTCCACGAGGTGCACCGCATCCTCGCCGAGGCCAGGCCTCCGCAGGGCGCGGACCAGGACAATCCGGTGAACGACCCCAGGAGCTGGCCGGCCTTCGAACTCATCTGGCCGCACCTGGGGCCGTCCGGTGTCGCGGACTGCGACGAGGCCGAGGCCCGTCAGCTGATGGTCGACCGCATCCGCTACCTCCTCAAGCGCGGCGAACTGGAGGGCGCCAGGGCGCTGGGCACCCAGCTCAACAAGACCTGGACCCAGGAACTCGGCGAGGACGATCTGCAGACACTGAACCTGCGTTTCGAGCTGGCCAACGCCCTGCGTGCCCAGGGCAGGTATACGGACGCCCGTCGGATGGACGAGGACACACTCGCCCGGCAGACCCGCCTGCTGCGCAGGGACCACCCCAGCCTGCTGATCACCACGGGCAGCCTGGCGGCGGACCTGCGGGCCCTGGGCCGGTTCGGCGAGGCGCTGGAACGGGACCAGAAGATCCACCACGTGATGCGCGAGACCTTCGGGGACAACCACCCGCGCACCCTCGTAGCCGCCCACAACCTCGCCATCGACTACCGGCTGACCGGCGACAGCGAAGCGGCGCGCAGGCTCGACGACCTCACCGTGGAGCGCCGCAGCACGCTGCTCGGCGAGGACCACCCGTACACCCTGACCACCAAGGGGCACCTGGGACGCGACCTCCGGGAGACCGGGGAGTACGAGTCCTCGGTGCAGATCCTCCGCGAGGTCAAGGCGTCCTTCGAACGGGTCCTCAACGCGGACGTGCCCGAAGCGCTGCGTACCGCCAAGAGCCTCGCCGTATCGCTGCGCAAGGCGGGCCACCCGCACGAGGCGAAGCTCCTGACGGAGGAGACCTACAACCGCTACCGGGAGCGGTACGGCACCAAGGTGCCCGACGCGCTCGCGTGCGGGCTGAATCTCGCGGCGGACTTCTCCGCGGTCGGCGACAAGCAGGCCGCCCTGGACCTGGCCCAGCAGTCCCTCGACGGCTACCGGGCCACGCTGGGCGAGGACCATCCGTTCACCCTGGCCTGCCGCAACAACGTCGCCATCTATCTGCGGGGCATGGGCGCGGCCCAGTCGGCGGCGGAGGCCGGCGAAGAGGTCAGGGCCGCGCTGGAGAGCAGCCTGGGGGCCCAGCACCCCTTCACGCTCTGCGCCGCCATCAACCTGGCCAACGCCTACGGCGACCTCAACCGGCTGGAACTGGCGGAGCGCTGGGAACGGGCCGCGCTCGAAGGCCTGCTGGACCGGTACGGTCCGGCGCACCCCGACGTGCTGGCCTGCCGATCCAACCTGGCCGTCACCCTGCGTGCCATGGACCGCGAGAGGGAGGCCGAGCGGCTGCGGGCCGAAGTCGTGCCGCTGGCCGTCGAGCACCTGGGCATGGACCACCCGATCGCCGTGGCGGCCCGTGCCTGGCGGCGCATCAACCGCGATCTGGAACCGCAGCCGGTCTGATTCCGCTCATGCGGGGCCGCCGGCCGGTACGGGCCGGCTGCCCCGCGTGCGGCGGGCGCGGCCGGCCGGTCATCTGGTGACCCAGCCGAGCACACGGGTGAGGACGCGCAACGCGCCGAAGTGCGCGGCGCCGCGCTCCACCACCGTCTCCGCCCCGGGAATGCGCTCGCCGAGCCAACGGGTGTGCTGCGCCGGTGCGAAGACGTCGTCCTCGCCGTGCCACAGGAGCACGGGCGAGGCGATGTCCTCGGGCCGGAACCCCCAGTCGCTGCTGAAGGACATGACGTCGTCGACCCAGCCGTCCGCCGAACTGCGCAGTCCCTCGGCGAAGTTGCGCACCAGCATGGCGCGGATGCCGGTGTCGGAGACGATCCCGCGGTCGGACGCCGACAGCCCGCGGTGCATGTCGACGACCGAGCCCATCGGGTCCGCCCGGATCGACGCCGACCTGCGTTCCAGGGCGGCGGTCAGTCTGCCCCGCCCCGCTGCGGCGTTGATGTACTCACGGACATTTGACTCGGTCATGCCCTCGAACCAGTCGAGCCCCTGCGCATCGCGGGGCGCCAGACCGACCAGCGCCGCCGTGCGGGCGGCGCGGCCCCGCAGCAGCGCGGCGCACGCGAGTGCGTGCGGCGCCCCGCCCGACCGGCCCACCACCGCGAACTCTCCGATGCCGAGGGCGTCGGCGATGGTCACGACGTCGGCGGCGACATGGGCCACGGAACGGCCGGGCAGCCGGTCGGACGCGCCGTAGCCGGGACGGTCGTACGCGATGAGGCGGATGCCCAGCCGGTACAGAACAGACCCGCGCGGGGCCGGACCGAGCCGGCTGCCCGGGGTGCCATGGAGCAGGAACACCGGTCTGCCGTGCGGATTTCCGAAGCTTTCCACGGCCAGGTCCCGGCCGTCCTCCGTGCGGATCAGCTGCTCCATCCGGTGCCTTCCCCTCGGGGCCGATACGCGGTAAGTATGAGTGCCACAAGGGAAGTTGGATATAGATGCACCGGCCAGGAGGTTGCCGCGCAGGCGTGAAGCGCCGTCAGGAGTGCGCCCCCCTGTGCGCCGTCAGCCACCCCGTGGCGAACGCAACGGCTGCCGGGAAGCGGAACAGCCGGCCCGTGGCGGAGCCCACCGGGGCGGCCCGGACCGCCGCGCCGCGGTCGGCCCGTTCGAAGTCCGCGCCCAGCTCCGTGAAGTCGCTGTCGTCCAGCGCCACGTCCTCGTACTGCCACCACCGGCGCCTGCCGCCGTCCCGCACCACGCAGCGGTAGGTGCGGCGGGGCGGGGACGGTACGCGGTACTCGGCCAGGTGGAACGCGGTGCAGCGGCCGAAACCGGTGCCGAGCAGCAGGACCTGGGCCCGCAGTCCGTGCAGGCGGGCGAGGGGGGAGTCCTCGCCCAGGTGGCAGTCGGGGTGATGGTCCGCCACCACATGGCCGGCCAGAGGCCCCACGGCCGCGAAGGAGGTCTGCGGGTGCGCGCTGCGGGCGGCGCCGGGGGACCGGCGCACCGTTTCGGAGAGCCGGCCCATCGACGGGGCCGCCGTGGTGCCCGGGTCGAACGCGGGCATCGCCTCCCGGACGGCCGCCCGCTCCCGCTCGTCGAGGCCGCGGACCCGGGCGTGGTACTGGGGGGAGGTGTCGGAGTTCTCCGGGGTGAAGGACGGGACGACCAGCGTGCCCTCCGGGCCCAGCGCCTGGCGCAGTGCGGCGGCGACCGTGTCCGCACCCCCGTCCACCGCCCCCACGGCGCTCAGTGACGCGTGCACCATCAGGACACCGCCCCGCTCGACGCCGAGCGAGGCGAGCTGACCGGACAGGCGGGCCCGGCTGTGGGGGGCGGCGGACACGCTCGTGGCGTGGGCGGTACTCACAGCGGGCCATCCTCCCAGCCCGTGGCGGAGTGTGATACCCCGCACATACGACCGCCCCGGCGCGCTCAGCCGTTCAGGGCGGGTATCTCGATGGCGGGGCAGCGGTCCATGACCATGTCGAGCCCGGCCGCCCTGGTGCGCTCGTACGCCTTCTCATCGATCACGCCGAGCTGGAACCAGACCGCGGAGGCGCCGATCGCCACCGCCTCGTCCGCCACCGCACCGGCCAGCTCGCTGTTGACGAAGACGTCCACCACGTCGACCGGGAAGGGGATGTCCGCCAGCGAGGCGTAGCCCTCCTCGCCGTGCACCCGCTCCGCCTTGGGATGGACGGGCACCACCCGCTTGCCGAAGCGCTGGAGCACCTCGGCCACCCCGTAGGCGGCGCGCGAGCGGTTGCCGGACAGGCCCACCACCGCCCAGGTGTCGCCCGTGTCCTTGAGAATCCTGCGGATCGTCTCCGTGTCTGCGTACATGATCCGCACAACGGGCGGCCGCCCCGGACCATTCCCGCGGCTGCGCATAGGCTGGCCGGATGCAGGAGCAGTACCGGACAGTCGCCCGCGCGGGCGAGCACGAGACCGAGATCAACCGATCGCGCTTCATCTGCGCGCTCGCCCCCGCCGCCACCGAGCAGGACGCCCAGGACTTCGTCGCACGCGTCCGCAGGGAGCACCCGACCGCCACCCACAACTGCTTCGCGTACGTGATCGGCGCCGACGCCTCCGTACAGAAGGCCGGCGACGACGGCGAGCCGGGGGGCACCGCCGGCCTCCCCATGCTGCAGATGCTCACGCGCCGCGAGATGCGGTACGTCGTCGCCGTCGTCACCCGCTACTACGGTGGCGTGAAGCTCGGCGCCGGCGGACTGATCCGGGCCTACGGGGGTGCGGTCGGCGAGGCCCTGGACGCCGTCGGCACGCTCACCCGGCAGCGGTTCCGGATCGCGACGGTCACCGTCGGACATCAGCGCGCCGGCCGGCTGGAGAACGAGTTGCGGGCCACCGGACGCACCGTGCGCGAGGTCCGGTACGCGGAGGCCGTGAGCATCGAGATCGGGCTGCCGGACGCCGAGGTCGACGACTTCCGCCGCTGGCTGGCCGACGCCACGTCGGGCGAGGCGGAACTGGAACTGGGCGACGAGGCGTACGGGGACGCCTGAGCAGCGGACCGGCCCCGGCGAGCTGTCCGGGGCGTCTTCCCGGCTGCGGCCCCGCGGCAGTCCCCGGTGGTGGGAGACTGTGGTGCGTGAGGGAACAGGGGCAGGGGCACGCAGGTGTGGCGGACACCGGCACCGGGGCCCTGGGCAGGGCCGGCGCACAGCCGGACAGGGCTCGGGGGACGAGGAAGCGAAACATGCAGGTCGGAGCCGGCTCTTGAGGATTTTGCACACATCGGACTGGCACCTGGGCCGATCCCTCCACCGGATCTCCCTGCGCGAGGCGCAGGCCGCCTACCTCGACCACCTGGTGACCACCGTGCGCGAGCACGCGGTCGACGTCGTGCTCGTGGCGGGTGACGTGTACGACAGGGCGGTGCCGCCGCTCTTCGCCGTTGAGCTCTTCGACGACGCACTGCACCGGCTCGCCGCCGCCGGTGTGCCCACCGTGATGATCTCCGGCAACCACGACTCGGCCCGGCGCCTGGGGGTCGGCGCGGGGCTCATCGGGCAGGCCGGCATCCACCTTCGGACCGACCCCGCCCATTGCGCCACCCCGGTCCTCATCCCGGACGCGCACGGTGACGTGGCGTTCTACGGCCTCCCGTACCTCGAACCCGCCCTGGTCAAGGACGTGTTCAAGACGGAACGGGCCGGACACGAGGCGGTGCTGACCGCCGCCATGGACCGTGTGCGTGCCGATCTCGCCCAGCGGCCGGACGCCACCCGGTCCGTGGTCCTCGCCCATGCCTTCGTCGCGGGCGGCGAGCCCAGCGACAGCGAACGCGACATCACGGTCGGCGGAGTCGCGTCCGTCCCCTGTGGGGTCTTCGACGGCGTGGACTACGTGGCGCTGGGCCACCTCCACGGCTGCCAGACCGTCGCGGAGCGGGTCCGGTACTCCGGCTCCCCGCTGGCGTACTCCTTCTCGGAGGTCCACCACCGCAAGACGATGTGGCTGATCGACCTCGACGCCGCCGGTGCGATCGCCGCGGAGCGGATCGACTGCCCGGTGCCCCGCCCTCTCGCCCGGCTCCGCGGCCGGCTCGACGCCCTCCTCGACGACCCCGCACTCGACCGGCACGAGCACTCCTGGGTCGAGGCCACCCTCACCGACCCGGTCCGCCCGGCCGAGCCGATGGCCCGGCTCGTCGAGCGCTTCCCGCACACGCTCAGCCTCGTCCTCGAACCGGACCGGGCACCCGACGACCCGCACACCTCCTACGCCGAGCGGCTGCGGGGGCGCGACGACCAGAGCATCGCGGAGGACTTCGTGGCCCACGTCCGGGGCGGGTACGGCACCGACGAACAGGAGCGCACGGTGCTGCGCGGAGCCTTCGACCACGTGCGGGTCGACGACACCGTGCGCGAGGTGAACCGATGAGGCTCCACCGGCTCGACATCACCGCCTTCGGCCCGTTCGGCGCCACCCAGGAGATCGACTTCGACGCGCTCTCCGCAGCCGGACTCTTCCTGCTGCACGGTCCGACAGGCGCCGGCAAGACCTCCGTCCTCGACGCCGTCTGCTACGCCCTGTACGGGGCCGTGCCAGGGGCCCGGCAGAGCCCCGGAACGTCGCTGCGCAGCGACCACGCACCCGTGGAACTGCCCACGGAGGTCCGGCTCGAACTCACCGTCGGCGGGCGCCGTCTGGAGATAACCCGTCGCCCCGCCCAGCCCCGCCCCAAGAAACGGGGCGGCGGCCACACGACGGAGAAGGCGCAGAGCCTGCTGCGCGTGTACGACGCCGAGCAGGGCTGGCAGGCGCAGAGCCGCTCGCACCAGGAGATCGGTGAGGAGATCACCCAGCTCATCGGGATGAGCCGGGAGCAGTTCTGCCAGGTGGTGCTCCTGCCGCAGGGCGACTTCGCCCGCTTCCTGCGGGCCGACGCGGAGGCGCGGGGCAAGCTGCTCGGCAGGCTCTTCGACACCCGTCGTTTCGCCGCCGTCGAGGAGCGCCTCGCCGAGCTCCGTCGCATCGCCGAGAACCAGGTCAGGGCCGGGGACGACCAGATCCTCGCCCTCGCCCAGCGGATCGCCCAGGCCGCCGGCCCGGCCGGGGCGGAGTACCCGATGCCGCAGGTCCAGCCGGGCGAACCGGGGCTCGCGGACGCCGTACTCGAATGGGCCGCGACGGCCCGCAGCAGCGCCCGGGAACGGCTCGACATCGCAGCCCAGGTCCTGTCCGCGGCCGAGAGCCGCCACGTTGCCGCCAGGTCCGCGCTGGACTCCGAACGGGAACTGGCCGCACTCCAGCAGCGCTACGCCGAGACCCGGCGCCGAGCCGCCGCGTCCGAAGCGGGCCGGTCCGGACACGACGAGGACCAGGACCAGCTGAGGCGTGCCCGCAGGGCGGACCGTGTCGCCCCGGCACTGGAGCTCCGCGACGAGGCAGAGCGGGCGTACCGACGGGCGAGCGCGGCCCGCGACCGCTCCCGGAGCCGGCTGCCGGGCACCCTGGCCGACGCCGGTGCCGAGCAACTGACGGCTCTGGAACGCGGGCTGCGCGAGGAACTCGGCGGCCTCGACGCCGCACGCCGTGCCGAGCGGCGCAGTGCGGACATCGACAGCGAACGCACCGCGCTGGAGCGCCAGGCCCGGGCGGACGACGAACTGATCCGCGACGCCGAGGGCTGGCTGGCGGGCTGGGAAGACACCCGGACCGGTCTGCTGGCCCGGATCGAGGCGGCGCAGGAGGCCGCGACCCGGGCAGAGGCACTGGCCGGCCGACTGGACCCGGCCCGCCGGCGCCTGGACGCCGCCCGCAGGCGGGACGCGCTGGCCGCCGAGGCCGCGGGCGCCGAGGACAGGCTCGGCGAGGCCCGCGAGCACGCCCTGGGCACCCGTGAGCACTGGCTCGACGTGCGTGAGCGGCGGCTGCGTGACATCGCGGCCGAACTCGCGCGGGGCCTCGTCGAGGGAGAGGCCTGCGCGGTCTGCGGCTCAGCCGACCACCCACGGCCGGCCCGTGCCGGGGACGGACACGTCGACCAGGCGACGGAGGACGCGGCGGAGGCCGCCCACCGGCGTGCCGAGCACGCGCGTACCGAGGCGGAGCACGCGCTCGGATCCGTACGCGAGCTGTATGCGGCAGCCCGCGCGGAGGCCGTGGAGACCGCCGACACCACGGCGGATGCGGATGCGGGCAGGGCGGTCGACCCGTCGGTCGCCACGCTCGCCGCCCTGGTGGACACCCTGACCCGGGAGCATGCCCAGGCGTACCGGACCGCTGCCGGGACGCACACCGCACGCGAGGCCCTGACGGCCGCCGAACGGGAGCAGGCGCAGCGGGCCGAGGACCGGCAGCAGGCCGAGCGGCGGGTGTCGGCCCGCACCTCCCGTCGCGAGGGCCTCGACGTTGAACAGGCCTCCCTCGAAGAGGTGCTGGTACAGGCGCGCGGCGGGTCGGCCAGTGTCACGGAGCACGTCGCCCTGCTGCAGAACAGGGTCGTCCTGCTCGCCGAGGCGGCCACGACCGTGCGGGAGGAGGAGAGCGCGGCAGCGCGACTCAAGGAGGCCGACGACCGGCTCGCCGACGCCGCGTTCCGGGCCGGCTTCGACACGCCACAGGCCGCCGCTGGGACCCTGCTCGGCGACCTGGGACAGCGTGCGCTCCAGCACCGCATCGACGCCTGGCAGGCCGAGGCGGCCGCGGTGGCCGACCGGCTCGCCGAGACCGGTGCCCGCGCCGCCGCGGACCGTGCACCTGCCGCGCCGGATGCCGCGCAGCAGGTCCACGACAGGGCGGAGCGCCTGCTGCGGGACGCGTCGGGGGCTCTCGCGTCGGCACGGGAACGCTGCGCCGAACTCGGCAGGCTCTCGCGCCGCGCAGCCGAGGAGGTCCGTGGCCTGGGCCCCGTGCGCGAGGAGCACGAGCGGGTCGCACGGCTCGCCGGTCTCACCGCCGGAACCTCGGCGGACAACGAACGCAAGATGCGACTGGAGTCCTACGTGCTCGCGGCCCGGCTCGAACAGGTGGCGGCGGCCGCCACCGCCCGGCTCCGGCGGATGTCGTCCGGCCGCTACGAGCTGGTCCACTCCGATGCCCGGGCGGGAGGCCGCCGGTCCGGCCTCGGCCTGCACGTCATCGACGCCTGGACGGGGCGCGAACGCGACACGGCCACGCTCTCGGGCGGCGAGACGTTCTTCGCCTCGCTCGCCCTGGCACTCGGCCTCGCCGACGTGGTCACGGACGAGGCGGGCGGCGTACGGCTGGACACCCTGTTCATCGACGAGGGGTTCGGCAGCCTCGACGAGCAGACCCTCGACGAGGTGCTCGACGTGCTGGACTCTCTGCGCGAGCGGGACCGCAGCGTCGGCATCGTCAGTCACGTCGGCGATCTGCGCCGCCGTATCCCCGCCCAGCTCGAAGTGGTGAAGGAACGGGACGGGTCGGCGGTACGGCACCGGGTGGGCGACGGGATCAGCGACTGACCGCCCGCCTCGGCAGCGGCGAGGAGTAGACGACGCTGGTGGTGACGGATCCGAGGGCGCCGATCTTCCCCGAGACCGCCTCCAGATGCCGCATGGAACGGGCGGTCACCTTCAGCACGAAGCAGTCGTCGCCGGTGACGTGATGGGCCTCCACGATCTCCGGTGTGGTGTCGAGGAGGTCGTGGAACGGCTTGTAGTTGCCGTTCGGATAGCGCAGCCGTACGAAGGCGAGAACGGGCAGGCCGAGGCGTTCCGGATCGACCACCGCCGCGTAGCCGCTGATGATTCCGGCCTCCTCCAGCCGGCGCACGCGCTCGGTCACGGCGCTCGACGACATCGAGACGGCCCGCGCGAGTTCGGCGAACGTCGCGCGTCCCTCGCGCTGCAGGACGTCGAGAATGCGCCAGTCGGTGTCGTCCGGGGAATAGTCGGTCATGGGATGAGGAAACAGGGGATTCGCCGGAGGATCAAGAGGTGTGCCGGGGATCTCGCCTTCCGGAGTGCGATCGGCGCTCGTAGATTCTTCCCCATGACAACGCAGACCGCCGCCACCCACTCCGCCAACCCCGTACTGCGCGTCCCACCCGCCGATCCGGCCGTGGCCGCCGCCCATTTCGGCGCCTCGCTCGCCTTCCACGCCGACGTCTCGGACGTCGCCGCGGCACTGGCATCCGACGACGACACCGGCTTCGTCCTCCTCGACTCCCGCTCCACCGCGTCCTGGGACCAGGGGCACATACCCGGGGCCGTCCACCTGCCGACGGCGCTCATCGCCGGGCAGGCACGGCAACTGCTCGATCCCGCCGTGCCCGTGGTCACCTACTGCTGGGGCCCCGGCTGCAACGGCGCCACCCGTGCCGCACTCGCCCTCGCCGAACTCGGATATCAGGTAAAGGAGATGCTCGGCGGATTCGAGTACTGGGTGCGTGAGGGCTTCGGGTTCGAGACCTGGCAGGGGAGCGAGCGGCGCACCGCCGACCCGCTCACCGCACCGGATGAGTCCGGCGACTGCGGGTGCTGACACCGGCCGGCCGGCACCGGGCGCCACCCCCGGGACCGGCCGGCGGCACGGTCAGAGCTTCGACAACTCGTCGACCAGATCGTCCAGACCCAGCGGCCCCTGGGACAGGGCGGCCATGTGCCACGACTTGAGGTCGAAGGCGTCTCCGTGCGCCGCGCGGGCGTTCTCCCGGCCGAGCAGCCAGGCGCGCTCGCCCAGCTTGTAGCCGATGGCCTGACCCGGCATCGAGAGGTAGCGGGTCAGCTCGCTCTCCACGAAGTCGGCCGGCCGGCCGCTGTGGTTGCCGAAGAACTCCTGCGCCAGCTCCGGCGTCCACCGCTCACCGGGATGGAACGGCGACTCGGCCGGGATGTCCAGTTCGGCGTGCATGCCGATGTCCACGATCACCCGGCAGGCCCGCATCATCTGGGCGTCCAGGTAACCCAGCCGGCGCTCGGCGTCGGGCAGGAAACCCAGCTCGTCCATCAGCCGCTCCGCGTACAGTGCCCAGCCCTCGGCGTTGGCGCTGACCATGCCGATGGAGGCCTGGTAGCGCGAGAGGCTCTCGGCGACATGGGCCCACTGGGCCAGCTGGAGGTGATGGCCGGGAACGCCTTCGTGGTACCAGGTGGAGACCAGGTCGTACACCGGGAAGCGGGTCTCGCCCATCGTCGGCAGCCAGGTGCGGCCGGGGCGCGAGAAGTCCTCGGACGGACCCGTGTAGTACGGCGCGGCTGCGCCGCCGGGCGGAGCGATCCGGGACTCCACCCTGCGGACCCGCTCGGCGAGTTCGAAGTGCGTGCCGTCCAGCGCCTCGATCGCCTCGTCCATCAGGCCCTGAAGCCACGCCTGGACCTCGTCGACGCCCTCGATGTGCTTGCCGTGGACGTCGAGGTGGGCCAGCGCCTCCCAGGGGCCCGCGCCCGGCAGCACCTTCTCGGCCTCGGTCCGCATCTCGGCGAGCAGCCGGTGGTACTCCGACCAGCCGTACGCGTACGCCTCGTCGAGATCCAGGTCGGTGCCGTTGAAGTAGCGCGACCAGCGGGCGTAGCGCTCGCGGCCCACCGTGTCCGGCTCGCCCTCGATCGCGGGGGCGTACACCTCGCGCATCCAGTCCCGCAGCTCCTCCAACGACCGGGTGGCCTGCGCCGCGGCGGCGTCCAGCTCGGTGCGCAGCGTCCGAGGCCCGGCGGCGGTGAAGTCCTGGAAGAACCCCGTCGTCCCGTCCCCGACCCACTCGTCGAGCTGGCCGATGAAGGTGGTGGCGGCGCGCGGACCGCCGTACAGCTTCCGCTCCAGACCGAGCGCGAGCGATTCGCGGTAGCCGGACAGGGCAGCCGGAACCGCCTTGAGCCGCTCGACTACGGCCGCCCAGTCCTCGTCCGTCTCGGTGGGCGTCACCGTGAACACCTCACGGATCGAGTGGGCCGGGGAGTGCAGGTTGGAAACGGCCCGCAACGCCTCGTCGGCCTCGTGCACGGCGAGTTCGGCCGTCAGGCGCTCACGCAGGAGACGGCCGCAACGACGCTCGGCGTCCTCGGCCGCGCCGGGAAGCTGCTCCGCGCGGTCGAGCCGCGCCAGCGTGGTGCGGGCCAGTGCGGCCAGGGCTTCCTGGCCGGCGGGGGAGAAGTCGGGAAGGCGGCGCGAGCTCTCCGCGACACCCAGATAGGTGCCGGAGATCGGGTCGAGTTCGATGAACGCGTCGACATAGGTGTCGGCGACCTGGCGGGGCAGCGCGCTGCTCGGAGTGTCTGACATGTGGACATCCTCGTACGGGAAGGGCCTCCGCGTCACTACCGATCGGCAGTATGGGCCTGACCCCGGCCGTCCTCGGCCGTCGGGGACGAGGGCGGGAGCAGCGGACCGCATTCCCACTGCTGGAATATCAACCGGGTCTCCACACGGGCCACTTCACGCCGCGAGGTGAACTCGTCCAGGACCAGGCGCTGGAGATCGGCGGTGCCGGTCACCGCCACGTGGACCAGATAGTCGTCGGGGCCGGTCAGATGGAAGAGCGCACGCGACTCGGGCAGTGTCCTGATCCGGTCGACGAACGGACCGATGAGCTCCCGGCGGTGCGGCCGGACCTGCACGGACAGCAGTGCCTCCAGGCCGCGGCCCAGCCTGGCAGGGTCAAGTCGCAGCTGATGGCCGAGAATGACGCCTGTGCGGCGCAGCCTGGTGACCCGGTCCAGACAGGTCGACGGGGCGACCCCGACCTCGGCGGCAAGCTCGCGGTACGTGGTCCGGGCATCGTTCTGCAGGAGCCGCAGAATATGCAGATCCACCGTGTCCAGAGCGACGGAATCGGTCATTCGCCGAACGTAGCACGGACATTCTCCTGATTGCCCCGGTCGTTGTTCAGAGTGAGCTCATGGACAACGAATCCTCGATGGCGCCCCCGACGACACTCCCGTACCGGGCGCAGGCCACCGAAGCCGTGCATGCCGGACGCGACGACCTCGCTGCCCTCGGCCTGCACGCCCCGCCGATCGACCTGTCCACCACCTACCCCTCGTACGACTCCAGGGGTGAGGCGGAACGGATCGACTCCTTCGCCGCGACCGGCGCCCGGCTCGACGGGCCGCCGGTCTACGCCCGGCTCGACAACCCGACCAACGCGCGGTTCGAAACGGCCCTGGCCCGGCTCGAAGGGACCGCGAGCGCCGTGGCGTTCGCCAGCGGGATGGCCGCGCTGACCGCCGTTCTGCTGGCCCGCGCGAGCATGGGGCTGCGTCATGTGGTGGCCGTCCGCCCGCTCTACGGCTGCAGCGACCATCTCCTGGGCGCCGGGCTCCTCGGTACGGAGGTGACCTGGACGGATCCTGCGGGGATCGTCGAGGCGATCCGCCCCGACACCGGGCTGGTGATCGTCGAGACACCCGCCAACCCGACCCTTGCCGAGGTCGACATCCGGGCGGTCGCCCACTCCTGCGGCTCGGTGCCGCTGCTGGTCGACAACACCTTCGCCACACCGGTTCTCCAGCGGCCCGTCGAGCACGGGGCACGGATCGTGCTGCACAGCGCGACGAAGTACCTGGGGGGCCACGGGGACGTGATGGGCGGAGTCGTCGCCTGCGACGAGGAGTTCGCGGCCCGGCTGCGGCAGGTGCGCTTCGCCACCGGCGGGGTTCTCCACCCGATGGCGGGCTACCTGCTGCTGCGCGGTCTCGCCACGCTGCCGGTGCGCGTCCGGGCCGCGTCCGCGAACGCTGCGGAACTCGCCCGCCGGCTCTCCGCCGACCCCCGCATCGCCCGCGTCCACTACCCGGAACTGGGCGGCGCGATGGTCTCCTTCGAGGTGTACGGGGACCCGCACCGGGTGATCGCCGCCGTACGGCTGATCACGCCCGCGGTCAGTCTCGGCAGTGTGGACACCCTGATCCAGCACCCGGCCTCCATCAGCCACCGCATCGTGGATGAAGGAGACCGGCAGTCCTCGGGCGTCGGCGACCGGCTGCTTCGGATGTCGGTCGGGCTGGAGGACGTCGAGGACCTGTGGGCCGACCTGTGCCAGGCGTTGAGCGGCGAGGAGCCCGTACAGCTGACGGTCAGCGCTCCGCCCGCTCGTACGGCGGCAGGGAGCGCACCGTGGCCGAGCTCAGCCGGGCGGTGATCACGAGCGTCCCCTCCTCGATCTGGTAGTCGAGCGGCAGCGAGAGCGCGCGCATGGCGGCGACCATCCCGGTGTTCGACGCCTGGGTGACGGCGTAGACGCTCTCGCAGCCGGCCTCGACCGCGAGCGCCACCAGGCGGCCCAGAAGTTCGGAGCCGATACCTCGGCGCTGCCAGTCGTCCTCGACGAGCAGGGCGACCTCGGTCTCGTCGCCGTCCCAGAGGAGATGGCCGAGGGCCACCGTCCGGCCGGAGGCCGTCTGTACGGCAAGGGTGCGTCCGAAGCGGGGACTCAGCAGGTGCTCGAGATAGCGGTCGGCATCGCGGACCGGCCCGTGGTAGCGCAGCCGCAGGGTCTGCTCCGAGCAGCGGTCGTGCATGGCCCGCGCCGCTTCCAGGTCGTCCCCGTCCGCCCGGCGCACGGTGATCGCGTTGCCCTCGGGCAGGGTGAGTACGTGCTCGCTGCGCGGGATGCGGGGGCCGAGCCGCGCATCGAGCTCGACCAGGGCGCGCGCCCTGGCGAACTCCGTCGGTGTGAAGGGGAGATAGGGGCGCTCGACGGTGATGACGCCGCCCGACGGGTCGCGCAGCCGCATCACCGTCTCCTCCAGCACTCCTTCCACGGGCGCGGTCTCACCGGTGGCGCGTCCGGTGATGGACACGGCGGGCAGCGAGTGGATGGTGCAGCGGCCGAGCAGCTGGCGCAGGGCGAGGGGGAGTTCGGCCGCGTCCAGGGCGGTGCGGGTGGCGAGGCCGAGCACCCGGGTCGGAGCGTCCACCAGATCGTGGGCGTCGGCGCGCTCGATCCAGGTGGAGCTGCCGCCGGCGTCCGAGATGGCGCGGGTCAGCTGGGCGGCGGGCAGCGAGGCGGGGGCGCGCAGAAGGAACTCGTCTACGGTGCCTTCGGCCAGCGGGTGGGTCTGCAGGGTCAGGATGTCGATCCGGTGGTGGGCCAGCACGGTGCAGAGTGCGGCCAGGCTGCCGGGAGCGTCCCGCACCGTGGTCCGCATCCGCCACAGCACCGTCTCGGTGGCAGCGGAGTCCGGCGACGCGTCGGCCTGCGCGGCCGGGGCCGCGTACACCTCGGCATCCGGCGGTGGCGCGTGACTGTGCCGGCGTGCCCACCAGGTGTGGAACGCGGCGGTGGCG
>NZ_JAELVH010000092.1 GCF_019399235.1 Streptomyces poriferorum | reverse complement strand
GGTCCAGCGGCCGGTCGCGCGGCAGCCGGGCGATCCGGGGCACGAACGGGAAACTGGGCTCGGGCGCGGCGACGTCGTCGGTCTCGCCGATCAGCGAGCGTGCCTCGTCGTCGACGGCCTGGACCAGGCGGCGCGGCGGATCGTAGGTCCAGCTCGCCGAGTGCGGCTCGCCGGCGACCCGGTAGACCAGGAGGACCTCCCAGGTGCCGTCGTCGCGGCGCCAGGAGTCCCACTGGACGGTTTCCTTGTCGGCGCCGCGCAGCAGAAGGCGTTCCTGCACCGCCTCGCCGAGTTGCGGGCCGGTGCCGGTGTTCTCGCCGGGACGGCGCACGGGAGTCTTCCGGGCCCGCTCGGCCATGAAGGCGCGCTCCGCGAGCACGGGGCCCTCGAAGCGGCGGACACGGTCGACCGGAATCCCGGCGAACTGAGCGACCTCCTCCGCGGAGGCACCGGCTCGTATCCGGGCCTGGATGTCGCGGGGGCGGAGGTGACTCTCCACCTCGATCTCGATCTGGCCGAGCCGCGCGCGGTCGTTGCGCACGGCGGCTCGCAGCCGCTCGTCGATCGGAAGCGTGTACTCCGTGCTGTCCGCAGCCTTGAGCACCAGTCGTGTGCCGTCGTTGGAGACGGCCACGACACGCAGTTCGGGCATGGGGACCTCCCGGGTGGTGCCTGCCGACGTCACGTGCGTCGCTGCTTCCGCTAGTCGAGTGTGGCCTGCCCGGGTGCAGCCTGCCACAACATTGCCGTGTTGCCCGGCGTGTCGGGCGTGAGCCCTTGATCGCCGGTATGGCACGGTGACCTCTTGCGCAACGCAAAGTGACCGATGGTCACTCCGCGTAGCCGGCCTCCGTGCGATGCCGCGGCGCCGCCGGATCGAGTGCCTCCTTCGGCCCCCTCCCGAAGGTTCCGGACTTCCACGCGGGAGTCCGGCCCCAGGGCTCGCCACAGTACTCCATTCGGGCCATCGGGGTGGACCGCCGCGCCGCCGAAGTTCTCGTGAGGCAACGGAGTTGAAGTACCCCGTTGAAGGCGGGATGCCCGCAATGCGTGTCCTCCTTCACAGAATCAACGTAAACGGAACTATCCGCTTCGCTCAAATGTCCCTTGTTGTTGCATGGTGGGAGAGATGTCAACCAAGGGCTGGAAATGGTGCAGAAGCCAGAAAGTGACACAGAACCCAGAGAAAGGCGGATAGATCTGAGCCTGCCCCAGGTGGCGGGCAGTGCGGTGGCGGCGGTCGCGGCGGCGGTGGCGGCTTCCCAACTGGGCGTGTACGGGACGATTCTCGGCGCCGGGGTGATGAGCATCGTGGCCACGTGCGGCGGCTCGGTCTTCCAGCACTTCTTCCGCCGCACGGGCGAGCAGATCCGCGAGGTCACCGTCCAGGTGAAGCACCCGGGCCGCGAGGTGACGGTCCACACGCGCCAGACGCGGGACGGCGGGGACCCGGACGCGCGGTGGGAGACCTCCGGGACGCGGGTCGCCCTGCGCGAGGCCGCCGGGTCCGCGGACGCCACCGCGATGCTGCGGCCTCTGGATGCCACGACCGTGCTCCGGCAGGTGGACCCCGCGGACATGCCCGTGGGCGGCACCGCGAAGGACGCCGACGCCACGACCGTCCTGCGGCAGGTGGATGCCACGACCGTGCTGCGGCAGGTCGACGCCACGACCGTGCTGCGCAAGGCGACCGCCGACCCGGACCGTACGCGGCTCATCGAGTCGCCGGCCGGAACCCGGCAGTTCGCGGGGGCCCCGGCATCCGACGACGCGTTCACCCGGGCGACCACGCACGGCACCCGGATCCGCGGCTGGAAGCGCTCGGCCCTCGGGGCGGCCGTGGTGTTCGTCGTGTCGATGATCGGGATCACCACGTTCGAGCTGGTCTCCGGCAACGACCTGAGCGGCGGCCACGGAACCACGGTCGGCTCCGTCGTGCGCGGCGAGCGGGGCTCGGGTTCGTCCGACCCGGCACCGTCCACCGGCACCGACCCGGAGCAGGACGCCACGACGCCCGGCGAGGACGACGCCACGGCCCCCGGCGCCGACCCGCAGGACGGCCGGAGCACGAACCCGGATCCGGACCGGGACGGCGCCTCCACGACCGAGCCGACGCCGACGCCCACGCCGTCGGAATCGACTGGCGCCGACACGGCGCCGCCGCCCGCCCCCAGTCCGACCACCGGCGACGGCAACAGCTCCACACCCGATCCGACAGGCACGGGCAGCGCTCCGGCGCAGGAGGGCGACGCGCCTGCCGGCACGGACACCGGGGAGTGAGGGAGGAACCGGTTAGCACCTTCCCTCGGACGCCGTCGGCCTCCGCCCTGATCCAGGGCGGAGGCCGACGGCGTCAGGGGACGGGGCCGGCTCAGTCGCCCAGGACCCGGCGCAGGTAGTCGTTGGCGAAGAGCCGGCCGGGGTCGAGCCGGTCGCGTACGGCGGTGAACTCGCCGAAGCGCGGGTACACCCCGGCGAGGTACTCGGCGTCACGGGTGTTGACCTTGCCCCAGTGCGGACGGCCGCCGTGCGCGGTCATGATCCGCTCGACCGCCGTGAAGTACGCCTGGTAGGGCGTGCCCCGGTACAGATGTACGGCGATGTACGCACTGTCCCGGCCCGAGGCCGTGGAGAGCGCTATGTCGTCCGCGGGGGCGGTGCGCACCTCCACCGGGAAGCTGATCCGCAGCGGGGAACGGTCCACCATCGCCTTGACCTCGCGCAGCGCGCCCACGGCGGCCTCACGCGGCAGCGCGTACTCCATCTCCACGAACCGCACCCGGCGCGGGCTGGTGAAGACCTTGTAGGGGATGTCGGTGTACGTACGCGCCGACAGGGCCCGGCTGGAGAGCTTGGCGATCGAGGGAATCGTGGCGGGGACCGCCCGGCCGAGCGAGCAGGCCACCTGGAAGACGCCGTTGGAGAGGAGCTCGTCCTCGATCCAGGCGCCGACCTTTCCGGGCGGGGCGGCCGGGCCCGCGCTGCGGTTGTTGCGCTTGGTGTTGCAGTTTCCCGTGTGCGGGAACCAGTAGAACTCGAAGTGTTCGTTCTCGGTCACCAGCTGATCGAAGTCCGCCGTGACCTTGTCGAAGGCCATCGGCTCCTCACGTGCCGTCAGCAGGAAGACCGGCTCCACGGCGAAGGTGAGGGCAGTGATGACGCCCAGCGCGCCGAGTCCGATCCGGGCGACGGCGAAGATCTCCGGGTTCTCCGTCTCCGAGCAGGTCAGCACCGTGCCGTCCGCGGTGACCAGCTCCAGGGCACGGATCTGCGCGGATATGGAGGCCGAGTCGCGGCCGGTGCCGTGGGTGCCGGTCGAGGTGGCCCCGGCGACCGTCTGCTCCATGATGTCGCCCATGTTGGTGAGCGAGAGCCCCTCGCGCGCCAGCGCGGTGTTGAGCCGCTTCAGCGGGGTGCCTGCCTCGACGGTCACCGTCATCGCCGTGCGGTCGATGTCGCGGATGCCGGTGAGCAGATCGGGGCGGATCAGCAGCCCGTCGGTGGCGGCGGTCGCGGTGAACGAATGGCCGGTGCCGACCGGCTTCACCTTCAGGCCGTCCTCGGACGCCCTGCGCAGCGCCTCGGCGAGTTCGTCCACGGAGGCGGGGGACACGGCCCTTGCCGGGCGGGCGGTGACGTTCCCCGCCCAGTTACGCCACGCGCTCGTCGTCGTCCGTGCGTAGGTGTCGGTCATCTTCCCCGCGCCCTTCCGTAGGAACCGGCCCTGTGAGCCGGCGGTACCCCAGGAACGCCACCGCGGCCGCGAGCGCTCCCGCCACGGCGGGCACCGCGTACCCCGCCTTCGCCCCCGACGCGTCGACCACCCAGCCGGCGGCCGAGGAGCCGAGCGCCACGCCTACGGCGAGCCCGGTGCTGGTCCAGGTCATGCCCTCGGTCAGTCTGGTGCGCGGTACGTGCTGTTCGACGAGGGCCATGGTCGTGACCATCGTCGGTGCGACGGAGAGACCCGCGACAAAGAGCGCCACGGCCAGGAACGGCAGGTTCCCGGCCAGTTGGAGGGGGATCATACTCACGGCCATCGCACACACTCCCACCAGCCACCGGGTGGATGACCTGCCCTTGAGATGCAGCAGGCCGAACACGGCCCCGGCGAGGCAGGATCCCAGCGCGTACACCGCCAGTACCAGGCTGGCCGCCGCCTTGTGGCCCTGCTCCTCGGCGAAGGCCACCGTCACCACGTCGACCGCCCCGAAGATCGCCCCGGTCGCGACGAAGGTGACCACGAGCACCTGGAGCCCGCGCGAGCCCAGCGCGGAGCCCGTGGTGTGCCGCGCATGCGGGTGCGGCACCGGTTCGGTGGCCCTCTGGGCGGTCAGCCAGAGGACTCCGACGAGCAGGAATCCGGCGGCTACCAGCGGGCCCGCCTCCGGGAACCAGGCGGTGGAGAGCCCGATGGAGATGATCGGGCCGAAGATGAAGCAGACCTCGTCGACGATCGACTCCCACGCGTACGCCGTGTGCAGCTGCCGCGGCGAGCTGCGGTAGATCTCCGCCCAGCGTGCCCGGACCATCGACCCGACACTGGGCACGCAGCCCGCACCCGCGGCGAAGACGAACAGGGTCCAGTCGGGCAGCCGCTGCTGCGCGCAGACCAGCAGGCCGGCCACCGCCGCCAGCGCGACGAGTGTCACGGGACGCAGCACCCGGCGCTGCCCGTACCTGTCCACCAGCCTGGACACCTGGGGTCCGACCACCGCGGCCGACATCGCCAGCGTCGCGGACAGGGCGCCCGCCAGCCCGTACCGGCCCGTGAGCTGGGAAACCATGGTCACCACGCCGATGCCCATCATGGACAGCGGCATCCGGCCGAAGAAGCCGGCCGAGGAGAACCCCTTGGTGCCGGGGGCGGCGAAGATCGCGCGGTAGGGACTGGGCAAGGAGGGCTCCGCTACGGCGTGATCACACGCGGTGTCAGGGGTGAACGTGGCCGATACAGCTTACGGGCGCGCAGCTGTGCCCGACAGCGGGATTCCCGGCGGACGGGCCCGGACGGCCGGCGGATGCGAGCCGTGGCCATGGGGCGGATGTCGGTGGGAGACGGACCGCGGGCGGGTGGCAGGATCGATGTCATGTCCGATCTGCGCGATCCCGCTCCCTACGACGCCCTGCTGCTGCTCTCCTTCGGAGGTCCCGAAGGCCCGGACGACGTGGTTCCGTTCCTGGCGAACGTGACCCGTGGCCGGGGGATCCCCGAGGAGCGGCTGAAGGAAGTCGGCAAGCACTACTTCCTCTTCGGCGGCGTCAGCCCGATCAACGCTCAGAACCGGGCGCTGCTCGACGCACTGCGCAAGGACTTCGCGGAGCACGGGCTGGATCTGCCGGTGTACTGGGGCAACCGCAACTGGGCGCCCTACCTGACCGACACCCTGCGCGAGATGGCCCGGGCGGGGCACCGCCGCATCGCCGTCCTCGCGACGAGCGCCTACGCCTCGTACTCCGGCTGCCGGCAGTACCGCGAGAACCTCGCCGAGTCGATGGCGGTCCTGGAGGCCGAGGGCCTGCCGGTGCCACGCGTCGACAAGCTGCGGCACTACTTCAACCACCCCGGCTTCGTCGAGCCGATGGTGGAAGGCGTCCTCGCCTCGCTGGCCGAGCTGCCGCCGGAGCAGCGGGCGGGCGCGCATCTCGCCTTCACCACGCACTCGATCCCCACCTCGGCCGCGGACAGCTCGGGCCCGGTGGAGGCGCACGGCGACGGCGGTGCGTACGTCGCCGAGCACCTGGACGTGGCGCGGCTGATCGTGGCGGCCGTGGCCGGGCGGACCGGCGTCGAGTACCCCTGGCAGCTCGTCTACCAGTCGCGCAGCGGCGCCCCGCACATCCCGTGGCTGGAGCCCGACATCTGCGACCACCTGGAGTCGCTGCACGGGGACGGGGTCCCCGCGGTGGTCATGGCGCCCATCGGCTTCGTCTCGGACCACATGGAGGTCCTCTACGACCTCGACACCGAGGCCACCGCGAAGGCGGCCGAGCTCGGGCTCACGGTACGGAGGTCCGCGACGGTCGGTGCCGATCCGAGGTTCGCGGCCGCTGTGCGCGACCTGGTGCTGGAGCGCGCCGCCACCGAGAAGGGCCTGGACCGGGAGCGGTGCGCGCTCGGGAGCCTCGGGGCGAGCCACGACCTCTGCCCCGTCGGCTGCTGCCCGGCCCGGGCGCTCAAGCCGGCCGCCGCGGGCGCCGACAGCCCGTACGCGTAGAACGATCCGATCCCTACCCCTCACCCCTCCGGGAGCGCCGTGACCGACCCCCTGCTGTCCGAACTGCTCGACCTCGCCCTGGACGTCGCCCGTCGCGCCGGTGCGCTGCTGCGTGACGGCCGCCCCGCCGACCTGGGGGTGGCCGCGACCAAGTCCAGTCCGGTGGACGTCGTCACCGAGATGGACATCGCCGCCGAGAAGCTGATCACCGGCTTCCTGTCCGAGCGCCGCCCGCACGACGGCTTCCTCGGGGAGGAGGGCGCCAGCTCCGAGGGCAGCAGCGGCATCCGCTGGGTGATCGACCCGCTCGACGGCACCGTGAACTACCTCTACGGCCTGCCCACGTGGGCCGTCTCCGTCGCCGCGGAACGCGACGGCGAACGGATCGTGGGCGTCGTGGAGGTCCCGATGCGCGGAGAGACCTACCACGCGGTCCTCGGCGGCAGTGCGTACGCAAAGGGCGGGGCGTACGGGGAAGGCGCCAGGCTGCGCTGCCGGCCGGCCCCGCCGCTCGACCAGGCGCTCGTGTCGACCGGCTTCAACTACGTCGCCGACGTCCGCGCGCACCAGGCGGACGTGGCGCGCGTGCTGATCCCGCGGCTGCGGGACATCCGGCGCGGCGGTTCCGCGGCCATCGACCTCTGTGACGTCGCCGCCGGGCGCCTCAACGGGTACTACGAGCGCGGCCTCCATCCGTGGGACCTCGCGGCCGGTGACCTCATCGCCCGGGAGGCGGGCGCGCTGACCGGCGGGCGCCCGGGACTGCCCGCCGACGGCGGCCTGACGGTGGCCGCGGCGCCCGGGGTCTTCGAACCCCTCCAGGCGCTGCTGGAGGAGCTGGGCGCCTGGCACGACTGAGAACCGGCTGTCCACGGCCCTGGGAAGGCCGCTGAGCGGGCCGTGGACGTCACCGGAACCGAGAAGGCCCCGCGGATGCGCATGCGGCACCGCGGGGCCTTCTCATGACTGCTCAGACGCTCGTGGCGCCGATGTGAACACCGTGCTCGGCAGCGAGGCGGTGCAGGTCGTCCAGCTCGCCCTGCTCGACGTCCGCAAGGAAGTCGTCGCCCGTCTCGCGGGCCTTCGTGAGGTCGGACTCGGTGGTCTGGATGCGTTGCAGCAGACCAGCGGTGAAAGCGTCCATGAAGCGCCCCCTCATCGTGGGTCGGTGGCACGGGGGTGTGCCCGGGTTTCCCTCCGCCGAGGCGGTAGGGCGGGTGATCACGCACTCTCCGGGGGACGGAGGGGCCTGTGGGTGCCACATACAAGACGTGATCGCGGGTGTGAATTCGTCCTCCCCTGCCCAACCCTCAGAGAAACCTCAACTGGCCCGGGAATCCTTCGAATTCCCTGAAGCCGCAGGTCGGGCCGCGCCGTCTTACCGCCGGTTTATACGCGTTACAGGCAGGATGGAGCCGCACAGGCCGTGCCGGGACACGGTCCGGACCATGGACCACGGGTCCGTCCGGACGCTCCGCCGGTCTGCCGGGAACGCTGTGAAGTCACGCGGCGAAGTCCCGCCGTGAAGTTCTGCCGTGAAGTTCTAAGGAAGGAAGCGCCGTGCGCGTACTCGTCGTGGAGGACGAGCAGCTGCTCGCCGATGCGGTGGCCACCGGATTGCGCCGTGAGGCCATGGCCGTCGATGTCGTGTACGACGGCGCCGCGGCCCTGGAGCGCATCGAGGTCAACGACTACGACGTCGTGGTGCTCGACCGGGACCTCCCCCTGGTGCACGGCGACGACGTCTGCCGCCGGATCGTCGAGCTGGGTATGCCGACCCGGGTGCTCATGCTCACCGCTTCGGGGGACGTCAGCGACCGGGTGGAGGGGCTGGAGCTCGGCGCGGACGACTACCTGCCCAAGCCCTTCGCCTTCAGCGAGCTGACCGCCCGGGTCCGGGCGCTGGGCCGCCGTACGACGGTCGCCCTGCCGCCCGTCCTGGAGCGCGCCGGGATCAAGCTCGACCCCAACCGCCGTGAGGTCTTCCGCGGCGATCAGGAGGTGCAGCTCGCTCCCAAGGAGTTCGCGGTGCTGGAGGTCCTGATGCGCAGCGAGGGCGCCGTCGTCTCGGCGGAGCAGCTCCTGGAGAAGGCCTGGGACGAGAACACCGACCCGTTCACCAATGTCGTCCGGGTGACCGTCATGACCCTGCGGCGCAAGCTCGGCGAGCCGCCGGTGATCGTCACGGTGCCCGGCTCCGGCTACCGGATCTGAGGCCGGTGCCCACCGTTCCGCCGCCCGCGGCGGCGCCCCCGAAACCCACCTGGGAGCCCAAGCAGCAGGAGCCCCCGTACACCTGGCTGCGCCCGACCATCCGGATACGGCTCACCCTGCTGTACGGCGGCATGTTCCTGATCGCCGGCATCCTGCTGCTGTCGATCATCTACATGCTGGCCGCCCAGGCCCTGCACGTAGGCAGCGAGCTGCCGTTCAAGATCGTCAGCGGCAAGGTGACCAGCGAGATCTGCAACCTGCCCGAGAACGCCCCGGCGGACGACTTCAACGCCGCGGTGAACACCTGCGTCAACCACCAGCGCCAGCAGGCGCTCGACACGCTCCTCAACCGGTCGCTGCTGGCTCTGGTGGGCCTGAGCGTCATCGCCTTCGCCTTCGGCTACGCCATGGCCGGGCGGGTGCTCTCGCCGCTGGGCCGGATCACCCGCATCGCCCGCAGGGTGGCCGGAACCGACCTGTCCCGCCGCATCGAACTGGACGGCCCGGACGACGAGCTCAAGGAGCTGGCCGACACCTTCGACGACATGCTGGAACGGCTGGAGCGGGCCTTCACCGCGCAGCAGCGGTTCGTCGGGAACGCGTCGCACGAGCTGCGCACGCCCCTGGCCATCAACCGCACACTGCTGGAGGTCCACCTCTCCGATCCTCAGGCGCCTCCCGAGCTCAAACAGCTGGGCAAGACGCTGCTGGCCACCAACGAACGCAGTGAGCAGCTCGTCGAGGGCCTGCTGCTGCTCGCCCGCAGCGACAACCAGATCGTCGAGCGCAAGCCCGTCGACCTGGCCGAGGTGGCCTCCCGCGCGCTGGACCAGGCGCGGGGCGAGGCGGAGGCCAAGGGCGTGGAGATGCGCAGCGAGCTGGCCCCGGCCGTCGTCCAGGGCAACGGTGTCCTGCTGGAGCGGATCGCGCTCAATCTCGTACAGAACGCGGTGCGCTACAACGTTCCGGCGGACGGCTGGGTCGAGGTCAGCACCGAGCTGATGCCGGGGCAGGCCCTGATGGTGGTCACCAACACCGGACCCGTGGTGCCCGCCTACGAGATCGACAACCTCTTCGAGCCCTTCAGACGGCTGCGTACGGAGCGGACGGGCAGCGACAAGGGGGTCGGTCTCGGCCTGTCGATCGCACGCTCCGTCGCGCGCGCTCACGGAGGCCGTATCATCGCGGAGCCCCGCGAGGGCGGTGGTCTTGTGATGCGCGTCTCACTGCCCGTCTGAGAAGCTGGACGGGGCACGATGTGCGCGGATTATTTTTGTTCGCTTTGAGCGGAATTTTCGGGACTCGATCCCGGGAGGACCGTGTGTGATCGATCACAGGAGCGAATTTCTGCCCGTCCACGCTCCGTGATCAGGGATCCCGCCGAAAATCCGGCAAAAGTCGGGTTTTCGGGGGTCAATATCACGGGAAGTACACGGGGTGGTGCTGGCAAACGGCACCGCCGGGACCGTGTACGGTCCCCATCGCCACCCAAGCTGATCACTCTCGAGCGGTCCTTTTGGGTGTCGATTGAGTAACAGACCTTGATGTGAGGCAAAATCTCCGCCTCGGGTCGGGCACAAGTCCGGCCTCTCACGCGTTACGTGCGCTGAGACACCGCAGACACCCAGAGGGGGAGAGCGACAATGGCAACGGATTACGACACCCCACGCAAGACCGACGACGACGTCGATCAGGACAGCCTTGAAGAGCTCAAGGCTCGCCGGAGCGACAAGACGGCGTCCGCCGTCGACGTCGACGAATTCGATGCGGCCGAAGGACTGGAACTGCCCGGCGCAGACCTGTCCAACGAAGAACTGGCCGTAAGGGTCCTGCCCAAGCAGGCCGACGAGTTCACCTGCATGAGCTGCTTCCTCGTGCACCACCGCAGCCAGCTGGCCCGCGAGAAGAACGGTCAGCCGATCTGCCGCGACTGCGACTGAGGTCCGGTCGGCCGTGGCAGGGGACACACCGTTCCGGAAGCGGCGCTCCCGGCGCAAGAAGGCGCCGGAGGCGCAACAGGGCGGTACACGCCCGGCAGAAGGCGTAGCAGCGCCTGCCGAGCGGTCCGCCCTGCCACCCACGCCGGGCGAACACGACGACGAGCGGGGCCGGTCGGCCTCGCTCGAAGCGGTCGAAGCAGCATTCGCGGCCATCGAGGCGGCCGCGGAGGTCGACACGGCCGAAAGGGCCGGACAGGTCGACAGGACGGAGCCCGTGACCGGGGCAGGCCGTCTGAAGTCAGTGAAACGGGGCGTACGCAAGGGCGGGGAGAGCGCCAAGGCGGCGATCGGTCATATCGCCGACCTGATCATCGATATCGCTCCCCGCGTCCCTGTACGCGACCTTGCCACCCTGCGCAAGCAGTTCCCGGGCCTGGGGCCCGACGAGATCGCCGACCGGCTCATCGCCGGCGCGAGCAGGGCCACCGCGACCGTCGGCGCCGGAATCGGCGCAGCGGCCATGATGCCCGTCCCGCCCGCCATGCTCGCCGAGCTGGCCGCGGAGATCACCGGTGTGGCCGCGATCGAGATGAAGCTCGTGGCGGAGCTGCACGAGGTCTACGGACTGCGCCCGCCCGGCAACCTCGCCCAGCGCTCCACCGCCTACCTCACGTCCTGGACGGAGGAGCGCGGCATCGACGTCGCCCACCCCACGACGGTGAACGCGGCGCTCGGCGGCCAGATGAAGCGCGAGCTGCGCCAGCAGATCATGAAGCGCACCGTGCGCGATCTGCCCAATCTCATCCCGTTCATGATCGGCGCCGCCGTCGGCGCGATGATGAACCGGCGCGACACCAAGAAGCTCGCCGAACGGGTCAGGAAGGACCTGCGCGAGCGGCAGACCCCCTGGGACCGTCTGACCGACCTTCCGCCCCTGGAACGGCCGGAGCGCCCATACAGGGCCCTGCCCGGGAGCGCGGAGGGCCACGAGGACCCGAAGGGCCACCAGGAGCCGGAGACCTAGGCCCTGTGGTCGGACTCCCGTCTGCCCCGCGGCATCATGCACGCACTCCCGCCGCACCGGACACAGGCCCGAGTACGGCCGGTACGGGGGCTTGCGCCCGGCACACCGAGAGCACGCACCCGCCCCCCAGGGCCGCCCTTCGGGCCACGGCGGGAGTTCGACGACAGGCCCTGGGGTCTTCGGCGACGCCGCAGACGCGCGTGCCGACCCCGCCGGCCCGGCGTGATCCGAACGAGAGGCCTGCCCTAGGCCGGGCCGGCCGCCTTCAGGGCCGCTGCCAGCGCCTGCGGCTCGCGGGTCGACAGATACACGTACGGGGTCGGGTCCTCGGGATCCGTGACCTCCACGCGCACCGCCGTCGGGATGTAGCTGCGCAGCAGCATGAAGGCCCGGGTGTCCGCCTTGTGCGAGCGCCAGGCGCGCGCCTCCTCGGCGTCCAGCACCTCGGCCTCACCGAGCGCCGACACGGGGATCCGCGCGTCGCCCGCGACGAGGGCGCCGGCCACCACCCGGATCCGCGCGGAGCCGTACGAGCTGACCGCCACCGCCGACAGCACGGTGCCGCCGGCCAGCCCGGCGAGCAGGGGCAGGGTGCCCAGCGGCAGCAGCATCAGCGCGCACGCGATGCCGACCAGCAGGGCGATGAACCACCACGAACGGGGTGCGGTGAGACGTTCGTCGAACGGCGGGGTGGAAGGCTGCATGAACCCAAGCTTGGCACGGCGCGACCTGCGGGTACCCGCGCGGGTAAGGTCTGCGGCTGTGAGTGGAACATCTGCGGCTCTGAAGCCCCCCGCCGACGCGGTGAAACCGGTCCGGCATCCCGACGCCCCGGCACCGGGCGAGCTGCTCGGCGCGCACTACGAACACTGTTTCGGCTGCGGCGACGGACAGCCGCACGGGCTGCACCTCCAGGCGCGGGCCGGTGAGGGTGTCGGCGTCACCGCCGAGTTCACCGTGCAGGCCGCCCATCAGGGCGCCCCGGGCCTCGCCCACGGCGGAGTGCTGGCCACCGCGCTGGACGAGACGCTCGGCTCGCTGAACTGGCTGCTGCGCGTGATCGCGGTGACCGGACGGCTGGAGACGGACTTCGTCCGCCCCGTGCCGGTGGACACCGTGCTGTTCCTGGACGCCGAGATCACCGCCGTGCACGGGCGGAAGATCTACTCCCGGGCGACCGGCCGGATCGGCGGCCCGGACGGGCCCGTCGCGGTCCGCGCGGAGGCGCTGTTCATCGAGGTCAAGGTCGACCACTTCATCGACAACGGCCGCCCGGCCGAGATCCAGGCCGCGATGGCCGACCCCGACCAGGTCAAGCGGGCCCGCGCCTTCGAGGTGAACCCCTGATGCGCCACCCCGTGGACGTCCTGATCCGCCGGCTCGACCCGGAGGTGCCGATTCCGGCGTACGGGCACCCGGGCGACGCCGGAGCCGACCTGGTCACCACCGAGGCCGCCGAGCTGGCGCCAGGTGAGCGGGCCGTACTTCCCACCGGGGTTTCGATCGCCCTGCCGGACGGGTACGCCGCGTTCGTGCACCCCCGGTCCGGCCTCGCCGCACGGTGTGGAGTCGCCCTGGTGAATGCTCCGGGGACGGTGGATGCCGGGTACCGTGGAGAGATCAAGGTGATCGTCATCAATCTCGACCCGCGCGAGTCCGTGCGGTTCGAGCGGTTCGACCGGATTGCCCAACTGGTCGTGCAGCAGGTCGAGAAGGTGCGCTTCCACGAAGTGTCGGAGCTTCCCGGTTCGGCGCGGGCCGAAGGGGGCTTCGGGTCCACCGGCGGTCATGCCGCCGTTGATGTTGATGGCGTCCGGGGCGGGGTTCCCCAGGGCGGGAACGGCTACGCTTCGGTCGAATCCGACCGGGAAGGAAAGTGACGTGTTCGGACGTCGCAAGAACAGTGGTTCCGCCGATGACACGGCGGACGAAGCGCGCGAGGCCGAGCAGGTCGTCGACGGGCTCGATGACGCCGAGGGCGGATCGCGCCGGACGAACCTTCCGCCGGCACCGCGGCCGGACGGGCCGTGGGACATCGAAGAGGTCTCCCAGCCCGGCGAGGGCCGGGTCGACCTGGGCGGCATCTTCGTGCCCGGTGTCGAGGGCATGGAGCTGCGCGTAGAGGTCGCCGGTGACGCGATCGTCGCCGCCACGGTGGTGCTGCGCGACAGCGCGATCCAGCTGCAGGCCTTCGCAGCCCCCAAGAAGGAGGGCATCTGGGGCGAGGTCCGCGAGGAGATCGCCTCCGGTATCACCCAGCAGGGCGGCATCATCGACGAGGTCGAGGGCCCGCTGGGCTGGGAGCTGCGCGCGCAGGTCCCCGTACAGCTCCCCGACGGGGCGAACGGCGTGCAGATGGTGCGTTTCGTCGGCATCGACGGCCCGCGCTGGTTCCTGCGCGGCGTGATCTCCGGCCAGGGCGCCGTGCAGCCGGAGGCCGCCGGTCTCCTGGAGACGGTCTTCCGGGACACCGTCGTGGTCCGCGGCGACGGGCCGATGGCCCCGCGCGACCCGATCGTCCTCAAGCTCCCCAACGACGCCCAGATGGTTCCCGAGGGTGTTCAGCAGGAGGAGCAGGAGGGCTCGAAGTTCTCCGGCGGCATGGCGGGCCTCCAGCGCGGCCCCGAGATCACCGAGGTGCGCTGACCCGCACCGCTTCACACTGAGCCGGTGGCCCGTACCCCTTCGCAGGGATACGGGCCACCGGCTTCTGTGTGTCCGGGGGAGAGGGGCGCGAAGGCCCGTCCGTATGGGGCGCGTATCGGGCACGTACGGGCGGCGTCAAGGCCGGGCCCGTCCCCGTAAGGAAGCCATCAACGCAGGTCACGGGGGTGCGGGCAGGGGGTTTGCTCAAGAGGTCCGAGAAATCCGCACCTCATCCAGGAGCACCCGATGGCCGACCTGGCCTTCGTCGTCACCACGATCGCGGTCTTCGCGCTGGTGGCACTCATTGCCAAGGGGGTGGCGAAGCTGTGACTGCCGAAAACGTGACCGGCCTCGTCGTGGCCGTAGCCCTGCTGGGCTATCTCGTCCTCGCCCTTCTGTACCCGGAGAGGTTCTGAGCCCGATATGAGCCCCGTCCTCGCCGGCGTGCTCCAGGTCCTCGCGCTCGTCGTGGCGCTGGGTCTGGCGTACCGCCCGCTCGGTGACTACATGGCCGGCGTCTACTCCTCCGCGAAGCACCTGCGGGTGGAGAAGTGGATGTACAAGGCCATCGGCGCCCATCCGAACACGCAGATGCGCTGGCCCGCCTATCTGCGCGGTGTTCTCGCCTTCTCCGCCGTGAGCGTCCTCTTCCTGTATCTGCTGCAGCGGCTGCAGGGCTCCCTGCCCGGTTCGCTCGGCTTCGCCTCGATCGACCCCGACCAGGCGTTCAACACGGCGGCCTCGTTCGTCGCCAACACCAACTGGCAGTCGTACTACGGCGAGCAGGCCATGGGCCACGTCGTGCAGACCGGCGGCCTCGCGGTGCAGAACTTCGTCTCGGCCGCCGTCGGCATCGCCGTCGCGGTGGCACTCGTCCGGGGGTTCGCCGCCACCCGCACCGGTGAACTCGGCAACTTCTGGGCCGACCTGGTGCGCGGCACCGTACGGATCCTGCTGCCGATCGCGGTGATCGGCGCGCTCGTACTCGTCGCCTGCGGAGCCATCCAGAACTTCTCCGGCATCCACGAGGTCGGACAGTTCACGGGCGGATCGCAGCAGTGGAACGGCGGCGCGGTCGCGTCCCAGGAGGTCATCAAGGAGCTGGGCACCAACGGCGGCGGTTACTTCAACGCCAACTCGGCCCACCCCTTCGAGAACCCCAACGGGCTCTCCAACCTCTTCGAGATCTTCCTGATCCTCGTCATACCCTTCGCCCTGACGCGCACCTTCGGCCGCATGGTCGGTTCGCTCAAGCAGGGGTACGCGATCCTCGCCACGATGGGCGTCATCTGGCTCGGGTTCACCGCCCTGATGATGTGGACCGAATTCGCCCACCACGGGCCCGCGTTCGAGATCGCGGGCGGCGCGATGGAGGGCAAGGAGAACCGGTTCGGCGTCGGCGGCTCGTCCATCTTCGCGGTGGCCACCACGCTCACCTCGACCGGTGCGGTGAACTCGTTCCACTCCTCGTTCACCGGCCTCGGCGGCGGCATCACGATGCTCGGCATGCAACTCGGCGAGATCGCCCCCGGCGGCACCGGCTCCGGTCTCTACGGGATGCTGATCATGGCGGTCATCGCGGTGTTCATCGCCGGTCTGATGGTCGGCCGTACGCCGGAGTACCTGGGCAAGAAGATCGGCACCCGCGAGATCAAGCTCGCGGCCTGCTACATCCTCATCACACCGGCCCTGGTGCTCTGCTTCACCGCCGTGGCGATGGCCCTTCCCACGCCGGGCAACTCGATGACCAACTCGGGCGCACACGGCTTCTCGGAGATCCTGTACGCCTACACCTCCGGCGCCAACAACAACGGTTCGGCGTTCGCCGGGCTCAACGCGGACACCCAGTGGTTCAACACCACGATCGGGCTCGCGATGCTGCTGGGCCGGTTCCTGCCCATGGTGTTCGTCCTAGCCCTGGCCGGCTCGCTCGCCGAGCAGCGGCCCGTACCGGCGACCGTCGGCACCCTGGGCACCCACAAACCGCTGTTCAGCGGGCTGCTGGTCGCCACCATCATGATCATCGCCGGGCTGACCTACTTCCCGGCCCTTGCCCTGGGGCCGCTGGCCGAGGGGCTGGCGTCATGACCGTCCGTACGAAGCAAGAGGACACGATGTCCACAGTCACTCCGGCCCGAGCACCCCGTCAGGATTCTCCGGCCGGGCCCGCTCCCGAAGGGCGCGTCGGCGCCGGGCTGTTCGATCCCCGGATGCTGATCGCCTCCTTCCCCGACGCGATACGCAAGCTCGACCCACGGGTGATGGTCAAGTCGCCGGTGATGTTCGTGGTGCTGGTCGGCTCGGTGCTGACCACCGTGCTCGCGGCGCTGGATCCGACCGACTGGTTCGGCTGGGCGATCGCCGTCTGGCTGTGGCTGACGACGGTCTTCGCCAACCTGGCGGAGGCGGTGGCCGAGGGCCGCGGCAAGGCCCAGGCCGACACCCTGCGCAAGGCCAAGACCGACACCGTCGCCCGCCGGATCATCGGCAAGAACGAG
This sequence comes from Streptomyces poriferorum, assembly GCF_019399235.1. GTDB lineage: Bacteria > Actinomycetota > Actinomycetes > Streptomycetales > Streptomycetaceae > Streptomyces > Streptomyces poriferorum. The sequence goes on along the minus strand of NZ_JAELVH010000092.1, from coordinate 17,918 downwards.
GAGAGGGTCCCCGGCGCGGAACTGCGCATCGGCGATCTCGTGGTGTGCGAGGCGGGCGACATCATTCCGGGCGACGGGGACGTCGTCGAGGGCGTCGCGAGCGTCGACGAGTCCGCGATCACCGGCGAGTCCGCCCCGGTCATCCGGGAGTCCGGAGGCGACCGCAGCGCCGTCACCGGCGGCACGAAGGTGCTCTCCGACCGCATCGTCGTCAAGATCACCACCAAGCCGGGCGAGACGTTCATCGACCGGATGATCGCCCTGGTCGAGGGTGCGGCCCGGCAGAAGACACCCAACGAGATCGCGCTCAACATCCTGCTGGCCTCCCTCACCATCGTGTTCCTGCTGGCCGTGGTCACTCTGCAGCCGTTCGCGATCTACGCCGGCAGTGAGCAGTCCATGATCGTGCTGGCCGCGCTGCTGGTCTGTCTGATCCCGACCACCATCGGCGCGCTGCTCTCCGCGATCGGCATCGCCGGCATGGACCGCCTCGTCCAGCGCAACGTGCTCGCCATGTCCGGACGCGCCGTCGAAGCGGCGGGAGACGTCTCGACGCTGCTGCTCGACAAGACGGGCACCATCACCCTCGGCAACCGCCAGGCCGCCGAGTTCCTCCCCGTCCCAGGGGTGACGGAGGCCGAACTGGCGGACGCCGCCCAGCTCTCCTCGCTGGCCGACGAAACGCCCGAGGGCCGGTCCGTGGTGATCCTCGCCAAGGAGAAGTACGGCCTGCGCGAGCGTCACCAGGGCGAGCTCGCCCTGGCGGAGTGGGTGGCGTTCACCGCCCAGACCCGCATGTCGGGCGTGGACGTCGACGGACGCAAGGTCCGCAAGGGCGCGACCGGCTCGGTCGTCGCCTGGGTGCGGGAGCGGGGCGGCAGCGTCTCGCCGGACGCGCAGGCACTCACCGACCGCATCTCCGCGGCCGGCGGCACCCCGCTGCTGGTCGCCCGCCAGGACGAGGACGGGGCCCGGGTCCTGGGCGTCATCCACCTCAAGGACGTCGTCAAGGAGGGCATGCGGGAACGGTTCGACGAACTGCGCCGGATGGGCATCCGTACGGTCATGATCACCGGTGACAACCCGCTCACCGCGAAGGCCATCGCACAGGAGGCGGGCGTCGACGACTTCCTCGCCGAGGCCACGCCCGAGGACAAGATGGCCCTCATCAAGCGGGAGCAGGCCGGCGGCAAGCTCGTCGCGATGACCGGCGACGGCACGAACGATGCCCCGGCGCTCGCCCAGGCCGATGTCGGGGTGGCCATGAACACCGGAACCTCGGCCGCCAAGGAGGCCGGGAACATGGTGGACCTGGACTCCAACCCCACCAAGCTCATCGAGATCGTGGAGATCGGCAAACAGCTGCTGATCACCCGCGGCGCCCTGACGACGTTCTCCATCGCCAACGACGTCGCGAAGTACTTCGCGATCATTCCCGCGATGTTCGCCGTGGTCTACCCGGGCCTGGACAAGCTCAACATCATGGACCTGTCCTCACCCCGGTCCGCGATCCTGTCCGCCGTGATCTTCAACGCGCTGATCATCGTCGCGCTGGTCCCGCTCGCGCTCAAGGGCGTCCGCTACCGGCCCAGCGGCGCGGACTCGATGCTCCGGCGGAACCTCTGCGTCTACGGGCTCGGCGGGCTGATCGCCCCGTTCGCCGGCATCAAGATCATCGACCTGATCATCTCCCTCATCCCCGGAATCGGCTGACCTGCCATGAACAGCTCCGTAGGAAACTCCGCCCGCCTGCTCTGGGCAGGCCTGCGCGCCCTGCTCGTCCTCACCCTGGTCTGCGGCGTCATCTACCCCCTCGCTGTCACGGGCGTCGCCCAGGGACTCATGCCCGGACGTGCCAACGGCTCCGAGGTCTCGGCGAACGGCAAGGTCGTCGGCTCCGAACTCATCGGCCAGCGCTACGACCTTCCCCTCAAGAAGGGCCAGGAGACCGCGGCCCCCGACCTCAAGTGGTTCCAGCCCCGCCCCTCCAACGGCCTCGGCACCAACAGCGTCAACACCCAGTACTCCCTGATCCTCTCCGGCGCGACCAACCGCTCCGGCGACAACGAGGAACTCATCGACTGGGTCACCACCGCCAAGGCAGCCGTCGTCAAGGACAACTCCGTCCCCGGCCACCCCGTCAGCCCCTCCCAGGTGCCGGCCGACGCGGTCACGTCCTCCGCCTCCGGCCTCGACCCGGACATCTCCCCGGCCTACGCCGACCTCCAGGTCAACCGTGTCGCGGCACGCAACCACCTCGACACCGCACAGGTCCGCAAGCTCGTCGACCAGCACACCGACGGCCGCATCCTCGGCTTCGTCGGTGAACCGCGGGTCAACGTCCTCCAGCTCAACATCGCACTGCGGGGACTCGTGAACGGCACGGGAACGCGCTGAACGCACCGCGGTGCCCGGGTCCGGCCGCGGCGGCCGGACCCGGGCACCGGAATGACGCCGACAGGTCCCAGGCACCGGAATGACGCCGACAGGGCCGGGGCATCAGAATTACGTCAATACGGACGGCGCCCGCAGTCCTCGCCCGATATGACGAAATCAACGGAGTAGGTTCGACAGTGGCTGCCGCATGGGCCGCCGCCGGTGTCGGTGAACAGAACCGGTTTCAGGAAGACAATGGGGCCATGGCGCGCGGCAAACTTCGGATCTACCTCGGTGCGGCACCCGGCGTCGGCAAGACGTACGCGATGCTCTCCGAGGCGCACCGCCGGGTGGAGCGCGGCACCGACTGCGTCGTCGGCTTCGTCGAGCATCACGACCGCCCGCGCACCGAGGTCATGCTGCACGGCCTGGAACAGATCCGGCGCCGCGAGATCGAGTACCGCTCCGCCGTCTTCACGGAGATGGACGTCGAGGCCGTCCTGGAGCGCGCCCCGGCCGTCGCCCTGGTGGACGAACTCGCGCACACCAATGTGCCGGGCTCCCGCAACGCCAAGCGCTGGCAGGACGTCGAAGAACTCCTCCAGGCCGGCATCGACGTGGTGTCCACGGTCAACATCCAGCACCTGGAGTCCCTCGGGGACGTCGTCGAGTCCATAACCGGCGTACGCCAGCGCGAGACCGTGCCCGACGAAGTCGTCCGCCGCGCCGACCAGCTCGAACTGGTCGACATGTCGCCCCAGGCACTGCGCCGGCGAATGGCCCACGGCAACATCTACAAGCCGGACCGGATCGACGCCTCGCTCTCCAACTACTTCCGCCCCGGCAACCTCACCGCGCTGCGCGAGCTGGCGCTGCTCTGGGTCGCCGACCGGGTCGACGAGTACCTCCAGCAGTACCGCGGCGAGCACAACATCCGCACCACCTGGCAGGCCCGTGAGCGCATCGTCGTCGGACTCACCGGCGGCCCCGAGGGCCGCACCCTCATCCGCCGCGCGTCCCGGATGGCGGCCAAGGGCTCCGGCAGCGAGATCCTCGCCGTCTACATCGCCCGCAGCGACGGGCTGACGTCGGCCTCGCCCAAGGAGCTGACCGTCCAGCGCACGCTCGTCGAGGACCTCGGCGGCACCTTCCACCACGTCATCGGCGACGACATACCCTCCGCGCTCCTCGAATTCGCCCGGGGCGTCAACGCCACCCAGATCGTCCTCGGCTCCAGCCGCCGCAAGGCCTGGCAGTACATCTACGGACCCGGCGTCGGCGCCACCGTCGCCCGCGAGTCCGGCACCGACCTCGACGTGCACATCGTCACCCACGACGAGGTCGCCAAGGGCCGCGGCCTCCCCATCGCCCGCGGTGCCCGGCTCGGCCGCGCCCGCATCATCTGGGGCTGGCTCGTCGGCGTAGGCGGACCGGTGCTCCTCTCCCTGCTCCTCAAGGGCATGGAGAACGGCCCCGGACTCGCCAACGACGTGCTGCTCTTCCTCTTCCTGACCGTCGCCGCGGCCCTGCTCGGCGGGCTGCGTCCGGCCCTGGCGTCGGCCGCCGCGGGCTCGCTGCTGCTGAACTACTGGTTCACCCCACCGACGCACACCCTGACCGTGCAGGACCCCGAGAACTTCGTCGCCATCGTGATCTTCTTCGCGGTGGCCGTCGCGGTGGCCTCCGTCGTGGACCTCGCGGCCCGCCGCACCCATCAGGCCGCCAGGCTGCGCGCCGAGTCCGAGATCCTCTCCTTCCTGGCCGGCAGCGTGCTGCGCGGCGAGACCACCCTGGCCGCGCTCCTGGACCGGGTCCGCGAGACCTTCGGGATGGAGTCCGTCGCCCTGCTGGAGCGGCAGAGCGACGTCGACCCGTGGACGTGCGCCGGCAGCGTCGGACCGGCGCCGGTCGCCCGGCCCGAGGACGCCGATGTGGACATGCCCGTCGGCGACCACATGGCCCTGGCCCTCTCCGGCCGGGTGCTGCCCGCCGAGGACCGCCGAGTGCTCGGCGCCTTCGCCGCCCAGGCGGCCGTCGTCCTGGACCGCCAGCGCCTGGTCGGCGAGGCTGAGGAGGCCCGCAGGCTCGCCGAGGGCAACCGGATCAGGACCGCGCTGCTGGCCGCCGTCAGCCACGACCTGCGGACCCCCCTCGCAGCCATCAAGGCCGCCGTCAGCTCCCTGCGCTCCGACGACGTCGCCTGGTCCGACGACGACGAGGCCGAATTCCTCGAAGGCATCGAGAACGGCGCCGACCGCCTCGACCACCTCGTCGGCAACCTCCTGGACATGTCCCGCCTGCAGACCGGCACCGTCACCCCGCTGATCCGCGAGATCGACCTCGACGAGGTCGTGCCCATGGCCCTGGGCGGCGTCCCCGAGGACAGCGTCGAGCTGGACATCCCCGAGACGTTGCCCATGGTCGCCGTCGACCCGGGACTGCTGGAGCGGGCCGTCGCCAACATCGTGGAGAACGCCGTCAAGTACAGCCCGGACGGTGAGCGCGTCACCGTGGCCGCCAGCGCGCTGGGCGCCAGGGTCGAGCTACGGGTGGCCGACGGCGGCCGGGGCGTCCCCGACGAGGCCAAGGAACGCATCTTCGAGCCCTTCCAGCGCTACGGCGACGCCCCGCGCGGTGCGGGAGTGGGCCTGGGGCTCGCGGTGGCCCGCGGCTTCGTCGAGTCCATGGGCGGCACGCTGGACGCCGAGGACACCCCCGGCGGAGGCCTCACCATGGTCCTGACCCTCAAGGCGGCCTCGGGATACGTTCCGGTCAGCCCCGACCTGCCCGCACGGGTCACCTCGTGATCCGGGGCCCGGGCGGGGCACGGGCGCACAGACCTACCTACAGACCCACGTACAGCAGAAAGGCAGGACCGCGATGACCCGGGTGCTTGTGGTCGACGACGAGCCGCAGATCGTACGCGCCCTCGTGATCAACCTGAAGGCGCGCAAGTACGAGGTGGACGCCGCGCCCGACGGGGCCACCGCGCTCCAGCTGGCCGCCGCGCGCCACCCCGACGTCGTCGTCCTCGACCTCGGGCTGCCCGACATGGACGGCGTCGACGTGATCAGGGGCCTGCGCGGCTGGACCCGGGTGCCGATCCTGGTGCTCTCGGCCCGGCACACCTCCGACGAGAAGGTCGAGGCGCTGGACGCGGGGGCCGACGACTACGTCACCAAGCCGTTCGGCATGGACGAGCTGCTGGCCCGGCTGCGCGCCTCGGTGCGCCGTGCCGAGCCCGTCGGCCAGGACGGCGGCGACGAGGTCGTGCTCGTGGAGACGGAGGGCTTCACCGTCGACCTCGCCGCCAAGAAGGTCCACCGCGAGGGGCGCGACGTGCGGCTCACCCCCACCGAGTGGCACCTGCTGGAGGTCCTGGTCCGCAACAGCGGCCGGCTGGTCAGCCAGAAGCAGCTGCTCCAGGAGGTCTGGGGGCCCTCGTACGGCACCGAGACCAACTATCTGCGGGTCTACATGGCCCAGCTGAGGCGCAAGCTGGAGGCCGACCCCTCGCACCCCCGGCACTTCGTCACCGAACCCGGGATGGGCTACCGCTTCGAGCGTGCCTGAGGGACCGAGGCCGGGGCGCCGCGCCATCCGTTCGAGTGAGACGGCGGCCACCCTCCAGGACCTCCGGAGACCGGTACCCTTCGGGTATGAGTGCCGTACCTCGATTCGAGAAGTCCCAGAAGGCCGAGCGGCCGTCCGGGCGCTTCCGGCGCATGCTCGACCGGCTCTCCAGCTCCCAGGAGGACCTGGAGTGCGAGGAGCTGGAGGAGGACTCGCAGGCATCCGGATGCACCCGGATCTCCGAGTGCTCCGACCGCCAGATCGTGAAGGTCACTGGTACCTTGCGGACGGTCACCCTGCGACCGCGCGCCGGAGTGCCCGCCCTCGAGGCGGAGCTCTTCGACGGCACCGCGCCGCTCGACGTGGTCTGGCTCGGCCGCCGCTCCATCATGGGCATAGAGCCGGGCCGCAAGCTCATCGCCTCCGGCCGCATCGCCATGAGCCACGGGCGCCGGGTGCTGTTCAACCCCAAATACGAACTCCGACCGCTCGGCAAGGAGTAGCCGGTGACGTCTCTCGACAAGCCGACGTCCGACACGGACCGCACCACAGACCAGCAGGAGGCCGACGCGAAGGCGGTCACCGAGGCCGCGCTCTTCGAGGCCTTCGGCGGCATCCGGGGCATGGTCGAGACGGTCCTGCCCGGACTGCTCTTCGTCACGATCTTCACCATCGACAAGAACCTCACGAACTCGGCCATCGCGGCCGTCGCGGTGTCGCTGGTGCTCGTGGCCGTCCGGCTGATCCGCAGGGACACCGTCAAGCACGCCTTCAGCGGTGTCTTCGGCGTGGCCTTCGGCGTCGTCTTCGCGAAGATGACCGGCAACGCCAAGGACTTCTACCTCCCGGGCATGATCTACACGCTCGGACTGGCCCTCGCCTACCTGGTCAGCACGCTCGCCGGTCTCCCGCTGATCGGGCTGATCCTGGGCCCGGTGTTCAAGGAGAACCTCTCCTGGCGCACCCGGAACCCCGGCCGGAAGAAGGCCTACGCCAAGGCCAGCTACGCCTGGGGGCTGATCCTGCTCGCCAAGTGCGCGATCCTCTTCCCGCTGTACTGGTGGGCCGACACCACCCAGTTCGGCTGGGTCCTGATCGCGCTGAAGATCCCGCCGTTCCTGCTGGCGGTCTACCTCACCTGGGTCTTCCTCGCCAAGGCGCCGCCGCCCATCGACGTCTTCGCCGAGATGGAGGCCGAAGAGCAGGCCGAGAAGGCCCGTAAGGCGGCGGCCGCCGAAGCGGCGGCCCGCGGCCAGGAGTACTGACACTCACGATCCGGCCCGCGGCCTGGAGCACTGGCACACACGATCCGGCCGCGGCCAGGAGTACTGGCACTCACGATCCGGCCGCGGCCAGGGATACTGGCACACACGAGACGAGAGGGGCCTGTCACCGCCGTCGGCGGTGACAGGCCCCTCTCGCGTGGTTCCGCTCTCAGCTCTCCGGGTCGCCCTGGCGCACCGACAGCAGGTCCTCCAGCTGCTCCTCGCGGGCCTGGGCGGCGACGAACAGCAGCTCGTCCCCGGCCTCCAGGGTCTCCTCCGTGCTCGGCGTCAGCACGCGCTGTCCGCGGATGATCGTGACCAGCGAGGTGTCCTCCGGCCAGGCGACCTCCCCGACCTGCGTGCCCGCGAGCGCCGACTCCGGCGGCAGCGTCAGCTCGACCAGGTTCGCGTCACCGTGGCTGAAGCGCAGCAGCCGGACCAGATCGCCGACACTCACCGCCTCCTCGACCAGGGCCGACATCAGACGCGGCGTGGAGACCGCCACATCGACGCCCCAGGACTCGTTGAACAGCCACTCGTTCTTCGGGTTGTTCACCCGGGCGACGACGCGCGGCACGCCGTACTCCGTCTTGGCGAGCAGCGAGACGACCAGGTTCACCTTGTCGTCACCGGTCGCTGCGATCACGACGTTGCACCGCTGCAGCGCCGCCTCGTCCAGCGAGGTGATCTCGCAGGCGTCCGCCAGCAGCCACTCGGCCATCGGCACCCGTTCCACCGAGATGGCGGTCGGCGCCTTGTCGACGAGCAGCACCTCGTGCCCGTTCTCCAGCAGCTCGGCCGCGATGGAACGACCCACCGCGCCGGCCCCGGCAATCGCGACACGCATCAGTGACCGCCCTCCTCGGGGCCCTCGGCGAAGGCCGCCTCGACCTTCGCGATCTCGTCCGTACGCATCATCACGTGGACGAGGTCGCCCTCCTGCAGCACCGTCTGCGACGACGGCAGTATGGCTTCGCCCAACCGGGTGAGGAAGGCCACGCGCACGCCCGTCTCCTCCTGGAGGGTGCTGATCTTGTGGCCGATCCAGGACGGTGTGGTGTGCACCTCGGCGAGCTGCACACCGCCGCTCGGGTCGCGCCACAGCGGCTCGGCGCCCGAGGGCAGCAGCCGGCGCAGCATCTGGTCCGCGGTCCAGCGCACGGTGGCGACCGTGGGGATGCCGAGACGCTGATACACCTCGGCACGCCGGGGGTCGTAGATCCGGGCCGCGACGTTCTCGATCCCGAACATCTCGCGCGCCACACGGGCCGCGATGATGTTGGAGTTGTCGCCGCTGCTCACCGCTGCGAACGCGCCGGCTTCCTCGATCCCCGCCTCGCGGAGGGTGTCCTGGTCGAACCCGACCCCCGTGACGCGACGGCCGCCGAAGCCGGAGCCGAGGCGCCGGAACGCCGTGGGGTCCTGGTCGATGACGGCGACCGTGTGCCCCTGCTGCTCCAGGGTCTGCGCGAGAGCGGCTCCCACTCGCCCGCAGCCCATGATGACGATGTGCACCTTGCGCCTACCTCGCAGTCCTGGTCGTCCGGCTGACCTGCGAAAACACCCTGCTCATACTCATTCCTCGGCTGGCCGGGCAAACAATGGGGCAACGGTTCGTCCCGTTGCCCAGGATTGAGCTTAAGCGGCGCCGGGTGCGTTGCCTCATTCGAGTGTGCTCATCCCGGGGGCACTGTGGCAAAGCCGACGTTCCCCGAAGCGTTCGGACGAACTTCCGAGGTGTGTTCGGAGGGTGTTCGAGAGAACGGTCGGGAGCGCTTCGGGAGGGCTTTCGAGGGGCCCCCGGTGCAAGGATTCCGTTAAGGATTTCGTGGCCTTTCCAGCCAGGTGCAGGAGATTGCGGGGCCACGGGGGTGGTGCGTGGGTCGCTCGCATACGGAACCCTTACGATCCTCAGCGTGTCCAAACTGACCGACGTGCCCAAACGGATCCTGATCGGCCGGGCCCTGCGCAGCGACAAACTGGGGGAGACCCTCCTCCCCAAGCGCATCGCCCTTCCCGTCTTCGCATCCGACCCGCTGTCCTCGGTGGCGTACGCACCCGGAGAAGTCCTCCTGGTGCTCTCCATCGCGGGCGTGTCGGCGTACCACTTCAGCCCGTGGATCGCGGTCGCCGTCGTGGTCCTGATGTTCACCGTCGTCGCCTCCTACCGGCAGAACGTGCACGCGTACCCGAGCGGCGGCGGCGACTACGAGGTCGCCAACACCAACCTCGGCCCGAAGGCCGGACTGACCGTGGCCAGCGCCCTGCTGGTCGACTACGTCCTGACCGTGGCGGTGTCCATCGCCTCGGGCGTGGAGAACCTCGGCTCCGCGATCCCGTTCGTCGTCGAACACAAGACGCCGTGCGCCATCGCGGCCATCGTGCTGCTGACCGTGATGAACCTGCGCGGCGTCAAGGAGTCCGGCAAACTCTTCGCCATCCCCACCTACCTGTTCGTGGCCGGCGTCTTCATCATGATCGCGTGGGGCGCTTTCCGCGGACTGGTCCTCGGCGACACCATGCACGCCCCGACCTCCAACTACACGATCAAGGCCGAGCACGGCGGTCTGGCCGGATTCGCCCTGGTCTTCCTGCTGCTGCGGGCGTTCTCCTCCGGTTGTGCGGCCCTGACCGGCGTCGAGGCCATCAGCAACGGTGTTCCCGCCTTCCGCAAGCCCAAGAGCAAGAATGCCGCCACCACGCTCGCGGCGATGGGCCTGCTGGCCGTCACCATGTTCTGCGGCATCATCGGGCTGGCCATGGCCACCGACGTCAAGATGGCCGAGAACCCGGCGAAGGACCTGATCAACAACGGGACCCCCGTCGGCTCGTCCTTCGTCCAGGACCCGGTGATCTCCCAGGTCGCGGCCGCGGTCTTCGGCGATGGAACGTTCTTCTTCGTGATCCTCGCCGCGGCCACCGCCCTCGTCCTCTTCCTGGCCGCCAACACCGCGTACAACGGCTTCCCGCTGCTCGGCTCGATCCTGGCCCAGGACCGCTATCTGCCCCGCCAGCTGCACACCCGCGGCGACCGGCTCGCCTTCTCCAACGGCATCGTGCTGCTGGCCGGCGCGGCGATCCTGCTGGTCTGGATCTACGGGGCCGACTCGACCCGGCTGATCCAGCTCTACATCGTCGGCGTGTTCGTCTCCTTCACCCTCAGCCAGACCGGCATGGTCCGGCACTGGAACCGGCACCTGCGCTCCGAGAAGGACCCGCTCAAGCGCCGCCACATGATCCGCTCCCGTGCGATCAACACCTTCGGGGCCTTCTTCACCGGCCTGGTGCTCGTCGTCGTCCTCGCCACCAAGTTCACCCACGGCGCCTGGGTCGCGCTGCTCGGCATGGTGATCTTCTACGGCACGATGACCGCGATCCGTAAGCACTACGACCGGGTCGCCGCGGAGATCGCCGCCGACGAGACCCCGTCCGACGAGACGGTCCGCCCCTCCCGGGTCCACTCGATCGTCCTGGTCTCCAAGCTCCACCGCCCCACCCTGCGCGCACTCGCCTACGCGAAGCTGATCCGCTCGGACCACCTGGAGGCGCTCTCCATCAGCGTCGACCCGGCCGAAACGAAGGCGCTCAAGGAGGACTGGGAGCGGCGCGGCATCAACGTCCCGCTGAAGATCCTCGACTCGCCCTACCGCGAGGTGACCCGCCCGGTCATCGAGTACGTCAAGGGCCTGCGCCGGGAGAGCCCGCGCGACGTCGTGAGCGTCTACATCCCGGAGTACGTCGTCGGCCACTGGTACGAACACCTGCTCCACAACCAGAGCGCCCTCAGGCTCAAGGGCCGGCTGCTCTTCACCCCGGGTGTGATGGTCACCTCCGTCCCGTACCAGCTGGAGTCCTCCGAGGCGGCCAAGAAGCGGGCCCGCAGGCGCGCCGACTGGAACGCCCCGGGTTCGGTGCGGCGCGGCCCGGTGGAGCGCAGGCACAAAGAACCGACGAACAAGAGCTGACGCTCCGTAGCGGCTCCTGGTAAGCGGCCGGACGACACCCACGTAGACTCGTAGGTTGTTGTCCGGCCGTTCGCCGTCCCCCCTGATCTCTGGAGCCCTCCCCTCATGCAGAACGAATCCACTTCGCCGCAGACCGGGGAATCGCAGACCGGGGAATCGAAGTCCGGGGAATCTCTCGTGGGGCAGGAGTACGAGGTCGAGGTCGGCCCGGTCGCCCACGGCGGCCACTGCATCGCGCGTACCGCCGAGGGCCAGGTCCTGTTCGTACGCCACACCCTGCCCGGCGAGAAGGTCGTCGCCAAGGTCACCGACGGCGCCACCGACTCCCGCTTCCTGCGCGCCGACGCCGTACGGATCATCGAGGAGTCCAAGGACCGGGTGAAGGCCCCGTGCCCGTTCGCCGGCCCCGGCAAGTGCGGCGGCTGCGACTGGCAGCACGCCAAGCCGGGCGCCCAGCGCCGGCTCAAGGGCGAAGTGATCGCCGAGCAGCTCCAGCGCCTCGCGGGCCTCACCCCCGAGGAGGCGGGCTGGGACGGCACCGTCATGCCGGCCGAGGGCGACAAGCTTCCGCCGGGCGAGGTGCCCGCCTGGCGCACCCGCGTCCAGTACGCCATCGACGCGGACGGCCGCGTCGGCCTGCGCAAGCACCGCTCGCACGACGTCGAGATCATCGACCAGTGCATGATCGCCGCGCCCGGTGTCACCGAGCTCGGCATCGAGAAGCAGGACTGGCCCCAGATGGCCACGGTGGAGGCCATCGCCGCGACCGGCTCCCACGACCGCCAGGTCATCCTCACCCCGCGCGAGGGCGGCCGCCTCCCGCTGGTCGAGCTCGACAAGCCCGTCTCGGTCCTGCGCGTCGACGAGCGCGACGGCGGAGTGCACCGCGTCCACGGCCGCGGCTTCGTCCGCGAACGCGCCGACGACCGCACGTACCGCGTCGGCTCCGGAGGCTTCTGGCAGGTCCACCCGCAGGCCGCGGACACCCTGGTCCGCGCGGTCATGCAGGGCCTGCTGCCCCGCAAGAACGACACGGCCCTCGACCTCTACTGCGGCGTCGGCCTCTTCGCCGGCGCCATCGGCCAGCGCATCGGCGAGAAGGGCGCGGTGCTCGGCATCGAGTCCGGCAAGCGCGCGGTCGAGGACGCCCGGCACAACCTCAAGGACCTGGAGCGGGTCCGCATCGAGCACGGCAAGGTCGACCAGGTCCTGCCCCGCACAGGCATCACCGAGTGCGACCTGATCGTTCTGGACCCGCCGCGCGCGGGCGCCGGCAAGGCCACGGTGAACCAGCTGGCCGCCCTGGGGGCACGCAAGATCGCGTACGTGGCGTGCGACCCGGCGGCGCTGGCGCGGGACCTGGCGTACTTCGCGGAGGGCGGATACAAGGTGCGGACGCTGCGGGCGTTCGACCTGTTCCCGATGACGCATCACGTTGAGTGCGTCGCGATCCTTGAGCCCGCCGCAAAGGGCGTCTGACCTGCGGGTTCGTGCGGTGTGCGTTATGTGCGCTGTGGGCGTTACGGGCGATATCTTGACGCTGAAATGACGCTCGTGACGCTCAAATGACGCTCGTTCTGACTAGGTGTCAGGCGGGCGATCGTGCAGGTCGCGCTGGGTACTGGATGTAGTTTCCGAGGTCTGACTTTGCGGAGACTTGAAGGGAAGCGGTCCGTTCCGCCGTCGCTGATTGCGGCGGCGGGCGCGCTGCCAAGCGCGGTATCGCGGCCGGCAGTCGGGCGGGCGCTCAGTAGGTGGGTCCGTAGGGGCTCAAGCCGTGCATGAACGGCTTGAGGTTCTCGGCCCGGGGTTCGGGGATTTCCGGCATCAACGGTGAACCGCTGAGCGGATTCAGGCGTTGCACATAGCCCTCGGCCCAGGCGATCCACGCCTCGGCTTCGTCCTCGGCCGGTCCGATGGGTGGCTCTCTGCGTGGAGTCGGAGTGTGCCGACGTTCCCCCTCTCGCGGTTGCTCTGCCGTCAAGAACTGTCCGGTCCCCCAAGCCGAGGGGTGGGTCCCCTCAACTCATACGCCCGCCCCGCTCCTGCTCCGCGCCTTCTCGAACTCGGACACCGGGTCACCTCCGACGCTCCAAGGCCAGGCCGCGACCGTACCGTTGATCGCCTCGAAGACCGGGCGGGCCTCGCCGCGCCGCTCGGCGGCGATCAGCGCGTAGGCCAGCAGGTTCAGGTCGGCGAGGGCTGCCGCGTGGTGGAAGAACCCGGGCTGGGCCCAGGTGTGTGCCGCACGGTCGAGGGCCTGGGCGGCGGATGCGTGGGACCAGTGGGTGCGTGCCATCAGCGCCTCCACTCCGCCTCGGGCGAGGACGGAGTGGTACTGCAGCACCTGGGCGGTGAGCTCGGTGGCCGCGCAGGGCGCGTTTGTGGGCATGCGGGCGCGGATCGCGTCGACGAAGTCCAGTACCTGGCTGCGCGATCCCATCTCCTCCGGCCCCAGATAGCGCAGCATGGTCAGATACGCCTCACGGTTCCAGCGGTCGCGCGTCATTACCTCGTTCCACAGGCCGAACACCTCCGGCTGACTGCGGCGCTCCAGCCGTGCGAGCCCCAACATGACCACCCAGGGTGTGGGGTCCTCCGGCGCCAGTTCGGCGGCGCGCCGACAGCTGTCGGCGATGCCGGCCGAGCCCTCCAGGTACCCCCGGGAGCGCCCGCGTTCGAGCTGCGCCCATGCGGAGAGGACGAGCGCGCTCGCGTTTCGCGGCTCGCGAGTGGCCCAGGCGCGGGGCCCGTGCGATTCGGACAGGCGGTACGCCAGCACGGAGAGCTGATGGGCGCGGCGGTCGCAGTCGGCCCGGCTCTGGTTCAAGAGACGGGATACCTGGGCCATGTACAGGTCCGTCGTCCCGATCGCGCCTGTATTCGGCGTCGACTGAAGGGACTTCAGTAGCCGGCCGAGGGCAGCGTCGTCGAGTTCCACAGAAAGGCGTGCCCGTCTGCGGCGACTTGAGAGAAATGCCATGCACGGAGGCTAGAGGTTACGAGCCGTGACGCAAGGTGTGCGCTGAGATCTTTACCGATTGCAGTGTGCGACCTATCCGTTACTTTTCGGTATTGCGAGGTGAGTGCGCCTGGACCCCGGGTGGCTAGGAACAGCTTGATCACGCCGGTGATGGTGATGGGCGGCGCCACCGCCGTGATCTGCGCGGCGCGGCCGGTGTCCGCACGGGCGGCCGGGTGGCGGGCCAGGGAAGGGAATGCTGGTCAGCCGCCGTGGTCGAAGATCGTCACGCTTGAGGCTCTTCGCCAACTGTGCGGTTGGCGCGGCGGCGAGGCTAGGGCGATGCGGACCGCCTCGGCAGCCTTGGCGGCGGAACGGTCCCCATGATGCTCAGGAATGAGCGTGGCACTCGGCTCTCCGGGGCGGTGGTCCCTTGGGAGACGCGGTGAGTATGGCACCTTCATGCCTCAAGGGCATGATAATCAACCCTTCCAAGTATTTGAGGCTATGACTGATGGGGCGCATTCTTATTTCACCGGAATTTTTGGTTACCGGAGTCCGAATCTCCGTCGACTTCTCCGGGTGAAATGCACCCTTCGATTGGCTGGTGTTCCCGCATGGCCCGCCCTCTGCCCCTGATCCTCGCCCAGGCGCCCGGCCGCCCGGCCGACGACCTCGCAGGCTTTACCGCCGACGTGGAGCGGCGCGTGAAGCTGCGCGCACCGGGCTCACTCGTCGTCTACCCCGAACTGCACCTCGGCGAGAGCGCCCCCGGCGTCCCGGCCGCCCCGGACGAGGCCGCCGAGCCGCTCGACGGCAAACGCGACGCGGTCTTCGCCGAGCTCGCGGGGGATCTGGGCATCTGGCTGGTGCCCGGCACCGTCTACGAGCGAGGAGACGGCGACCGCGTCCACAACACGGCACCGGTCTATTCACCACGGGGTGAGCGCCTAGCCGCGTACCGCAAGATCTGTCCGTGGCGCCCGTACGAGACGACCACACCCGGCAACCGGTTCGAGGTGGTCGACCTCGCCGGGGTCGGCCGCATCGGACTATCCATCTGCTACGACACCTGGTTCCCGGAGATCTCCCGCCACCTGGCCTGGATGGGCGCCGAGCTGATCGTCAACGTGGTCCGCACGCCGACGAGCGACCGTGCGCAAGAAGTCGTTCTCAACCGCGCCAATGCCATCGCCAATCAGGTCTTCGTCGCCAGCGTCAACTCCGCTGCCCCCTCCGCGATCGGCCGCAGCCTCGTCATCGATCCCCAGGGCACGGTGCGCGCCGAAACCGTCGATTCCGGCGACTGCACCCTCACCGATGTCATCGACCTCGACGAGGTCAGCAACGTCCGCCGATACGGCACCGTCGGCCTCAACCGGATCTGGGACCAATTCCGGCCCGGCGACCCAGCCCTTGAGCTCCCGCTGTACGGGGGCCGCATCGACCCCGCCACCTGGAACCCCGCCCACACCACCGAGGAGCCACCGCGATGAGCAGCGAGACCACGGGGAACAGCGTGAGACTGAAGGGCGACCTGAGCCTCTTCTCCGTCGTCCTGTTCGGCCTGGCCTACATCTCTCCCGGCATCGTCGTCACCATGTTCGGCGTGGTCGCCGCCACCAGCGGCGGCGCGGCCCCCACCGCGTTCGCCGTCGCCACCCTCGCGATGCTGCTCACCGGGCTGAGTTACGCGAAGATGGCACGCGCCGTGCCCGGCGCGGGATCGGTCTACACCTACGCCCGCAAGATGCTCGACAGCCGCATCGGTTTCCTGTCCGGCTGGGCGATGCTGCTCGACTACTTCTTCATCCCGATGGTCGGTTGGCTGATCACCGCGATCTACTTCCACGCCCAGTTCCCTGAGATACCCAAATGGGTCTGGCTGATCGTCTCGGTGGGCATCACCACCGCCATCAACGTCTTCGGCATGAAGCTCGCGGATCGCGTCAACAAGGTCCTGATGTTCATCGCTTTGGGGTCGCTGGTCCTCTTCGCCACCCTGTGTGTCGTCTTTCTCGGCAAGCACGGTTCGTCCGCCCCCGCCACGGACGCGCTGTGGAACTCCGGCACGTCGATCGGCGCGGTCACTGCGGCCGCTGCCATTGCCGCGTACTCCTTCCTTGGCTTCGACGCCGTCTCCACGCTGGGTGAGGAGGCCAAGGGCGGGGCGAGGACGATCGGCCGCGGCATCATCGGCTGCGTCATCGCCGCCGGAGCGATCTTCATCGTGCTGTCCTTCGTGATGCAGCTGGTTCACCCCGGCGCGAAGTTCGTCGACGTCGACGCGGCCGCCTACCACCTGAAGGTCCTGGTCGGTGGCGAGACGTACGCCGAGATGATCAACTTCGTCACCATCGCCGGATCCATCGCCTCCTGTATCGCCCTGCAAGCCTCCGCCGCCCGCCTCATGTACGTCATGGGACGCGACGGCGCACTGCCAAAGGCCGTCTTCGGCAAGCTGTCGGGGAAGACCGGAACGCCCGTCCTGAACCTGTTGTTGACCGCGGCCGCCGGTGTCATCGCCATGAAACTTGACCTGACCACAGCCACCTCGTTCATCAACTTCGGCGCCTTCCTCGGCTTCGCCCTGGTGAACGTCTGCGTGATTGCCCACCTGGTCCGAGAGCGCAGAGACGGCCGCACCCCCAACCTCTTCTCCTACCTGGTGATGCCGGCCATCGGCGTTGGCGTCTCTCTCTACCTGCTCACGAGGCTCGATGACGTCGCACTCGAGATCGGCGGCGTCTGGCTGGCGATCGGCGTCGTCTATCTGGCCTTCCTGACCAAGGGCTTCCGCCGACCCGCACCGGAGATGACCTTCGACGACGACACCGCGGCGACGGACAAAGTCACCGCGTAGCTCCCCTCCCAATGCGAGGAGACGAGGATGTCCACGACAACTGCCGAAATGGTGCGTGACCGGAGCCTCGGAGACCTGTTGGTCCACCGTGATGTGGTGCTCGACGGACTCGATGCTCCGCAGCGCGCCGCCCGGACCGTCCTGGCCGACGTCCTGGACGGCAAGGCGGAGGATCAGCTCTTCGACGCCATGATGGTGGCCAGTGAGCTCATAGCCAACGCCATCCAGCACAGCAGCGGTGCGGTCCTCATAAGGGTTGAGGTCTACGAGTTCGGTGCGGCGTTGGGCGTCGTCGACCGCGGGGCCGACATCACTGCCGTACCTGCACGACCTTCGAACTCATCTGTTGACGAAGGGACGGTGGCTGCCGGCGGGCGCGGCCTGTTCATCGTGGACAGCCTCGCCAGCGCCTGGTCGGTCGAGGAGACCGAGTACGGAAAGATCGTCGTCGCCGTCCTCACCCTTCCGGCAGGGCCTCGTCGATGACCGCTCTCGACCTCACGCGACACCATCTCGGCCGACGATCTTCGCCCATCCGCTCGGCGTCAACTACGGCGCCATCGGACTGTCACGGGGCACTGAGTCGGAGACGCGGTTAGTGGCACCAGGCGGGAGATCGAGCGGGGCGGCGGGGTCGGCGGCGATGACGTGGGCGACCGTGCCCGCCGCTGCGTCGGCAATGCGGGCGCGCAGCCGCAGTAAAAAGGTGACGCACAGCAGACCGGCGCCGCCGACGGTGATGTCCGCCGGCGGCGCGGGGGCCTCGGTCAAAGGGACGCTGTCTGGTGGCGCGACACACGTGGCGGGGCAGGTCGCCTTCCTCGAAAACGTGGATCTCTTCGAGGTTCCAGCCGTCGGCTAGGTGTTCTGTCCACGGAGGTTGGGTGCGGTGACAGTGATCACCGTCTGGTGAT
>NZ_JAELVH010000091.1 GCF_019399235.1 Streptomyces poriferorum | reverse complement strand
CGCTCCGGCATCCCCACCACGGACGACGCGGTCCCCGCGCTGCCCCAGGAGACCGGAGTCGTGCGCGGCACGATGGGCCGGCCCCAACTCCCCAGGCGGGCCAACCAGGAACACCTGGTCCCGCAGCTCAGGGAGGCCCCCGCCCCGCGCGCCGAGGAGGAGCCCACCCTGCACGACCCGGGGCTGGTGGCGGCCTTCCGGCGCGGGATCGACCTCGCCGAGGCGCGGCAGGAGTCCGAGGCGGATCCCGTACCGGACGGCGACACCGGGTCGGGGGCGTCCGACGGCACCGGAGCGGACGCCGGCGGGTCCGGGGACCTGCGAACCGGCCGGGAACGCCCCGCACCGGTCAGGGCGCCGCTGGAGCCGCTCCCGGTCCGTGGCGCCGTCCCCGTGGAACTGCTCAGGGCGGGCTCGTACCACAGCGATCAAGACCCACTCGAAGCGAACGTGAACACCACCAAGGAGTAGATGCACCATGGCGACCGATATGCCGTCCGGTCAGGTCTCGGACCTCGACTGGCTGCTGAGCGGGCTGGTACAGCGCGTGCCGTACACGCGCAGCGCGGTCCTGCTGTCCGCCGACGGGCTGGTGAAATCCTTCCACGGCATGGACGCCGACAGCGCCGACCACATGGCCGCGCTGGCGGCCGGCCTGTACTCGCTCGGGCGCAGTGCCGGGGCCCGTTTCGGGGACAACGGAGAGGTCCGCCAAGTGGTGGTGGAACTCGACTCGACGCTCCTCTTCGTCGCGACCGCCGGCTCCGGCACCTGTCTGGCCGTGCTCGCCGGGCGGAACGCGGACGCCGCCGTGCTCGGCTACGAGATGACGATGCTGGTCAAGAGCGTCCGGCCCTATCTGATGACGCCGACGAGACAAGCGGCCGGAGTGCCGGGCGCCGCGGGACTATGACCATGCCGGCCACGCAGGACGGGCCGTTGCTCGACGATGCGGCAGGCCGCCTCATCCGCCCCTACACCGTGAGCAACGGCCGTACCCGTCCCACGACCGTGCTCGACCTGCTCTCCCTGGTGATGGCCACCGGGACCGTTCCGCAGACGCACCTGGGTCCCGAGCACTCCGTGGCGCTCGGGCTGTGCGGCGGTCCCACCTCGGTGGCCGAGATCGCCGCGCATCTGCGGCTGCCCGCCGTCGTCACCAAGGTCCTGCTCTCGGACCTGGTCGACTGCGGCGCGGTCACCGCACACCCGCCCGCCTTCCATGACATGCCCACCGACCGATCCCTGCTGGAGGCAGTGCTCGATGGCTTACGACGACAGCTCTGACGGCTTCGACGGCTCCGCCCCGTACGCGGGGACCGTGAGCCCCGGACACGTCGGCTACGCGGACGCCCCGGGCGGCGGGTACGCGGCCCCGCCGGGCCACCCCGGGTACGAGAACGGACCCGCCGCGTCCGGGTACGACAACGGATCCGGCGCATCCGGGTACGACAACGGACCCGGCGCGTCCGGGTACGAGGACGGCACCCGCACATCCGGCTACGAGGAGGACCCCGGCAGCCCCGAGGGCTTCCCCGTCGCCCTCAAGGTGCTGGTGGCAGGAGGGTTCGGCGTCGGCAAGACGACGTTCGTCGGCGCGGTCAGCGAGATCGCGCCCCTGAGCACGGAGGAGCTGCTGACCCAGGTCAGCGCGGCGACGGACAGCCTCGAAGGCATCGAGTCCAAGACCTCCACCACCGTGGCGATGGACTTCGGCCGGATCACGCTGGACGAGCAGCATGTGCTCTATCTGTTCGGCACACCGGGACAGGAGCGCTTCTGGTTCATGTGGGACGAACTCTCCCAGGGCGCGCTCGGAGCGGTCGTGATCGCCGACACCCGCAGACTGGAGGAGTGCTTCGCCGCCGTCGACTTCTTCGAACGACGCGGGATCGGCTTCATCGTCGCGGTCAACGAGTTCGACGGCGCGTTCCGTTACGGCCCCGAGGAGGTGCGGGCGGCCCTCGACCTCGCGCCCGCGGTCCCCGTCGTCCTCTGCGACGCCCGCATCGCGAGTTCGGGCACCGGCGCGCTGGTCACTCTGGTCCAGCACCTCATCAACGCCACCGCCGAACCCGCCCCGCTGACCGGCCACGGAAGCTACGGAGTCCATCCGTGACGACCCCGCGCGCCCTCGGACGGCTGCTGCTGACGCCCGTCGACAGCGACACCGACGTCCGGACCCAGCGGTTGCGGAGACTGGGGCTGGGGGAGCGGCCGGACGCCTCGTTCGACAACTTCGACGCCTTCGCCGACCGGGTGGCCGAAGTGACCGAGGTGCCCTACTCGATGGTCAACTTCATCGACGGCAACCGCCAGTTCTTCGCCGGACTGCACACTCCGGCGGGTACCTGGAAGGGCTCCGACCTGGGGGTTGCGGCGGCGGGCAGCGGCCGCCGGGGGCGCTATGTGGCCCTCGATCACGGCTTCTGCCCGCATGTCGTCGTACGGCGCAAGGCACTGGTCCTGGAGGACGTGTGCGACTACCCGCGGTTCGCCGGGAATCCGGTCGTCGACGACATAGGCATCCGCTCCTACCTGGGGGCGCCGCTCATCGACCGCACCGGCATCGCCCTGGGGGCCGTCTGCGCCGTCGACATCGTGCCCCGTCCGTGGGGACGGGCGGGGCTCGACACGATCAAGTCACTGGCGCGGGAGCTCGTCGGGCACATCCACCAGCGGGAGGAGAACATCCTCGGCATCTGAGCCCCGCGCCGGACCATGCCGTCAGGCCTCCACCGTGCGGCCGTCCAGGAAGGTGAGCACGACCGCCTCGCCGTCCACCCGCACCCGCACGGCCGTGCGCAACGCCTCGGGGTGAATGCTGTCTCGGGACAGCACGATGAGCGAGACATGCACGCTGCGGCCGCCCGCATGCGGTGCGCTGCGCAGATACGGAACCGCCGAGTGCGGGCCGTACGCATTGGACTCGACGTCGCGTGCCACGGCGGCGCCGTCCACACCCCCGTCCCATCCGTACAGCGCGACCAGTGCGCTGCTCAGCCCGTCGGCCGTGCGCGCGAGCGCCCAGTCGGGCGCCGACGAGGCGAACGGACTCTGCGCGTGCGCGACCGCGTGGCCGCCCTCGCGGACCACCGCGCCCTCGGGTGCCTCGACCCGGTGCACCCGGATCTCCCACGGGCCGTGCAGCACACTCGTCGTCTCGATGCGGTAGGCGCGCCCGTCACCGGGCAGCCGGGCCGCCGACCAGGAGGAGGCGACGCGGTCCTCGCAGCGCAGCGGATGGATCCGGCGGCGCCGGGACGGAGTGCCGTCCGGGGCGAGCAGCGCCAGATGGCCGTCGACATCGCGGACCAGGGCGTGCGGAGCGGACTCCGGGGCCGTCGCCGTCGAGTAGGCGAACTTCGCGTAGTGCGGATCGTCCTCACCCGCCCCCAGGTCCGGGTCCGCGCCGGCTTCGATGGCCGCGGAGTCCGGCGCGGGTGGGTTGTGATCGCTGCCGTGGTTGACGAGGCGGACGATCCCGTCGTGCCGGGTGCCGTGCAGCAGCCAGCCGGGGGCGGGCAGTGCGGTGTACGTGTCGGACTCCTCGACCGGCAGGGGGAGTTCGCGCGCGGTCCACACCTCGTGGTCGGGGGGCAGCAGCAGGCCGAGGAAGCCCTTGCTCGCCCAGTAGGGGGAGGCCGGCCCGGAGTAGGGCTGGGTGGACGGCAGGAAGGTGTCGTACCAGCCGAGCGTCAGCAGCCCCCGTTCGTCCGGCACCCCGCGCTCGGCGAAATGGCGCAGGGTGCCGGAGGCGAGGCGGCGGGTCAGGCCGGGGGCGAGCGGTGTGCAGTCGGCCAGCGCGCCCATCCACACGGGAGCGAGCGCGGCGAACCGGTAGGCCAGGGAGCGGCCCTGGTGGACCGGGGCGCCGTCGGCCCCGAAGAAGCGCGGGTAGTCCTCCAGGAACCGGTGCAGGCGCTTCCGGTGGACGGCGCTCCGGCCGCCGTCGCCGCCGGGGCCCGCGATCCGGGCCCACAGCAGCGGGTACAGATGCATGGCCCAGCCGATGTAGTAGTCGAAGTTGCGGCCGTCCCCGTCCGTGTACCAGCCGTCACCTACGTACCAGTCCTCGATCCTGTCCAGACCCTCCTCGATGTCCGAGGCGCTGTACGGGGCTCCCACCGAGGCGAGGAACTGCTCGGACACCACCTGGAAGAGCCGCCAGTTGTTGTCCCAGGTGCGGCCGCCGACGAACCCGGAGAACCAGTCGACGACCCGCTCCTGGACCTTTGCGTCCAGCCGGTCCCAGATCCACGGCCGTGTCTCGTGCAGCGCGACCGCGATCGAAGCCGCCTCCACCATCTGCTGCGAACAGTCCGTCAGCCGCGGCCACGCCTCCCCGCTCGCGGCGTCCGTGCCCGCGGCGAGACCGGCCGCGTACCGCTCGATCAGGGCGGGGTCGACCGCCCCGCCCGCGCCAGCGATCCGGCAGGCGGCGAGCAGGAACGACCGGGCGAAGCCCTCCAGCCCGTCGGACACCACCCCGGACCAGCTGCCGCGGCCCGGCAGCCGGTACTGGGCGAAGCCGGGGGTCGCGTACGGCGTCAGCGCGTCCAGCATCCGGTCGGCGGTCGCCTCCCAGTGCGCCCGGGTCCAGCCGGTACGTGACGACAGGACCCGGTCGGTGGGCGGCAGGTGAAGGTGCGGGGCGACGGACATGGTGGTGCTGCTCCCAGGAATCGGTGGAGGTGGTTACCGGACGAGTTCGGCGCGGTGGGTGTGGCCGCGGGAACCGCCGACGGCGACGGTGAGGACCGGGCGGGCCCCCGGGGCGACGGTCACGGTGTCGTCGGACGAGGCCACCGACCTGACACGGAAGGGGAGTTCGACCGATACCACCGTCCCGGTCCGGCCCGGGTCGGCGACCGCGACGGACACCTGCGCGCCCCGCCGCCGTACGAGGAGCGTCACCGGACCGGACGCGGTGATCCCGGCCACCGAACCGGCGCCCCAGAAGTGCACCGCGGTCAGCCCGGACCTGCGGTCCTCCACGGCCTGCGCGGTGGTGTCGTTCGCCACGATCCGCACCGGCCGCGAGCGCGACCACACCGCGGTGGCCGCCGCCGACGCGCCGGGCAGCAGGACATAGGCGTAGCCCGCGTCGGTGGGGGAGACCCCGTGGTCCAGCCACAGCGTGGCGTAGCGACGCGTCACGGAGTCGGTGCTTCCCCCGGTGTCCGCACCGGTGTTGATCGCCCGCCAGGTGCCGGAGCGCTCCTCGCTCAGCACGTTCAGAGCGGTCGTGCCGGGGAAGACGTAGCCGCCGGTCCCGTCGAGATGCGCCCAGCCCGCCCGGGCGACGGCGGCGCTCGCGCCCGGATCCACCCCGTCCACCAGCAGCCGGTTGCGGCCGCCCGCGCCGAGGTTGCGGTTCTCCACGACCGTCTCGACCGTCCGGCCGTCGCTCGCCGTGACGCCGGCTCCGAGCGCGACCACCGCGTTGTCGAGGAGGAACCACGATTTCCTGGCCCGCAGGGTGCTGCCCTCGGCACCCGTCACCTCCATCGCGGCTGTCGTGTGCCGGCTGTCCAGCACCGCACCGCCCGCGACGGCGTTCGCCGGGCGGTAGGTGGAGGTCCCGCCGCCCGTCCCGAGATCGGCGCGCTCGCGCGTGTCGACCGTGGTGCCGGGGAGACGGTACGGATCGACGGTCGGCCAGAAGCCGTCGTTGAACTGGCCGAGGCCGTCACCGTCGTACAGGTACGTCATGCCGTCGCCGGTGTACCAGCCGTGGAGGTTCTCGCCGTTGCCCGCCTCGTACGCGGAGATGCGCCTGGAGGAGAGCGACAGGGCGAACGCCCAGCCGGGGCGGCGGTGCACCACCCGGTCCATGTCGGCGAAGACGAAGCTGCCCGTCGTGCGGGCCCCGGCCGGGACCGCAGGATCGTCCAGTACGGCTTTGGCCAGGGCGAGTTGGGGCAGGGTGGCCAGGGCGGCGAAGGGGGTGGTGCGGTTGCGGGTCAGCCAGCCCTTGGCCAGCGCACGCCACCGGTCCGCCCGGTCCGCCGGGGCGCCCGATGCCAGAAGCAGGATCGCCGCGACGGCCGTCGCGCCGTCCCGGTGGTCGCCGGCGCGCTGCCGGGACACGGCGCGCCCGCGCACCGCGTCCATCATCAGCCCGTCGAAGATCACCGGTGCGAAGCTCCGCTCGACGGCGTCGTACATCACCGAGACCTTCGGGTCGGCGACCGCCCACGGCGAGCCCGCGAGGAGGGACAGCAGATAGGCGGCGCCGCCGAGCAGCACGGTGCCGTACGAGCCGGTGTACGCGACCACGTCGTGCTGGACGAACGAGCCGTCCTCGTAGAACCCGTCACCCGAACCCGTGTACCTGAACAGGCTGTTGCGCCCCGCGTCGCGCACGTCGGAGAGCGCGTCGCGGGCGGACGCCAGCTTGTCGGTGTTCTTGCCGAGCAGTCCGCGCAGCGCGACGATCACGGCCTTGTCGGTGCGGTTGGCGCCGGTCTCGGACAGGGTGGGGGAGTTGGTACGTCGGTCGGCGTCCGGGCAGAAGCGGTCGACGACCGCCAGATAGTCCGCGAGGTCGGCGGCCGGCAGCCGCCCACGCAACAGGACGCAGGTGTCCATCAGCGCGCGCGGCGCTCCGATCTCCCAGAACCACCAGTTGCCGCTCTCCCGGGCCGCCGGGTGGTAGGCGGTGTCGTAGGTGAACCGCAGCGCGGACAGCAGGGCGGCCGCCGTCTCCGCGCTGCCGGACAGCGAGGTGCCGGGGGTGGCCCACGCAGTCGCGAGCGTGCGCAGCCGGGTATAGCTCTGCCCGAAGTTCCCCGGATCGGTGACGGGTGCGAGATCGTTCCACAGCGCGGTGCGGGCCGCGGTGCGGTCCAGGGTGTCCCAGAGTCCCTTCGCCGTGCCGTCCAGGGCCGCGACCCCGGCGGCGAAGCCGGGATCCGACGGATCGAACCCGCCCCCGGTCAACAGGGTTTCGGCGCGGGCCAGCAGGACGTCGAAATCCTCGTCGGCGCTCCGCGTCGCGCGTCCCGGCTCCGCGGCCCGTGCCGGGCCCGCGGTCAGGACTCCGGACACGGTGGCGCCGCCCGCCGCCAGAAGGGTCCTTCTGCTCCACTGCATGGTCACTCCTTCGCCGTGCCTGGTCAGTCGGTGAGGGTGCTCGGGTCGACGGGCGGCTGCGGCAGGCCGAGCGCCGCCAGTTCGGCCTTGCCGACGGCGTCGACCGGGAACGCCCAGGTGTTCACGAAGAAGTCGGTGAGGTCGTATCCCGCGACGCGGCTGGAGTACGTGGCCAGCGCGCGGTACCGCTTGGCGTTCTCCGTGTAGTCCGACTGCGGGTTCTCCTCGCGCACCAGCTTGTGCAGCCGGGGCCAGAAGTCGTCCCCGAACGCGAGCTCCAGCTGGCGCAGCGGCACGAGCTTCTCGTACGCGCCGAACGACTTCTCGTACGTCAGCCCGGCGGTGCCGAACTTCGCCCGGGAGGTCTGGAAGGCGGTGAGCCCGGTGGCCGGGTCGACGGTGAGCAGGTTGGAGGGCCGGCCGAGGGTGCGCTGGGCGGCCAGGGAGTAGATGTTCACCGTGACCTCGGTGAGGCCACCCGGCTTGTACGCCATCTGCTGGTGCAGGTGGCCGAGTTCGTGGTAGAGCCCCCAGCCGCGCGTGCGCAGTCCCTCGACCGTGGTGGCCCGGTCGAGATAGGCCCTCGGGAATCCGTTGTAGCCGTGCGTGGCGTATGCCCCGACACCCGTGGGCACCTTGCTGACCTCGGTGAAGTGGTACGGGCCCGCCTTGCGCCGGTGCACCGGCTTCGAACCGTCCAGCCCGCTGATCCGGGCGTGCGAGTCGATGATCGTCTCGATCAGCCGGAGCAGCGCGGCATGGTCCTCGCCGCGGTACAGCAGCGCGCCCTCGCGGGTCAGCGTCATGATGGTGTTCGGGCCGTGGAGCTCCACCCAGGGCGAGGCGGTCAGGGTGTCCAGCTGGTGCTGGTATGCGGCCTCCGTGGTGCTGCCCAGGGTGAACACCGGCATGGGAACGGTGCCGGAGCGGAACAGCACGCCCGCTCGTTCGCCCTGCCCGGTGAGCGTCAGATAGACCGGGCCGCCGTGCGGGTCGGTCACGTTGTTGGAGCCCGCGGTGAGCGGGTAGCCGCGCGGCTCGGTGATGTCGCCGTAGTAGTCCCAGGCGCCGATCCAGAGCGTGGGCACCAGGTCGTCGTGCGGCTGGACCGTGAGCGAGAGCGTGGCACCGGCGGGGGCGTACAGCCCGGTGGCCTGGAACTCGGAGCCGCGCAGAGCCTGTGCCAGGCGCAGCCGCTCGGCCTCGGCGGCCGGACGGGCGGTGACCGTCAGTGAGACCGGGCGGACGGCGGGGCTACGGGTCGCGGCCTGCGCGGAGACGGCACCGGCGCCGAGTGCGGCGACCGCCCCCGCACCCGCGGCGAGAACGGTGCGGCGGCCGACCGAGGGGGAAGCCGGGCTTGAGGAGATGGACTTGCGCATGCGGAACTCTCCCTGCAGAAACGAATGAGGGGCGGAAGCGTGCGGACCGGGGGTGGGGCGTGCCGCCAGCATGTAAGCGGTTGCTGTCGAGCCGCAAGGGGAGTCGCGAAGTTACTGTGATTTTCTATGGCCGACTGCGGACAGGCGGGTAGTAACCGGTCACATACGGCTGGCCCTGCCGGCTCGGGGCGCGACGGAATCGCGTACCACGATGTGAGTGCCGAGCCGCAGGGCACCCGTGGTGGGCTCCCGCCAGTCGTCCTCGTCCCCGCCCGAGACGGCGAGCCGCACGGCCTGGCGGCCCATCTCCTCCAGCGGTACGTGGACGGTGGTCAGCCGGGGGCGGAGTTCCTGGGCGACGGGGATGTCGTCGTAACCCACCAGGGAGATGTCCTTGGGTACCCGCAGGCCCGCCTCCTCCAGCGCCTGGGCGGCACCTGCGGCGACCACGTCGTTGGCCGCGAAGACCGCGGTGAACTCCGGTCCGTCCCGAAGCAGTTCGGCCATCCGTCGATAGCCGAAGTTGCGGCTGAAGGCGCCGGGCTGGGACAGCTCGGGATCTATGGCGATCCCGCGGAGCTCCAGGGCGCGCCGGTGGCCTGCCAGCCGGTCACGGGTGGTGGAGAGCTTGGGCGGTCCGCCGAGGTAGAGGATCCGTTCGTGGCCCTGCATCAGCAGATGGTCGGTGATGGCGAAGGCGCCGCCCTCGTTGTCGTACTCGACCGCCGCGGTGGGCGCGGCCTCGCCCAGCGGCGGCCGTCCGCACAGCACCAGCTTGGAGCCGCCCGCGTCCAGCTCGCGGGCCCGGCGGGCCAGTTCGGAGGTGTAGCCGCGGTCGGCGATCGACCCGCCGACCACCACCACCGCGTCCGCCCTGCGCTCGTGCATGAGGTCGATGAAGGCCAGCTCGCGCTGGGGGTCGCCCTGGGTGCAGCAGACCAGGCAGAGCCGCCCGCCGAGCGCCGCCTCGCGCTCCACGCCGCGGGCGATGTAGGCGTAGAAGGGGTCGATGACCTCGTTGACGATGATGCCGACGGTGCGGTTGGAGACGCCGGCCAGGGCGCGGGCGTGCGCGTTGACCACGTAGCCGAGCTCGCGCATGGCCGACTCGACCCGTTCCCGGGTGGCCTCCGCGACGGGGTAGTTGCGGTTCAGTACGCGGGAGACGGTGGCCGTCGAGACGCCTGCGCGCCGTGCGACGTCGGTGACCGTGGCCCGCCGCTGTCCGTCCGCGGCCGTGCTCTGCCGGCGCATCCGGCTCACCCCCTGGTGGCTGTTGTGTGACGCCGAGCCTAGAGCCTGCCGGGGGACGGTGCTCATGCGATCCTCCCCAGGTCGGCCCGGTGCACCGGATGGGCGAAGGGCTCGCCCCGCGCGTACCGGGTCAGCTCCTCGACGGCGAGTGCCCCCAGCCGCCCCACCTCGTTGCCCTGGGCGCCCGCGAGATGCGGGGTCAGAAAGACGTTGGGCAGGTCCCACAGCGGATGTCCGGCGGGCAGCGGCTCGGGTGCCGTGACGTCCAGGACGGCGTCGAGCCGCCCGCTGACCAGGTGGCCGGTCAGCGCCTCGGTGTCCACCAGGGTGCCGCGTGCGGTGTTGACGAGCAGGGTGCCGGGCCGCATCAGGCCGATCCGGCGCGCGTCGATGATGCCCCGCGTCTCGGGGGTGTCCGGGGCGTGGACGCTCACCACGTCGCTGGTGGCCACGAGGGTGTCCAGGTCCGTGCGGGTCACGCCGAGGAGTTCGGCCTCGGCCGCGCCCACGTACGGGTCGTACAGCAGCACCTCCGCGTCCAGGACCACCCGCAGCAGCTCGATCACCCGGCGCCCGATCCGGGACGCGCCCACGACCCCGACGGTCAGTCCGTGCGTACCGAGCCAGTGCTGCCGGTCGAGGTCGGCGCCGGTGCGGTGGGTGCGGCGGGCGCGGTAGAGCCCCGCCAGCGGGAACACCCGCTTCGCCCCCATGATGATCGCCGCCAGGGTGTACTCCGCCACCGGGACCGCGTTGGCAGCCGCGGCCGACGAGACGGTGATCCCGCGGTCGAAGGCGGCCGGTGACAGAAACGTTTTCACCGTGCCGGCCGCGTGGATGACCGCCCGCAGCCGCGGCGCCCGCTCCAGCAGGCCGGCGTCCACCGGCGGGCACCCCCAGCCGGTGAGCAGCACTTCGGCCGAGGCCAGCGCCCGCACGGCGTCGGGGGAGTCGAACTCGCTGATCAGGGAAGGGTCGAGGAGTTCCGCGGTCTCCTCGAGACGGGCCCGGACAGGGGGCGGGAAGACGTCGTCCAGCAACCCGGGGCTCATGACCAGGACCGTGCGCGGGCGCCTCTCGGGCGGGGCCGCAGCATCGGTACCGGACCGAGCCGGCGCCTCTTCGGTGGTTCGCACCCTGCCTCCGGACAGTAATCGCGTTCTATGGAATGACCGGCACGCTAAGGAGCGCGATGGGTGACCGTCAAGCTCTCCCGCCGCCTAACCGCCCTATTTGTAATGGTATTCAGGCCTTCGCGAGGCGGATTTCGTTGCGGAGAGCATCGCGAAACAAAGACGTTCGCCCGGATCTCTTGACGCTTGGGTTAACCGCTTACTAACTTGCGGCCGCAGAAGGCTCACCACGCGCCACCCAGCCGAACAGGACGCACCATGGCTGACACAGCACCCCCGCTGCCGCGGGAAAAGCGGCGAAAGTGGCGGAAGCAGGTCGAAGAACCCGCCCCGCCGGCCGTTCCGGCACCCGTCGCCCCACGCCGGCTGACGCTCGGACAGCGGATCAAGCGCGACCGGGTGATGCTGCTGCTCACCCTGCCCGGCCTGCTCTACTTCGTCGTCTTCCACTACGTCCCGCTCCTCGGGTACGTGGTGGCGTTCCAGGACTACCAGCCGTACCTCGGATACATGCACAGCGTCTGGGTGGGCTTCGCCAACTTCTCCGCGGCGTTCGCCGAACCGGCCTTCTGGAGCGCGACGTTCAACACGCTGGAGATCGCACTGGTCCAGCTGGTCTTCTTCTTCCCGGTGCCTGTCGCCCTGGCCCTGCTCCTCAACAGCATCGCCAGCGACCGCATCAGGCGCTTCGTGCAGAGCGTCGTCTATCTCCCGCACTTCATCGGCTGGGTCATCATCGTCTCGATCTTCCAGCAGATCCTGGGCGGCGCCGGCGTGCTGCCGGACGTTCTCGGCAGCATGGGTCTGCCGCGCTACGACATGATGAGCGACCCCGACGCCTTCCCCTGGCTGCTGACCCTCCAGGTGGCCTGGAAGGACGCCGGCTGGGGCACCATCATCATCCTCGCCGCACTGCTCAACATCGACCGGCAGCAGTACGAGGCGGCCGCCATCGACGGCGCCGGACCCCGACGCCGTCTGTGGCACGTGACGCTGCCCGGCATCGCCCCCGTACTGATCCTGCTGCTGATCCTCAACCTCGGGCAGATCCTCTCCGTCGGCTTCGAGCAGATCCTGCTCCAGCGGGACGCGGTCGGCCCGGACGCCGGTGAAGTCCTCGACACGTACGTCTACTACCACGGCATCAAGGACAACGACTGGGGCGTCGCCGCCGCCGTCGGACTCGTCAAGGCGGTCATCGGCACCGCACTCGTGCTGGGCGCGAACAAGTTCGCCCACCGGCTCGGCCACGAAGGGGTGTACCGCGGTGCTGACCGCTGAGAAGACGCGCGCCAAGACCCGGAGCACCGTACCGGCGCCCCGCCCCGCCCCCGTACGCAAGTCCGACGGCCGGCCGCCGTGGATGGAGCGCCCGACCCGGATGGGCACGACCGCCAAGGCGGTCGCCGTCGTGGTGGTCGTCCTGGCCGTCGCCTACCCGCTGATCGGCGTCATCGGCACGAGCTTCGCCTCACAGACCGACATCATCAAGAGCTCCGGCCTCGTCCTGTGGCCGGACCACCCCACCCTGGACGCCTACCGCACGATCTTCACCGGCGGCGTCGTCACCCGGGCGCTGTTCGTCTCCGTCGGCATCACCGTGTTCGGCACCCTCGCCAGCCTGCTCGTCACCGTCGGCATGGCGTACGGGCTCTCCCGCCGCGAAGTCACCGGGTCCCGCTTCATCCTGATGACCGCCCTGTTCACCATGCTGTTCAACGCGGGCATCATCCCCAACTTCCTGCTGGTCAAGGGACTCGGCCTGTACGACACCTACGCGGCGCTCGTCATGCCCACCCTGGTCAGCGCCTTCAACCTGGTCGTGCTGCGGTCCTTCTTCATGAACCTGCCGGAGGAGCTGTACGACGCGGCGAAGGTCGACGGCGCCGGTGACTTCCGCATCCTGGTGCGGATCGTCCTGCCGCTGTCCAAGGCCGTCCTCGCCGTGATCAGCCTCTTCTACGCGGTGACGTACTGGAACGCCTTCTTCAACTCGCTCCTGTACCTCAACGACACCGACAAATGGCCGTTGCCGATGGTGCTGCGCACCTACGTCCTCCAGGGCCAGAGCCTGAACGCCGCATCGGCCGGCGAGGTGCTCGCCCCGCAGCAGGCCGTCCAGATGGCGGTCCTCGTGATCGCCGTCGTCCCGATCCTCTGTGTCTATCCGTTCCTCCAGCGCTACTTCACCAAGGGCGTGCTCACAGGCGCCGTCAAGGGCTGAGCGCAGCCACCGCCCCCCACTTCTTCCTTTCCCTCTCCCCCTTCCAAGGAGATTCAGGTGTCGAGCTCTTCCCCCATCAATCGCAGAGCACTGTTCCGCATGGGTGCGGGCGTCGGTCTGGGACTGGCCGCCGCCCCGCTGCTCGCCGCCTGCGGCGACGGCGGTACGACCGCCGAGGCGGAGGCCAAGAGCGCCTCGCTGCTCCCGGACACAGCGGTCCGCAACATCGGTCTGAAGCCCGACCTGGCCGGCACCGCCGCCGGTGTGCCCCAGGGATTCTTCAGCTACCCCGCCCAGCCGCTGAGGGCCACGAAGGGCACGCCGCTCAAGGGTGCGAAGCCGATCAGCGCCACGATGGAGACGTTCTCCCCGCCGCCGCCCTCGCGGGGCCGGAACGCCGCCTGGCAGGAGATCGAGAAGCTGCTGGGCGGCGAGGTGAACATCACCGCCGTGCCCGCCGACGACTACGGCACCAAGTTCTCCACCATGGTCGCCAGCGACAGCCTCCCCGACCTCTTCATGTACCCCGAGGTCGGCGGTGTCGACAACAAGTCCGGCTTCCTCCAGGCCACGTGCGCCGACCTGACCCCGTACCTCGCCGGTGACAAGGTCAAGGACTACCCGAACCTGGCCGCGATCCCGAAGGGCGCCTGGCAGGCCGCTATCTTCGGCGGGAAGCTCTACGGCATCCCGATCACGCGTACCGGCACCGGCGGCGCCGGCTTCTACCGGCACGACCTGTTCGAGGAGATCGGCATCACGAGCCTCGACCAGATCACCGGCCTCGACCGGTTCGTCGAGGCGTGCAAGGAGCTGACCCGGCCCAAGAAGGACCAGTACGCGATCATCGCGGGCGCCACCAACGTCCTCGCCATGTCGGCCGGCGCACCGTACGCGTGGCGGCTGGACGCCACGACCGGGAAGTTCACCACGGACCTGGAGACACCGGAGTTCCGCAAGGCGGTGGAGACCGCGCGGTCGCTCTACAAGTCCGGCTGCTTCTACCCGGGAACCCTCCAGATGTCCGGGGCGCAGAAGGCCCAGTACACGGACATGTTCAAGAACGGCAAGGGTGCCTACGTCTACGACGGAATGCCCACCTATCTGGCACCCGGTGTCGGCTACATCGCAGCCATGAAGGCGATCGACAAGAAGTACGACCCGAGGCCCTTCGTGCCGTTCGGCTCCGCGCCCGTCGCCTGGATGGACAACGTCAAGCTGGAGAACACGCACATCAAGAAGGCGTCCGGAGACCGCGTGAAGCAGGTCCTCGCGCTGGCCGACTTCGCCGCATCGCCGTTCGGCAGCCAGGAGTACACCCTCATCAACTACGGGGTCGAGGGCAAGGACTTCACCCGCGACGCCAAGGGCAACCCCGCGCTCACCAAGCAGGGCACCCAGGACGTCACCGTGCCCTGGAAGTTCATGGCCTCCGCCGTGCCCGCGGTCTTCAGCGCCGACTCGGAGGCGGGCGTCCGGCACGTCCACGACGCCTTCAGCAAGATGATCCCGATGATGGAGCCGGACCCGACGCTCCAGTACTCCTCGCCCACCTGGGACTCCAAGGGATACGGCAGCCTCTACTCGTTCAAGCTGGACGCGCTCAAGGACATCATCTCCGGCCGCAAGCCCATGTCCGCCTATGACCAGCTGGTCAAGGACTACCTGGCCAAGGGTGGCGAGCAGGCCCGCGGCGAGTTCGAGGAAGCCTTCCAGAAGGGCAAGAAGTGACCACACGACGTTCGGTCCTCGCACTCGGCGGGGCCGCGGTCGCCGCGGCCGTCGCCGTCCCGGCCCTGGGCTCTCCCGCCTTCGCCCGGCCTCACGGGTTCGACCCGGAGCCCGGCTCCGACGGCGTGGGCGACCCGCTCTTCCCCACGCTCGGCAACGGCGGCTACCAGGTCCTCCACTACGACCTGGCCTTCGACTTCACCCCGGTGACGTACGACTTCACCGCCACCGTGAGGATCAGCGCCAGGGCCACCCAGGACCTCTCCGCCTTCAACCTCGACACCGACGGCCACACGATCGACTCCGTCACCGTCGCCGGCCGCCCCGCCACCTGGTCGCTCGCTCCCGGGAAGAGCGGCCAGGAGCTGACCGTCGCGCCCGCCCGCCCGCTCCACGACGGGCAGGCGTTCACCACCGAGATCCGCTACCGGGGCAACGGTAAGGCGCCCCGGCTCGGCCTCACCGGATGGAAGTTCGGCACCGACGGCGGCTTCGCCTCGGCCGCCCAGTCCTCGCGCGCCGACACCTTCCTGCCGTGCAACGACACCCCGTCCGACAAGGCGACGTGGACCTTCCACATCAGCGCCCCCGAGGGCTTCGTCGCCACCGCCAACGGCGAACTGACCCACCGGACCCCGCGCGCCGACGGCTGTGCCGTCTGGCACTTCGCCCTCCGCGAGCGCATGGCGACCGAACTCATCGGCATCGCCGTCGTCAAAGGCACCTACCTGTACGGCAACAGCCATCGCGGCCTGCCCCTGCGGCATATCGTCCCGCAGGGCCAGGAGGACAAGTACGCCCCGATCGTGGCCCGTACCGCCGACCATCTCGCCTGGCTGGAGGCGAAGTTCGGCCGCTACCCGTTCTCCGTCTACGGGCTCCACATCTACGACGGCTACACCGACGCCCTGGAGAACCAGACCCTCTCCCTCTTCTCCACCAACTGGTTCAAACCCAACGCCAACGGTCAGCCCGGCTACGAGACGACCATGGTCCACGAGCTCGTCCACCAGTGGTTCGGCGACTCCGTCACCCCGAACGACTGGCAGCAGGCCTGGCTGAATGAGGGCCCCGCCGTGTACTACGCGGGCCTGTACGGCGAGGAGCGCGGCTGGTCCGTCTTCGCCGACAAGATGAAGGCGACGTACGAGAAGCTCGACGCGGTCCGCGTCGCCGACGGCCCGCCCGGACTGCCCAAGGCACTCGGCGGCACGAACATCTACGACGGCGGCGCACTCGTCCTGTACGCCCTGAGCCTGCGGATCGGCCGGCCGTCGTTCGACAAGGTGATGCGTGAGTGGGTGAAGCGCTTCAAGGACTCCACCTACACCAGCGAGGCCTTCATCCAGCACGCCGTCCGCGTCACCGGCGACCGCTCCGTCGACCCGTTCCTGCGCGACTGGCTCTTCGGAGCCGTCAATCCGCCCATGCCCGGCCACCCCGACTGGAAGGCCTCTGCGTGAACCGCTCCATGAACGTCGTACGAGGAACCGCCGCTGCCGCCACCGCCGCAGTCCTGACCGCGCTCCTCGCCGCCCCGGCCGCACAGGCCGCACCCGGTACCCGCACCCTGTACGCGGCCCCGGCCGGCCACGGCACCTCCTGCACCGTCGCCCGTCCCTGTACCCCGGAAGCGGCCCGGGACCTGGCCCGCACGGTGACCGGACGCGAGGTCCGCGTACTCCTCGAGGACGGTACGTACCGGCTCGACGAACCGCTCAAGCTCGGTTCCGCCGACTCCGGCGTGACCTGGGCCGCGGCCCCCGGCGCCCACCCCGTCCTCTCCGGCGGACAGGACATCACGGGCTGGCGGCAGAACGCCGACGGCACCTGGAGCGCCCGCGTTCCCGAAGGCGTCACCCCGCGTCAGCTCTTCGTCGACGGCAGGCGCGCGACCCGTGCCCGCGGCGAGGCCTGCGCCGCCGCCACGTGCGATGCGACCAAGGCCGGCATGACGGGCGCGACCGCCACCGGAATCGACCGGTGGCAGCGCCCCACCGACGCCGAGGCCGTCATCCGGGTCCGCTGGCGCAACTACCACTGCCGGATCGCGGCCGTCAGCGGCGACACCATGACGTTCGCCCAGCCCTGCTGGACGAACTCGGCGAGCGGCACGGACCGCACCGGTCCCGCCTGGGACTCCACCACGGTCGACTCCACTCGCTACAGCGGCGTCGCCTTCTTCGAGAACGCCCTCGAACTACTGGACCAGCCGGGCGAGTTCGTCTGGAACTCGACGGACCGCACGGTCACCTACCTGCCGCGCAAGGGCGAGAACATGCGCCACGCGCAGGCCGTCACTCCGCACACGGAACAGCTGCTCGTCGTCGACGGCGCACACGACGTCACCGTCGACGGAATCGGCTTCGCGTATGCGGCGTACCGACAGCCCGGCACCGACGAGGGCTATGCGGGCATGCAGGCCGGTCTCACCCTGACCGGCGCCACCGGCCCCGTCGACCACGCGGGCCGCTTCTACACCAAGCCGGCCGCCGCGGTCACCGTCCGCGGCGGCCGGGGGGTGAGCATCGGGAACACCCGGTTCACCCATCTCGGCGGGGCCGGTGCCGTCCTGGAGGCCGGCACGAAGGACAGCTCCGTGACCCGCTCGTCCTTCACCGACCTGTCCTCGGGTGCGGTGTACGTCGGCGACACCGAGCCGATGCCGGGGGCCGAACTCACCGGGGAGCGCAACACCGTCGCGTACAACACCATCAGCCGCACCGGCGTGGAGTACACCGACGCGGTGGGCATCTGGGCCGGTTACGAGGCCGAACTGACCGTCGACCACAACAGCCTGGACCACCTCCCGTACTCCGGGATCTCCGTCGGCTGGGGCTGGAACCAGACCGAGGCCCAGAAGTCCGTGCTGCGCGACAACAAGGTGACGAACAACCGCATCACCGACGTCATGGAGGTGGCGCGGCAGCAGCACGACGGCGGCGCCATCTACACCCAGGGCGCCCAGCCCGGCACCGTCCTGAGCGGTAACTACATCAACCGCTCCGCGTACGGCAACACCGAGCGCGACGGCAATGGCATCTACCTCGACGAGCAGTCCTCGCACATCACCGTCGAGAAGAACGTCATCACCCGCATCGGCTACAAGTGGGTCTCCAACTGGGCGGACTACGGGATCGAGAACACCGCGCGCCACAACTGGACCGATACCGCCGCACCCGCGCTCGGCGGACGCGGATCCGTCATGACGGACAACCTCACCGGTCTGGACCGGCTCCCCGCCGAAGCGCTCGCCGTCGCCGCTCGCGCGGGTTCCCGAGGCGGCCCGGTCGAGCAGCTGCGCACCGACCTCGCGCGCACCGGCACGGCCACCCAGTCCTCCACCGACGCGACGGCGACGGCGGAACTGGCCTTGGACGCCGACACCAACACGGACACCCGCACGCTCTCCGAGGCGGGTGCCTGGTGGCAGGTGGACCTCGGCGGCGTCCGGCACGTCCGGCAGGTGGAGGTGTGGAACAACTCCGCCTCCGTCACGGGTGACTTCGACATCGTGACGGACAGCGGAACCGTCCACGTCAGCGGCAAGGCGCTCCGCCCCACCGTGATCGACCTGGACAGCCGGACCCGCACGCTGAAGATCGTGACCACCGGCACGGGCCGGGTGGCCCTCTCGCAGGTGCTCATCCACTCCTGACGCCCGCACCGCACCCACCCGGACGCCGGACCGGCCATAGAGGCCGGTCCGGCGTCCGGCGTCGGGGGGCGTCACCCGCCGTCGCCCCGGAGGGGCTCACGCCAGCGCGAACGCGTCCGCCAGCATGGCGATCTGCGCGACCAGCAGGCTGTCCCCGTCGTGGCCCATCCCCGTGAACTGGCCCGCCGCCTCCAGGCCGACCGAGCCGTGCAACTGCGCCCACGCGAGCACCGCGCCGGCCAACGCGCGGGCCGATGCCGCCGGGTCGCCGGCCGCCTCCACCGCGTATGCGGCGACCCAGTCGGCCACGGCGGTGTCCGCCGTCAGCCAGGCCTCCATCTGCGCCACCACCGGAGCCACCCCCGCTCCCGGCTCCCCGCCCGTGAACACCGGCAGGAACGGCCCGAGCGCGGCACGGGCGCGCTCCAACGTGTCGGCGGGGGCCACGTACCCCGGTACCGGCGAGCCCTGGATCAGCAGATAGCGGTGCGGCTCGCCGACCGCCCAGGCCCGATAGGCGGTAGCCAGCGCGTGCAGCCGCTCGCGCGGGCCGTGAGCGGCTGCCTCCGACCGGGCCGCGGCTGCGCCCATCGCCGTCGCGGCGTCGTCGTACGCGTCCCTGATCAGGGCGTTCAGCAGGTCGTCGCGGCTGGCGAAGTAGCGGTAGAGCGCCGGGCCCGAAAGGCCCATGTCCTTCGCGATCCGGGTGAGCGCGAGCGCCGCCACACCCCCGTCGGCGAGCTGCCGCAGCGCCGCCTCCTTGATCTCCGCCCGGGTCTGCTCCCGGTACCGGGCCCGTGGCCCCTGCTGCGCCGCGGGCATCCCGGGCCCCTTTCGCTAGGCAAACTCACTTCAGTTACGGAGTCTAACAGTCAGGGTTGCGATGGCTCATGGCAAAGGTTACGGTGTCTAACAGAAGCGAGGGGCAATAACGCTCCTTAGGGACCGCCTCTTGAGGAGCACCGCATGACCGCGACGCATGACCTCCACGTCGTTCTCGGCGCCGGCCCCGCCGGGACCGCGCTGGCTGCCGAACTGGCCCGCCGAGGGCACCAGGTGCGGCTCGTCGACCGGTCGGGCGAGGGGCGCGCACCGGCGGGTGTCGCCCGGTTCGCCGCCGACGTGGCCACCGCCGAGGGTGCCCGCGCGGCCGTCGAAGGTGCGGCCGTCGTCTACCACTGCGTGAACGTCGGCTACCACCTCCAGGTCGAGGTCATGCCGCGCATCCAGCGGGCCGTACTCGCCGCCACCGAAGCGGTGGGTGCCCGCCTCGTGGTCCTCGACACGCTCTATCCGTACGGCGAGACGCGCGGTGCGGTGATGACCGAGGACACGCCGTGGAACGCCACCACGCGCAAGGGCAGGATGCGTGCGGAACTGGACACCCGCTACCTCGCCGCCCATGCCGACGGCCGGCTCCGGGTCGTGCTGGGCCGGTCGGCGGACTTCGTCGGGCCGGGGGTCCTCAACTCCACGCTGGGCGGCGCGGTGTTCCCGGCGGCGCTGACCGGGGGAGAGGTCCCGGCGTTCGGCGACATCGACCTGCCGCACAGCTACACGTACATCGGTGATGTCGCCGCGGGGCTCGCGACCCTGGGCGAGAACGCGGACGCGTACGGCCGGGTCTGGCACCTGCCCACGGCCCCGGCGCTCACCACCCGGCAGATTCTGACGATGGTGGAGGAGCGTGTGGGGCGCGCCCTGAACCTGACCGTCGTGGCGCAGCCGCGCCCGTTCGGGCCGTTCGACGAGGTGTTCATGGCGGAGTACGCCGAGATGTTCTACCAGCACACGGAGGCGCAGACGGTCGACTCCTCGGCCATCGAGAAGGCGTACGGGCTCAGGCCCAACCCCCTTGCGGCCACGGTCGACGAGACGCTCGCGTGGTACGGGGAACTCCTGGCCGCGCGCTGATCCGTGTGTGCGCCCTATCCGCCGTCAGCCGCCGGGCCGTCGAAGCGGAACCAGTCGACGGCGAACAGGTCGGCCGTTCCCGCCCTCCATGCCGGATTGGCGAACACGGCGAACAGCCGTACCCCGCCGGCGGCCCCCGTCAGCCGGGCCGTCGGCGATGCGGGGCGGTCCCAGCCCCCGGTGAACGGGACGGTGAGACTTCCCAGCAGCGGCCCGGCCGGCGATCCGGCCCGGAATTCGACCGTGCCGCCGATGCCGCCCGAGGCGGCGCGGACCGTCACCGAATCGATGCTTCCCGGCGACACCGCGCCGAGGTCGATCCAGTCACCGTCCTCGATCTCGGTGATCCGCCGCCCGCCGGAGTCGCCGGCCCGGTGCGCGGTGACCGCCCCGCCGTGTTTCCCGCCCGTCATCGTGAACCACTCCGCCTCGCGGAAGGCGGGCTGCGGCCAGGTGACCGGAACGGCGGCCGGAGTCCGGGAAGAGGCGGCGTGGGCGGGGGGAGGCGAGGTCGCCAGAAGGCAGAACGTGAGCACCGGGCAGAGGGTGAGCGCGGCGAGCGGAAGCAGGTCGCGCGGGGGCAACAGGCTCCCTAAGGCGCCGCGGATCGAAGGGCGACGGTTCACGGGCGCTCCCTGTGGGGTGGGTGCCGAGAGAGTTTAGAAAGCGCTTTCCGGAGGCGTTGTTCAGGTTAGAGTCACGCCTTCCACCCGGTCAATGGGCCGGTACAGGCCCGCCTCCGCCGGCTCACCCGCCGAGGAAGCCGCTGATCCGGTCCCGCAGACCGCGCGGGTCCAGACCGTGCGCCGCGAGATGCTCGTCCATCTGCCCGTACCGCCGCAACTCCTCGCGGGCCACGCCGAGCCCCAGGATCCGGTGGGGGAGCGCGGCGAGCGCGTCGTTGGCGGCGCTCGTCGAGGTGCCCGCCAGATACGGCTCGACGATCACCACATCGGCGGTGGCCCGGGCGCCGGCCGCCCGTCGCAGCCCTCGGCCGTCGAACGGCCGCACGGTGGTCGCGTACAACACGGTCACGTCGAGTCCCTCCGTCGCGGCGAGGACGTTGTCGAGCATCGGCCCGACGGCGACCACGACCCCGTCCGCTCCCTCCCGCACGGTGGTGAACCCGCCGGCCCCGCCGACCGGACGCCCCCGGTCGTTGGACTGCAGTGACAGCCGCACGTACACCCGCCCGTCCCCGGCAGCCGCCTCGCGCAGCAGCGTCTCCGCCTCGTCGGGATGGCC